>JAEYNY010000207.1 GCA_023412275.1 Bacillota bacterium
ATGCCGTCTATATAACTCTTAGTAGATGCGGCCGGAGTGTTTGACCAGTAGTTCCATTCAGAAGATGCGGCGGCCATTGTTCCATCTTTTATAATTTCCTTTGCAATTTCAAAGGAGTCAAGATATACATCATTACCGTAGATAGTTATATTTTGTGTTCCAGCCTTCAGATATAGATGATTAGTTACTATTGTCCAGCCTTTGTTTGTATTTGGAATAGTTTCTTTATTCTTAATATCTATCGCGCTAAGCCATCCGGTATTCTTTTCTGTAGCCACTCTGTAGGAAATAACATAGGTTCCGTCCTCTGGTACGGTAATATTTTCACTTATATTAGCTGTTTCACTGCTAAAACTTACTGAACCATCAGCCATAATATCTGCGCCTACAGTTCTGCTAGCCTCCCCTGCTTTTATGAATAATGTATTTGCAGGAACAAAGCTTTTTACCGAAACATCATCAATATAAACCTTTCCTGTATCATCTCCAAGATTAAATTGAAGCTGTGCCTTTATGTCTGTGTCATTTGTCATTTCAAACCAGAAAGAGTATGTCTTCATATTCGTCGTCAAATCATAGGTCTTCTCTGTTGAGTAACTTATGTCATCCTTTAAACCTGCAAGATTAATTTTTATGCTCCTGTTTTTACTTGCTCTTGCATTGAAAGTTACCTTGTAGGACTTACCCTTTTCCAGATTAATAGGGTCTTGAGACAGCATTACGGAACTTGCATTTGTCCCCATACTTGCTATATCCGCCACAAATTCACGTTTGAATATATCGGAAGAAACATGGCCTGTAGCTACTGCGCTTCCCTGTGTGGTAAATTTCCAGAATTCCATGCTCTTTGAGCCTTCCTCAAAGCCTCCGTTATATACCAGATTACCACTGGCTAAAGCATCTCTTGAACTGTTGAGATCTTTTGGCAGCTTTTCAATTCTTACATTATCTAACCACACAGTATTTACACCATTATTTCCGAGATTAAATTCAAGACGTGCAGCTGTATTAGTATCTCCTGTCATTTTAAACTGATAACTAAAGGTCTGTTTAGATGTTGTAAGAGATATTGACTGATCTCCTGAATAATTAGCCCATCCCCTATCTTCCTCAGAACCTAATTTAGTTGACATAGTTCTGTTTTCAGAAGACCATGCATCAAAAGATACCTTGTAGCTTTCACCCTTTTCAAGATTAATAGGCTTTTGATAGAACTGCACTCCGTAGTTTACATCACTGGCTTTTGTAATATCAACCTTTAGTGCACCATTATCATTTGAAGCCTTTGCCTCACCAGTGTTCGCTGAAACATGGGAGAAAGTCCAATAAGACGAATTCGTAACCTCTGCACTTCCATCATTGTTGTCAATTCCTTTGACACCAGTTGCCTGCTGGTCAAAGCCTCCATTGTATATATAGTTTCCATCTTCAAGGGGTAATCTTGCAGTATTAGAATTATTTACGGGACGCTCTCCTGCTTCTCGGTATGCCCTACCTGTCAACTCATAAGCTTTTACATAATCTACATACATTTTTGATGGGAAAACAGTTGTATTGTCAGGATGTCCCGGCCAGTCTCCACCTACAGCAAGATTTAAAATGAGATAGAAGTCTCTATTAAAAGGTGCAGGGTATGTATAAGAATCTGCATTATTTAAGTTTCTGGAGTACCAGCTATTTTCTGTATGATATAGTTGACCATCGATATACCAACGGATTTCACCTGGCTCCCACTCTATACCATATACATGATAGTCATCAGTAAATTTACCATTTTTAAGGACATAGTTTCCCTGTCCTGAGCTGTGCGGATTTCCATAATGTAGAGTACCATATATTTTATCAGGCTGATTTCCTAATAGTTCAGTAATATCGATTTCTCCTCCTGAAGGCCATCCACCGAATATATTGTCATCTTCAGGCAGCATCCATATAGCTGGCCAAATTCCCTGTCCACCCGGAAGCTTAGCTTTTATTTCAAATTTTCCATAGGTCCAATGTTTTTTATTCTTAGTTACAAGCTTTGCTGACGAATATTCCCCATTTGCTTCTTTTTTAGCCTCCAGCACTAATTTTCCGTTTTCAATATATGTATTTGCATCTGTATAGTATTCATCTTCATTATTATAAACTTCTCTTGTATTTACGGCAGTCCATATACTTGTATCAATTTTATCACCGCTGAACTCATCATTCATAACTAACGTCCATGGCGATTCGCGAGTGCTTCCATTTGTTTCTGAGGATTCTTTCTTTATTACTCCGTTTTCAATAATTAGCTTAGAATCCATCTCCTGAGCCTTATCATTTATTTTAATATCCTTTACCATAATTTCTAAATCCTTTACGCTTCCTTTAACCTTTATTTCTGTTCCCTCTGCTCCTTTATTTAACATCAACTTATTAATTTCTGTTTCCTCAGACAGTTCAATTTGAGACTTACAGTTAATATTAACCTCGTCAGCTCTTGACTTATTTTCAAAAGCCACTCTGACCGGTTTGTTCTTCTTATTTAAAATAACATTACCCAGTTGTGAATCTCTGATGATTACAGAATTCATTCCTCCTCCCTTAATAAAAGTTCTTCCTGCAACCATTACATTGTCTATAAGAACCTCGCCCTCAGAAATCCCTTCAGTAAGGTATAAATCACCGCTTACTTTTGTATTTTTAAGTGTGACTCCGGGAACATTAATAACAACATTACCCTCTACCTTATTCATTGAAAATTCTCCAGTTGTATTTATAATAGTACCGCTTAATTTATTGACCAGTATTGCTGCCTCAGCACGTGTAATATTATTTTTAGGTCTTATTGTTTTGTCCGGGAAACCACTCATATAGCTTTTATCTAAAAGAACTTCAACTGCATTTCTGGCGTACTGCGAAACATTGCCAAAATCTTTGTAGCTACTAGCTTTTGTATCATTAATATTGGTAAGTTCAAATACCTTGTACAGTATTACTGCTGCATCCTGTCTAGTTATTGGCTTACCGGGAAAGAAGTTGTTATTGTAGCCATTGATTATGCCTGCTTCTTTTGCCTTTAAAACATCTGTGTAAAACCAATCTCCACTTTTTATGTCGTTGAAAGCATCATTACTGGCTTGAGTATATCCGAATACTTTATTGATTATTGCACAGAATTCTGCCCTTGTTATTGTTTTGTTGGGTCTGAATGTGTTATCTGAGTAACCCGTTATAATACCCTTGCTTAAAAGTTCGTTTATTTTCCCTGCGGCCCAGTGGTCTGATATGTCTGTTAAGCTTCTGCTTTCAGCATTTACTTTATTCGTAAAATGTTGAGCAGGCATAATTGTAGTTAGGATACTTATAGCTAATAGGATTGCTAATACTCTTTTTTTCAATTTAATAGCCCCCTTATTAATTCATACTATTTAAACCAAATCAACCTCAATCAAATGTCTGCGGCTTGGCTCCATTTCAATTAAATCTTTTTTCTCGATTAATACATATTTGTCATTAGCGATAAGTTCCCTAAAAGTGCCGTCTATGCAAACCCTGCCGAGCCTATAATGACCGTAATCCTTAAACCCTAAATTTCTATATACAACTCTAAACTCTCTGTCTGCAAAAATCGTCTCAACTGCAACCTCTCCTTGGGAACAGAACTGTTCCTTAACAAGCTTTGGCTCCAGTACGAGTGCCCCATAGCTTCCCTTAACACCATATACCTCTTGAAGCACGGTTAACAAAAACCAACTGGCAGCCCCAGTAAGATAGTGATACATCCCTCTGCCTTTCTGATTTATGTACTCAGGTATGCCCGGGTATATCCTGCTTTTACTGAAATCAGTGCTAAGTTTATATATAAAATCCATTACTTTATAGCCTTCTCTTGCAAATCCTCTTTTGTATAGTGCATTTGCATACATTACCGCCATATGACTGAACATTGCACCATTTTCCTTATGTCCGTACGCAAAACCGAAAGCTCTTCCCAAGCTTGGCTGAATTTCTGAAAAATCACTGTTTAGCCTGTATCCGATTTCGGGATCTTTCAAATATCTATCTACTGCTCGAATTACTTCTTTCACCTGTTCTTGTGTTGCTACCTGTCCCATTACTGTAAACACTTGACCTGTCAATGTCATTCTGATACCCGAAGGGAATTTTCCTTCTACTCTTTGTCCATTGTTATCATAATATCCGTTAAACCATCCATAACCTTCTTGATCTTTTATCCACTCATTATTTCTGATTTGCATTGTAAGCCAGGTAGCTTTCTTTTCAAGATCATTGGCTATATTTACAATCTCAATCAATACCTTTTCACCGGAGATTCCTGTACTGCTGGCATTGTAGTAGCTTTCCAACAACGCTTTTTTCGCTTCAATTGATTTATACTCAATTGGCTCGTTAATTGAATCCAGTAGTATTAAGACTTCCTTTGCCAGCTCAAGCTTTTCAATTCCCAGCTCTTCTTTTAGTTTTAGTACCAGTCTTGAAAGCTCTGAAAGATTGTTTGCATATAGTGCAGAAAATGCTACGCTCTCTCCCCTGTCATTAGCCATATCTAATGCATCATTCCAGTCCGCACCCTCTATTCGGATGTTATTATGCTCACCGACATTAAAAAACGGAATAATATTTTGCAGTAAAATATGTTCAAGAATTGTTCCGTAATATATCTCTCCGTCTTTCTGCCTAAGTTTGCTTCCACCTGAAGGCTTCCAGTCGGTATCGATACTAAAAGAACGTGAGATATGCTTATCCCTAAAGTAGGTCTGCTGTTCCAGAAGGAACTTAAGGTCTCCTGTCTGGTTTATGTAAAGCATTGTTGTAATTAATGGCCAAGCTCCATGATCCATCCACACTCTTGTGATATTATTTCTATCTGCTACGAATTCCCCTTGACCTGTGCCTATAATAGTAGCGTTACTGCCGTCAATACGAACGCCAGCAAAATTTCCCAGAAGTAGTTTTCTTACATTAACAGGCTCCATCAGAAGCAGTGCAAGACAATCCTGCCATAAATCTCTCCACCCTCTGCCTCCTCTTCCATAATCATGATGAGGCAAAAAGGAGCAGCCGTAAATTCGTCTGAGTATCGGCTGTATAGTAACCCATTTAAGCCATTGATTATAGTTTGTATCACCCAAGGAAAAACTAAGCTTGTCAAGTTTATTTTTCCAATTATTTACATTTCCTTCCATGTGTTTCCGGAAACTTTCTTCTGTGCCGTATTCATTTATTAACCTTTGGGTATCTTCTTTATGATCACATATTGCCATAATAATAATATAGACTGCTGACTCTCCGGGGTTAAGAATCCTTTTGCTAAAGCGTAGCGCACCTATAGCTTCATAACCTTCAATTACAGTATTTTCTTTTACATAGCCTTCAAGATTATCGACTACTGCTTTAGGCCAATCCAGAGACCCACCTTCACCTATGAATTCTTCAACAGTTGGAAAAACTCCCAAAGGCTTTTCTCCATCTGCTTCTGTTCCTAAAACAGAGTAGCTTATACTATTCGGCTTATGACCTCTCTCGTCAAAAGTCAAAACAGGACAAACCTGTACTCCATTTGGCTGTGTATAAATCCTATGTAGTAAAGACGTTACATGCCTGTGATCTCTCAGGTTATCTGCTGAACGTCCAAATATGGGAATAGCAGCTGTAGGAGTAAATTCTAATGTTGAGTTGCCGGTATTTGTTATTTTCACCATCATTAGTTCAGTTTTATCAGCACTTGCCGGAACGAAATTTATAACTTCAGACTTAATATTTAGCGTATAGTTCGTTCTTGTTACTTTATGCCATAGAAAGCCAGCTTCCAGCTTAACTGTTTCATCTCGGTTACACCTGAATTTTTCAGCTACTTGTGCTGCCGAATTACCCGTTGCTGACCAAGCACCATACTGCTGTGTCCATATCCAGAAATTTCTTGTATTTTTTGAATTATGCAAGTCCTCCGGTGATACAGGTGTCATCAGGAAGGTATTCTGACTTGACTTGATATCACCGCCAAGAGTTGGCGTTATGGAAGACATCATTCCTGCATCATTTGCTAATGGAAAATATAGGTAGCTCGAAATATCGGAATTTTCTAGCACGAATGTTCCGTCATTCCCTGTAAAATACCAGCCAAACCTATCTTTTTGCTGATTCATTACTCAAATCCTCCTAAAACAAAAGGGATAGGAATATACTGACAATTTCAGTCTCTCCTATCCCTTTTAGATAATTGACTTTATTTATTTCTTTAAAGCATCAAACTGTTTTTGCTTTTCAGAAATAATCTTATCTCCACCTGCTGACTTTAGCTTATTTAAGAACTCAGGAAGATATTTATCAGTATCCAGTAAGCCGAAAGTAAGAGCTCTGTAATATTGTGAAGTTACATTATCACAAGCTGCTTTTTCTGCTTTTACAGGTTCTGAATTAAATATAAATCCTAGCTCTGGTGATGGTTTTGCTTTTTTATTGAATTCTTCATACTGCTGCCATTTATTTTGATCTTCAGATTTTTGCAAATAATTTATAAACTGGTTTCCAAGTGCCCACTGCATACCAAGTGAGTAGCCTGACTCAGGTATAGTTTCTATTACATTGTCAGATACCTTTTTGTAATGCTTATTTTCTATACCATAGTTAATAAGGTTATTCAAATACTTATCAGTATTCATAAGCTCAAGGAACATCATAGCTCTTTCCGGATTCTCTGAAGTCTTTGATATAGCGGTTAATGAACCCATTACATCCGCTGTACACATTACAGGCTCAGTCAAATCAATCTGTCCAAGCTCAAAGCCGTACTTTTCCTTTGTCTGGGTGTTAGCTGTTCTCTCTGCTGCATAACCAGGCTTTAAGTTTACAGCCCATACAAAGAACTGTCCCTTGTCGATTGAATTTTCCTGTGCACCATTCTGAGTAAGGATATCCTTTCTTTCATAGCCAGCAAGATAATATTTACGTAATGTTTCAAAGGTTTGTTTAAATTCTGGAGTTTCAAACTGATTAATAACTTTACCCTCAGCTGTAATATCTCCTAATTCAGGTGTATCACTGGTATTGAATGCATTCCAATCATTAAAGCCCAACCAGCCGTTACCGCCAATGAATGGAAAGAACTCAGGTTGTTTTTCCTTTATAGTCTTTAACATTGGCTCAAGATCCTGAAGTGTTTTAACCTTAGTCATATCAAAGCCATACTTTTCCGCCAATGTTTTATTGTACAGAATACCATGGGTACGACCCTTCTCTTTATTAGTTGGTATGGCATAATTCTTACCATCAATTTGTGAAGCCTTTAGGAAATCTTCGCCCAATAATTGTTTTGTATTTGGAGCGTACTTGTCCATAAGATCATTAATTGCTACAAAAGCTCCATTTCTAGAGTTCTTATTATAATCATTTAACCAAGATGCAGTGAAGCACATGTCAAAGGATTCTCCGGAAGCTATCATTGCATTCATCTTCTGAGCATATGTACCCCAGTCAATACAGTATAACTTAAGACTCGCATTAATTTTGTCTTTAAGATATTTGTTTACTTCTTCTTCAACTAGAGAAGTGTCCTTCTGCTCACCGGGTCCTACAAAGTACCAAGTAAGTGTTACAGGGTCAAGCTTACTTTGTTGAGAAGTAGTAGTTGTTGAGGCTTGATCTGATGACCCTGTTGAGGTTGTAGTATTGGAGCTTCCGCAACCTGATAGCGCCATAGTTATGACAAAGCTTGCTGCAAGAAATAGCGACAATCCTTTTTTCTTGATTTTAATCATTTAATATTTCCTCCTTGTATATATGTATTGTTGTATAGTTATATATTTAAATGTAATATAACTCCCGTTCACTAGGATACTACCCCTTAACAGCTCCAATAGTTAAGCCCTTGATGAAATATTTCTGGAAGAAAGGATATGCAAGTATAATAGGTCCAATGGATATAATACACATTGCCATTCTGGCTCCCTGACTCGGCAGGCTGGAAATTTCTGAGGAAGTACTTGAAATACTTGAAGACAAACGTGCAAGTGCTTCTATATTACTCATAAGCTTGTAAAGTAGATACTGGAGGTTATACAGTTTGGAATCAACTATCAACATTAATGGTAGCCACCAGTCATTCCAGTAAACTAAGGTTGTGAAGAGTGCTACAGTTGCTATACCGGGTACTGCTAATGGAATTACTATCTGAAAGAATGTTCTCAGTTCACCTGAGCCGTCTATTCTCGCTGACTCTATTACTGAGTCAGGGACATTTGTAGAAATGAATGTCCTCATTATAATTACATAGAAACCGTTTATCAGATATGGGAGAAGTAGCGCCAAAATTGTATTATTAATATGCAGAAGTTTGACACACACCACATACCAAGGAACCATTCCACCACTGAAGATCATAGTGATAAGAAGAAAATATGTAAAGAACTTTCTATACGTAAATTCTTTTCTTGAAATGCAATAAGCATACAGTGTTGTAATCAAGGTGCTTACAACTGTTCCTACAACTGTAACCAATATTGTCAGACCATATGCATTGAATACTAATTCTTTAACTTTGTAAATATACTCATATGCCTTGAAGCTGACTACTTTGGGAATAATACTGTAGCCGAATTGCATTATGGAGTTTTCATCAGTTATTGAAATTCCAATAACGAGTAAAAGGGGAATTAAACAAGTAGCAGTTGCTATAATAAATATTACATTTAGAATTACATTTGTAATTTTCGATATTGAATTAAAGTTTTTAGCCATATTATCACCTCCTAAAATAACGCGCTTTCCTTATCAATTTTTCTTACTACAAGGTTTGAAAGAATAATGAGAACACAGCCAACAACTGATTGGTATAGACTTGCAGCTGATGCCATTCCTATGTCTCCCAGTCCAAGCAATGAATTATATACATATGTGTCAATTACATCACCTACAGGTTTTAGAAGTCCTCCACCCAAGTTCATGGATGACTGGTAGAACAGACCGAAATCTCCTGTAAATACTCTTCCCAGGGCCAATATTGTAAGTACACATATAATTTGCCTTAGAGAGGGTATTGTTATATTTTTAATCTGCTGCCATTTTGTTGCCCCATCAATAGCTGCTGCCTCATAGTACTCATGCGATATTCCTGTTATTGCCGATAAATATATGACGGTTCCATAACCTGAATACTTCCATACATTTAAAAAACAAAAGAGAAACGGCCAAGCCTTTAAATTCGAGTACCAGTCAATACCGCTCATTTTGAGTATGTCCCGTAATGCGTTATTTACAACTCCGTAGTCAGGATTCAGAAAAGCATATACTAAATAACTTACTACAACCCATGACAAGAAATAAGGTAAAAGCATCGAGCTTTGGTATAGCTTTGACATTTTGGTATTAAGCAATTCATTTAAACCAATTGCACAACTGATAGGAATAATTATTCCAAGTATTATAAACACAAGATTGTACAATATTGTATGCTTTGTAATGTTAAAAGCATCCGGCGTATTAAAGAAAAACTTAAAATTATCAAAGCCGACCCAATCACTATTTACAAAATTTATAAAAATATTATTGCTAAAGAACTTCATGTTTTTAAAAGCAATCAGTACCCCCATCATAGGTAAGTAGCTGAAAACAGATAAAAGCACAACTCCCGGTAAAACCATTAACAAATAAGGAGCATTCCTTTTAATATTAAATAGAAAACCTTTTTTATTAAGATCTGCCGAGGATGAAGTATTATTCATAGTTATCACCTTTCTAATATCAGTTCGTATTTGAAGCATGAACATATAATAGCCCATTTCACTAATCAAATTAAGTGATAAATTATACCTTGTTAGTACTTAATTATCCTTTTGAATTTCTCAAAAATGAAAATAATACAGGGTCAGTGAAAAATAAAATAATCCCCTAACCCTGTATTATTATTATCAATATTCTTTTAGATACTGAACGTGCTCAAAGCTTTTGTGGTTTCTTGGCTCTGATACTTTCCTTATATTCCGCAAAAGATTTTTCTTCATATCGTTTAAACTGTCTGTAAAAATGCTCATGATTGCTATATCCGACTTTGGCAAGTATATCGTATATCTTTGAGTCCTCCTGCAAGAATCTCTTCTTTACCTCTGATATTCTTACCTTGTTCAAATAATCATTAAAGCTTTCACCCATATTGTTTTTGAAGAGACGACCAAGATACGCCGGACTCATGTAGAAAATTTCTGCTAAGGATTTCAGACTTAAATCATTATAGTAATTATCATCTATGTATTTTTTAATCTGAGTAAACATGTTTGATGATTTACTCTCTTGAAGTTCAAGCTTGTAATCGCAGGTTTTGATGCAGATTGACATCAGCCAATCCTTTAACTGTTCAATACTCCTGAAGCTGCTGTTAATTATGTTAATTTCCTCTTTTTTTATAACTTGAACGGCTTCGCCATTATAGCTTTTAATCATAGCACAGATTTCCAAAATAATATTATATGCGATTGCATTTATAACCTCATTTGAAAAGCATTTCCTGCATATTTCACTTATGACTAGGTCAACCTCAGCTTCTATCTTGTTTTTGTCAGCAACTTCGATTGCTGCCAAAAGATTCTCGCTTCTCCATTTCAGGTCTAAAATGCTTTTTTCATTAACCATAACACTACTATAAGGAATGACATTTTCTTTTCCGAGTATTATCCTTCGCTCTAATGCTATCTGTGCTTGTTTTCTACTTTCTTTAATTACTTCGAGCTTGTCAACACAATTTCCATATCCGATATTTATATTGATTTTTAAGTACTGTTTTATACAGTTGCATATATTCTGCAAACAACTCTTGACGGTTTCTTCGCTTAAGCCGGACATATAACTGAAAAATATTATTCCCAATGTATTGTTGATGTCTTCATACACATATCCTATTTTTTTCTGCAATATGATTTCTTCTACAATATTCCTTAGACCGAATTTCACCAGACTCGCATCTTCTAGATTCGACTCAAAAGTATGATAATAATCCTCTATCTCAATCAATGCCAGTAAAAAACCGCCCTTACTCATATCAATACTATAGTCCTGCATCTTTACAGATATATCCTTCTGAGCAAGATTACCATTTGCAACGTCAAACAAGAACTTATTTAACCTAATACTGTTATTTCCCCTATCCTTAATCATATTTTCGACTTCTTTGTCCAGCTCGTCTTTTATATTAAGTACATGTTGAAGTAGATCGTCCCTGTTCAGTGGTTTTAACAGGTAGCCTCTAACTCCGTATTTCATTGCTTCTCTGGCATATTCAAAATTATTGTAACCGCTTATTATTAATAGCTTAACTGAAGAATTATAATTATATATTTCCTTTATAAGCTCTAAACCGTCTACCTCAGGCATCCTTATATCTGTAATGACTAGATTGTATCTGTTTTTTTTGAGCTTATCAATTGCATCTTCACCATCCTGGGCAGTTTCAATTACTTTGAACCCATGAGCATCCCAATCAATAAATACCTTTAACCCGGCACATATTCTTGGCTCGTCATCAACAATAAGCACATTATACATTTTCATTACCCCTTTTTGTTATGATCTTTGGGATTAATAGCTCAACCTGAGTTCCTTTTCCCTGACAGCTCTTTATATTTAAACCATATTTATCGCCAAACTGGAGTCTTAACCTCTGATGTACATTTCTTATTCCTATACGTTCCTTTCCGCCTTTATTCTGTGGCTTGTCCAATAACTCCCTTAGGAACACTAATTTATCCTCAGGTATACCTGTTCCATCATCTGTTACTATTAATTTGATATCATCCCCGCAAATCTGTGATGTGATTACCACACAACCTTTTCCTTTTTTGAGTTCTATGCCGTGTCCAATAGCATTTTCAACAATGGGTTGAAGGGAAAATTTAGGTATACAGAACTCATCCAAATCTGAAGAGATATCTATTTTATAGTCCAACTTATCTACATATCTGTATTTTTGTATTTGAAGGTAATCCTCTATCAGTTGTTTTTCTTGCATTATGGTATTACTGGAACCTGACCATTCAATACTTTTTCTAAGGAGCATCGAAAACCGCTCTATTACCTCAGAAATTTCAAACTCTTGCTTCTGCCATAAATCCATCCTTATGGATTCCATTGTATTAAATAGGAAATGAGGATTTATCTGGCTCTGAAGTGCGCATATTTCCGCTTCCTTTTTTTCTATTTCAAGATCCCTAACCTGTAACTCAGACTGATGAACTTCATTCACTAGATAATTTATTCTGTCAGTCATGCTATTAAAGCTCTTTGATAATTCAGAAATTTCATCATACCCTTTATCATCAACAACTACATTAAACTCACCATCTCTAACCTTTCTCATATTACGTACCAACAGCCTAATCTTTTTTGTCAGTGTATTTGAAAAAAGCAATACAAAAATAACCGAAACAAGAACACTTATAAAACATATGAACAAACTATACCTAACTATCCCATTTATATCATTAAGCATACTCTCTGAAGAAATAACAGAAATAACCTTCCAGTTTTTTAAAACCTTCCAACCTTTAAAAGTATCCACAAAAATTACATTGCTTCTATTATCCTCTTTAATTTCTTTAAATCCATTGCATTTATCCAAGTCAATTCCTTGTAGATATTTAATTTTATCAGCACTTTCTCCTATAAGGTTTCTTTCACTGGATGATATAACCTTATTATTGCTATTTATCAAAAAAATCTTTTTATTAGCAGTTTCACGCTCAATAAGCTTATATACTTCACTTTCACGAACTTCTATAGTAAGAATGTTTGTATATTTAGTTGATTCATTTAACAGCCTGCTTATCATAAATACCATTTTCCCTTTGTCGTTTACATATGAACCGGATATTACATTTGCACCGTTAGCACGTATGGCATCTTGGCACCACTGTGTCTTTTTTATAAATTCACTATCAATTTTACATATGAAATCATTATCAGGAATAATAGAGTCGTTTGAGGTATATATAACTACTTTTGCATTTTCACTGACTCGGACTCTCAGTATACCCGAGTATGTTGATTTAATTTTTAAATATTCACTATACCTATCAAAGAATGAAGTGTCGACTAAATACTCAGTATTTAAATAATCATTTAGTTGCTTTTCCAGTAGCATAGTATCAGACAGGTCTAAATATGTATTTAATTGATTGTATATATTTTGACTTATTTGTTGAAAGTTAGTTTTATTGATATAATCTGTTCTATCAAGCACTGTCTCAGTAGTTCTACTTACTAGAAAGTAGCCCACAAAAACTACGGGAAGTAGAATTACAAACAAATATGATAATAGCAGTCTTGTACGAAGCTTGAAATTAATATGTAACATTAGATTTATCATCCATTCAAATATAATTCATGTCAAACTAAAACCAACACTGCGAAATTTGTAATAAATAGTCTTAAAATAGATTAAAACACTGGTTTATGCAAATGTCAACATTGTTTTAAGAAATATTTCACCATAAATCAATTAACAACATACAATATAAACAGTATTCCCTTTTTACATATTTATGGAGGTAATAATGAGCTATACATATCCATCCGGCCATCCCCAGGGCACTGCACGTAAAGTTACCAACAGACTAAGAGAAATAATGATTGCAGAATTAATGGCTATTAACGGGTACCAAAGCCACATTGCTAATTCCAACATGATAAATGTAAACGAGGTCTGGCAGCATATAATGCTAGATGAAATAAGGCACTATGAAATTGTTCTTAACCTTCTGAGAAAATATGATCCTGTCCATTCTAAAGCTTCTTTAGCACAACATGAAGATTATCTGAGACCCAAATCGACCATGCAATTGTACAATCCTTCTTATGACAAACAAATAATCCTTAATAATATAAGAGAAGATATTAAGGGAGAATTGGAAGCCGTAATACTTTATGAGGAAGAAATCGAGGCATATTCTTCTTACAAGGATATAAAAAATGCAATACAATCAATAATTGATGATGAAAAAGAACACACAGAACACCTCAATCAAGTTCTCAAGAAATATGAAAATGAGCAATTTATATATATAAAGGAAAAAGGAAAGAGTGAATCTCATAAACGTGGGAAACCGTAAATTTTCCCACGTTTTGAGTTACATAGAATAAAGAATAAAACCAATAATAATTTAATAAATAAATTTTTACTATTGGGAAGGTAATTACTTTGTTTAAAAAACTGTCAAGGTTTATAAAATTTGTTAATGATGTTAGAAGCAAGCAAAGAGATAATAACAAGCCTTCACCTGATAATATGTCTTTTGTAGGTAATCATCAAAGTTTGAATGATTCTTTGGATGAAAATTATCAACGAATAAAAAAAGCTCTCGGTAAAAGTGATGATATCATTATCAGGAATTTTAATTTTGGAGTAAAACATCAAACTAAAGCTCTAATTTGTTTTATCGACGGGTTGGGGGATAAGAACCTGATACTTGAATATGTTGTTAAATCTCTTATGGTCAATATTCATATTACAAATCCACATGGTAAGCTTGTAGATAAACGAAATATGTTTAATGATATAAAGAATAATATACTAAGTATAGCTGAAGCAACCGAAGTAAGGAATATGGATCAAGCCATCGACACGATCTTATCAGGTAATACACTTCTATTGATAGACGGATGTAATCTGGGCTTCTCAGTAAGCGCCAAAGGCGGAGAAAGCAGAAGTATCCAGCAGCCGGAGACAGAAGTGGTAATTCGTGGTTCAAGAGAGGCTTTTGTAGAGACACTCAGGGTTAATACTTCTCTGATACGTAAAACAATCAAAAACCCCAACCTTATTTTTGAAACTCTTGTAGTCGGAAAACAAACCCGTACTGATGTTTGCATTGCATTTATTCAAGGGATTGCCAACGACAAGGTTGTACAGGAAGTACGGGACAGGATAAACCGAATAGACACCGATGTTATACTGGAATCTGGTTATATTGAGCAGTTTATTGAGGACAATCCCCTTTCCCCTTTCGCAACTATAGGAAACAGTGAAAGGCCGGACAAGGTCTCTGCAAAGCTTCTTGAAGGAAGAGTAGCAATTTTGTGTGGAGGAACCCCTATTGTATTGACAGTACCTTATACTTTTGTTGAGTCACTTCAAGTGCCGGAGGATTATTATTCTAGGCCGTATCTGACCAACTTGGTCAGGATACTAAGGGTTCTGGCATTATTTATAACTCTTACACTGCCTGCTTTATATATTTCCCTTACCACCTTCCACCAGGAAATGATTCCCACCGTCCTGCTCGTTACCTTTGCTGCTGCAAGAGAAGGAATTCCTTTTCCTGTTCTAATAGAGACCCTTATTAGCGAGGTTATTTTCCAATTTATTCGTGAATCCGGAATAAGGATGCCTAAAGCTGTTGGTACGGCAGTAAGTATTGTAGGTACTCTTGTTATAGGACAAGCCGCTGTTGAAGCAGGAATAATAGGCGCACCTATGGTAATCATAACAGCTTTGTCAGCTATTACAAGCTTTATTCTGCCATCCATTTACGACGCAGTTATAATTTTTAAATTTATTCTGATTTTTATTAGCAGTGCTTTTGGGCTTTTTGGCGTAATCGTTGGTATGTTCTGTATATTGGCCCATATGTGTTCTCTTAGAACCTTCGGAACTCCATATATGTCACCATTAGCTCCCATAAACTGGAGCGATTTGAAGGACAGTATTCTCAGATTTCCCCTATGGGTTATGAAAAACCGACCTAAAGCTATTACATGGAAAAAGTCTAGCCGGCAATCATCAAAGCAAATGCCAAATAAGCCTGACAAGAAAAAGGGAGGGAAAAACTATTGAATAAAAAGATTGTTGCACTGTTAATTATCATTACATTAACTGCAATGCTTCTAACAGGCTGTTGGGATCGTAAAGAACTTAATCAATTGGGAATTGCAATGGCTATAGGGTTAGATAAGGGAGACGACGGCAAAATCCAGTTAACAAGTCAGATAGTCCGTCCTGCGGCAATGGAAAAACAAGGCGGAGGAAACGAACCTCCTTATGAGTTGGTCGTTTCGTCAGGGAACTCTATATTTGAAGCAATCAGACATACAGTTAAGGAATTTGACAGGAGAAGCTTTTTCTCTCATATTAAAGTAATAGTCGTTGGTGAGGACTATGCTCGAGAAGGCCTTGGAGACACAATTGACTTCATAACCCGCAGCCATGAATTGAGAAAAACAACTTGGCTCATTGTTGCCTCAGACGCCAAAGCATCTGACATCCTTGGTGTTAAACACGGCCTTGAAAAGGTACAGGCAAACTATATGGAAGGCATACTCAAATCCCAGAAGATAGAGTCAAGTTCGGCAGTCTCTAAAGTAATTGATTTTATAAAGGCAATGCCCGGTGAAGGGAACAACCCTGTTACCGGTGTTTTTTCGTTGATTGAGGTCAAAAGTGTACCTACAGAAGGAACAGAACCAGAACAACGCAAAGGACTAAAACTTACAGGGTCAGCACTATTTAATAAAGATAAACTGGTGGGCTTTCTGGATAACAAAGATACTCTTGGTCTGAATATTGTGACCGGAAAATGCAAAAAGACATCCATCAATGTAGAAGCTTTAAGTAATAAAGCTGACAGCCAAGTTACAATCGAATTGATAAAAATTAAGTGTTCTATCAAACCTTCAATCAATGATAAAGGTAATATACTATTTGATGTTGCAATAAAAGCAGAAGGAAATATGATTGAAGTCAAGCAAGACCTCGATGTGACTAATCTACAGCTTTTTGAACAAATTAACAGCAATTTTTCAAATTATATACGACTTTTAACTGACAAAACAATAAAGAACATACAGGAAAATATGAAAACAGATGTATTAGGTTTCGGAAGAGCCTTGGAAATAAAGTACCCTAAAACCTGGAGTAAAATAAAAAGCAAATGGAATGATGAGATATTCCCTAACGTTTCATATACAGTTAAAGTAGACACATGTCTCAACAGAACCGGATTAACCTTAAAGCCACTCAATGCTAAAAAAATTGGTAAATAAAAAGTAGCCTTTAGTTCTTATTACTCGTAATAAGCTTAATCAGGGATAGCACCACATAGTACAAAGCTACAGCTACTAGAATAAAAGAATATCCCCATGCCGAAAATGCTATTATGCTTTGCCCTATCCCCGTCTCTATTGTGTCATTTATTATTTTAGTGATAAACTTCATCATACTTCTTCTCTTCTTCCCTAACCTTTATTTATTTTGAGTATTTAAATCTTTATTACAATATTTTTTAAGATGAAATATCAATAAAAGCATTATAGGAACTACATTGCTAACCGGTACCCATTGCTGCCAGTACTGCGGTACAAGGTATTTTACATGAAACGGATAATTGGGCTCGTATATTTTTGAATACCACATAATGAAAACAGCCAAAGGAATTAATACCCATCTGTAATCTTTTATATGGAATAATTCTGCAAAGATTAACACTGCCGAATAGTAAAATAATATGGTTAGATAGAATCCGCCCATAAATACAAGGATAACTCCTATTGCATCAAGGTTAGTAATTATATCGCCTATACTAATAAGTTTGATTACCTCCAGGAATGGTATGGTTGCAACGGAAGTATAATTAAAACCCATTGAAGTAACCATTATAATTAGGGAAATAGTTAAATTTACCCCGGTCAATGCAAGTGCCCAGTAAGTTGTTTTTTTTACTTCTTTTACAGACCCGTTATACTTCCAGAATTGAAAAAAAACATAAACCAAACCAAAGGGAAAGTTAATTCCAATTGGATAAAAAGCCTTTAGTATAGGTTTTACTCCCCCTTGAAATACAGGCAGAAGTTCTTTTAGATTTATCTGTTTAGATGCAATTATCATAATATAGATAGATATTATTAATAAAATTACTACAGGAAATATTATTTCCGCAATACGCCCCAGAGTCTCTATCCCCAAAAAAAGCACATAAATAATTGCTATATAAAAAATAATCTGTATTACCAGATTTGGTGTATCCTGAAGAAATGTTACATTTATCAGATCAGCAAATTCACTTGTGGTTCGGGTAGCATTAAAAGTATATATCATAAAGTAAATAAATCCCAATGGCCATCCCAATGCCTTACCCAGAATGGATTGAGTTATTCCCACAATGTTCTTTTCAGGATATTTACTGTATATGGATGTATATAACCAGACTAAACCCATTCCGGCAATTGTTGAAATTATATCTACAATCCAGGCATCTCTTTTAGCTTCAATACCTAAAGCCCATAGATTAGTACTGCCTATCTGTCCCATCATTATCAGGCAGAATAGTTGGTTCTTACTTATTTTCTCCATAATAAACCACTCATTCGTATTTTTTATTTCAATATTATGTGCATTTGTATTAATGTGTATGCAATGGTGTTTTTTGCTAATATTTAATACGACCATTCTTACATTAGACAATCCCGCATATATTTCTTTATAGGGAGGTTTAGCATGTTTATATTGATAAATAGGAACAGAATGTTCTGTATCTTTACAATTTTTATAATGTCAATTGCTCTCTTTATTGCAGTTAATACTTATATTATCAAAGGGAGTTTTACTAGGCATGCAGCTAATAACCAACAACAATTTTTAATATTAATACATATAGATGAAAAAACACTTTATTTATTTGAAAACGATAAATGTATAAAGAAATATCCTATTGCATCAGGAAAACCCGGATGGCCCTCTCCAATAGGAGAATGGAAGATAGTTGAAAAAAGCCAATGGGGAAAAGGTTTTGGTGGAAGGTGGCTTGGTCTGAATGTCAGGTGGGGTAATTATGGAATTCATGGTACCAAAAACGAAGCCTCAATCGGAAGGTCAGCAAGTCATGGTTGCATACGTATGTATAATAGGGACATAAAAGAGCTATACGGTATAGTACCTTTGGGCACAGCAGTTGTTATACGCAACGGTCCATTCGGGCCCTTTGGAATGGGATTCAGAAATTTGAAACCCGGAGACAGGGGATCAGATGTTCTGGCCGTTCAAGAAAGACTAAAACAGTTGGGATATTTTAGTGGATATGAATCAGGTATATATGAAGATGATTTGAAAGAAGCAATTTTTCAATTTCAAAAAGATCATAGTCTTAAAGTAAAAGTTACAATTTCCACGCCAGATTACAATGCAATGGGTTATTCGGAATTTGAATAGTATTTTGTCCTATTACCCCCTTACTTAAATGTTGACAAAATACATGTCATTTTTTTATGATATATTCTTGGGGGTTTAATAATGAAAACAAATTCTACAAATAAAAATAACACATCCGATACTTTGTTTCACTGGCATGGATTTAGATTAAAGCTTGTATTTGAGGGGATTGCCGTTGGTTTGTCGGCAGGCTTATTGGTGGTTCTTTATAGGTATTCCTTAGAAAAGGCCATGGGTTTACTGTCTGAAATCTATAATTTTTTATCCGTAAGAGTCTTTTTAATTCCAATATGGGTTAGTTTATTAGTCTTAATAGGATACATTGTCGGGAGATTACTAAAATATGAACCCATGATAAGTGGTAGCGGTATCCCACAAGTTGAAGGTGTCCTGCAGGGTAAGCTTAAAATGGTATGGTGGAAAGTTGTAATTGGAAAATTTCTAGGAGGAGTTCTCTCAATAGGCTCGGGACTTTCTCTCGGCCGTGAAGGTCCCTCCGTTCAATTAGGGGCAGCAATAGGTCAAGGCTTTGCCAAAGTATTTAAAAGAATAAAAATAGAAGAAAAGTACCTCATAACAAGCGGAGCCAGTGCAGGACTTGCTGCTGCATTTAACGCTCCTCTTGCAGGCGTTATGTTTGCTCTCGAAGAAGTTCACAAGAACTTTTCACCATTGGTGCTGCTCTCATCTTTGGCTGCAGCACTTTCAGCTGACTACATTTCCAGTGGATTTTTCGGACTTAAACCGGTTTTGGACTTTAAAAATCTGACACCTATTCCTCTAAAATATTACCTTTATATAATCGCGCTAGGCATTATAGTCGGAGTATTTGGAGCCGTATTTAACAAAGCCCTGCTGAAAACACAGGATATTTACGAGAAAGTTAGTATTATACCCAAACACTACCGTGTAATTATTCCGCTGATTATATCAGTTGCTTTGGGATTTATTCTTCCTCAGGTATTAGGTGGAGGACATGAACTTATAGTTGATCTTGTAAAAAACAATACACCTTTAGCACTTTTGCTGGTGTTACTGCTTGTAAAGTTCTTGTTTACAATAACCAGCTTTGGATCAGGTGCTCCAGGCGGGATTTTTCTGCCTATGCTTGCCATAGGAGCATTAATCGGGAATATTTACGGTTTTGGACTCGTTAAGTTATTACACTTAGATAACGGTTTTATAAATAATTTTATAATACTGGCAATGGCGGGGTATTTTACCGCAGTTGTCAGAGCACCAATTACCGGCATTATTCTAATTACAGAAATGACCGGATCTTTTAATCATCTGCTTTCCCTATCAGTAGTTTCTATAACTGCTTATATAATTGCAGATATTATTGGTGCTCATCCTGTTTATGAATCTTTGTTGGGTAGAATTCTGAAAAATCAGAAGGATACAACCCCTGCTTGGAACCACAAACATAAAACCATACTGGAATTCCCAATTTGCCTTGGTTCTCAGTTGGATGGCAGGGAAATTAAAACTGTAAAATGGCCCTCCCATTCACTTCTAATAGCCGTTAGGCGCGGTGAACAGGAGATTATCCCAAAAGGAGACACCTTAATTCAATCAGGCGATTATCTTGTTATGCTTACAAATGAGGATAGAGTTTCTAAAATTAATGATTTGATGCTGTCATTAACCGAAAGCAAATAAAATAAGCCCCTCAATATTACTCTACAATTTGGCCATGCTTTTCGTAATTGGTTTTACGAGTAATACGATTATTATCGTCAACAAATACTACATTGGGTTTATGGTCTTTGGCTTCTTCCCTGGTCATCTGTGCATATGCCATGATAATAACTTTATCACTTATTTGTGCATACCTGGCAGCTGCACCATTTAGACAAATTACACCTGAACCCTTCTCACCTGCAATCGTATATGTTTCCAACCTTTTGCCGTTATTAATATTTACTACGCAAACTTTTTCATACTCCATAATCCCCGCTGCTTCCAAGAGATCTTCATCTACGGTGATACTTCCTACATAGTTTAATTCCGCCTGCGTAACTGTAGCTCTATGAATTTTTCCGCTTAATAATGTAATATTCATACCTGCACCTCTCAGATCGTTTAATCGGGTATAAAAGAAAAATTGTCAATTAGTCTGACATTTCCTATATAAACCGCCATTGCTATCAGAACAGGCCTGTCTATAGTATTAACCTGCTGCATTGTCATTGCGTCTACAGCTTTTAAATAATCTATCCTTGCTAACGGCTCCTGATCTATGATATCTTTCATTTTCTTTAAAAGAACATCTGCTTCCCTGCATCCTTCATTAACCATATCTTTACCGGCGAAGATTGATTTACTTAGTGCCAATGCGGCTCTTCTTTCTTCACTGTTGAGGTAAGTATTTCGGGAGCTTTTTGCAAGACCGTCTTTTTCTCGGATAATGGGGCAGCCGACAATTTCAACATCCATGCTTAAGTCCTTAACCATTCTCCTAATGATAGCCAACTGCTGTGCATCCTTCTCTCCAAAATACGCCTTGTCCGGATTTACGATATTTAGTAACTTATTTACAACAGTACATACTCCTTTAAAGTGCACCGGGCGGCTAAGTCCGCATAATTCCTCGCTCAGAACCGAAATATCCACAGAAGTACAAAAGCCTTCAGGATACATCTCTCCCGGTTCGGGGTTAAATACTAAATCCACACCTAATTCTTCGCAATACTTTGAATCCTTTTCCAAGTCTCTGGGATACTTGTCCAAATCCTCTGTAGGGCCAAACTGGATGGGATTTACAAAAATACTTACTACTACTTTAGAATTTTCACGGGCTTTCATTATAAGGCTTCCATGACCTTCATGCAAATAACCCATAGTAGGAACAAAGCCTATTGTTAAGCCTTGTTTTTTCCAATCATTTACTATATTTTTAACTTCATTTATCGTCTTGACTACTTTCATATTATATCCTCCGAAATCAACTTCTCAATAACCGCTGCATCTATCTTATAAGAGTGTTCTTGTTCCGGAAAAGTTGAATCCTTTATTTCACTAATATATTTTCTAAATGCCGATTTCATCTCGGAACCTATGTCAGCATATTTTTTTACAAATTTAGGAGCAATATCCGAATAAATACCCAACATATCCTGATATACAAGTACCTGACCATCACAGTATTTTCCTGCACCTATTCCGATGGTGGGTATGGAAAGCTTATCTGTAATAATTTTTGAAAGCTCTGCGGGAACACATTCCAGTACAACAGCAGTAGCACCTGCAGCTTCAACAGCTTTGGCATCAGCAATTAGCTTGATAGCAGCTGCTTCATCTTTACCCTGTACTTTAAACCCCCCGAAAGTATTTATGGATTGAGGTGTCATACCCAAATGAGATACTAAAGGTATTTTTGCATCTACAATCGCTTTTATTTGTGGACATACTTCCTTGCCACCTTCAAGCTTTACTGCATGTGCATTTCCTTCCTTTATCAATCTTCCTGCATTTACAACAGCATCGTAAACAGAAGTATGATAAGACATGAACGGCATATCTGCAACAATAAATGCATACTTATTTCCCCTTGACACTGCCGCTGTATGGTGTATCATGTCTTCCATAGTAACCGATAATGTATTCTCATAGCCAAGCATAACCATACCCAGTGAGTCCCCCACCAGAATACAATTGACTCCTGCTTCATCCATCAATTTTGCTGTAGAATAATCGTAAGCTGTCAGCATACTGATTTTATCGCCGTTTCTTTTCTGATTTTGAATAGACGCTACTGTATTTTTTATTCTATTTCCTTCTACTGTCATTCCATCAACGCCCCTATCGTATTTACTTAATTTTGCCCTAAAAGGTCTTCTAATTCAATGTAATTTTTTTCAGGGTTTTTTATTTTAGCTATTTTAATTAATTTTCTGGATAATGAAATATATATATTTTTTTCTTCTTCTGATAAAGCCTGAAGATGCTTTCGTACGGTCATTATGTCATTACGCTCAACAGGTCCTGTTAACGCCTCTTCCAATCCCTGTTTTTCAATATTTTCAATGGCGTGACCCATTAGAAAAAGAACTGATTTTTTAGCTTCTTCCCGTGTAAAGCCACATTGCTCCAAAAGGTCGACTCCCTGCCCGGCAAGAGCAATTGACTGATTACTGGCAAAAACAGCTGCAGCGTGATATTTAATTTTTTGGGATGAATCAATTATTCTGGTACTGTTTCCAAGTTTTTTAAAAAATTCTTCTACTTCCTGCAATCGTTCTGGGCTTCCTTCAATTGTTATCAGTGCATCATACAGTTTTTTATATGAGGAGGTTTTGCTGCTACACGAAAAAAGAGGATGAATTGAATAACCAAATCCCCCTTTTTCGCCAATTCCCTTAAATATGTCCGAAGACAATGCTCCTGAGCAATGACAGATTATTTTACCTGCAATAGATAGTTCTTTTATGTCTTCCCATACGTTCAGTATAGTATTATCAGTGGTTGTAATATAAATAATGTCACTATAATTAACAAGCTCACTTAATGATGTATATACTGACGAAAGTGTAAAATCTGCTGCTTCCATTGCTGCATTTTTATCAGTATCATAATACCCCGCCAGTTCTATGTTATTTTGTTCAAAGTATTTTCCAAGAGTATTGCCGACTTTTCCCGCTCCAATAAATCCTACGTTCATTACAAGTAACCTCAATAAGCATATTTGGTCAAATACCCAACTTTATTATATGTATAATATACTTTTTCGAAGTGTACTTGTCAACCTTTTACAAATATCGCAAAATCCTACCTATGTGTGCATTTATTCTACAGTTGTTTATAATAAAAGCAGGCATTATAAATGCCTGCTTTTTCACATAACTTGATTATTAAAATTCAAATTTATTTTCAAAATATGCCCCAAGTTCTTCAATTTTGATTCTAACCTGCTGCATTGTATCTCTTTCTCTTATTGTAACACTCTTGTCTTCAAGTGAATCAAAGTCAAAAGTAATACAATATGGTGTTCCTATTTCATCCTGTCTTCTATATCTCTTGCCTATGCTTCCTGTTTCATCATATTCACAGTTATAGGTCTTAGTAAGCATTTGGTAAACCTTATCCGCTTCTTCGCCCAATTTTTTTGAAAGCGGAAGAACAGCAATCTTTACAGGTGCTATAGCAGGATGGAATTTCAACACAGTTCTTACATCACCCTCTGAAACTTCCTCTTCGTTATAAGCATCACACAAGAAAGCCAGGGTAACTCTGTCAGCACCTAAAGATGGTTCTATACAATATGGAACATACTTCTCGTTTGTAGTAGGATCAAAGTATGACAAGTCATCTTTTGCATGAGTCATGTGTTGTTTTAAGTCAAAGTCAGTTCTGTCTGCAATTCCCCAAAGCTCTCCCCAACCAAATGGGAAAAGGAACTCAATATCAGTAGTTGCA
>JAEYNY010000114.1 GCA_023412275.1 Bacillota bacterium
TCCCAAGCTGACAGCGTGGGTTCGATTCCCATCACCCGCTCCAATATATGCTCCCATAGCTCAGTTGGCAGAGCGCATCCATGGTAAGGATGAGGTCATCGGTCCGATTCCGATTGGGAGCTCCAAAAAGAAATACCTTCGACAAAGTCGGAGGTATTTCTTTTTGTGTACTCTGCCGGGCAGAGCCTGGGAAGTATTTATTCTCTTCGCTTTTATATTATATAGAAAACCTAGGTTGTTCATGGTATGATAGTCGCATATAATCAGCTCTAATTAACAATAAAATATTGTATACTTGGGGCAGTCATTACAAAAGTAATCAGGTGGTTAAAAATGGATAAAAAAGTATGGGGATCTCAACAGAGCTTATTAAGAAGCATAATTTTAAAACCAGACAAATTTGACGAGGTTATTGAATTATGTCTGAATCAACATGAAATGGTACACTCTTCTGAAATGTCACCAAAAAATATTACAACATTTGAAGATGAATTGTGGCAAGGACTAGATGAGACAACATTTCGTACTATGTTGGCAAAAGACAATACAACTATTGCCTGGTGTATATGGCATTCAACAAGAATAGAAGATATAACAATGAATATATTGGTGGCAGACGAAGCTCAAGTAATCAGTACAGGTCAATGGATTCAAAAAATGAATAATGTAATATGTGATACGGGTAATGCTATGACAAACGAAGAAATTGTACACTTTAGTACTAATATAAATATGACTGAGTTACGTAAATATAGAATTGCAGTAGGAAAAAGGACTCGTGAGATTATAAAAGACTTTAAGCCCCAAGATTTAAAAAGAAAAATAGAAAAGAATAAATTGAAGAGGGTTATCGATGAAGGCGCCGTATTGGACGTTGAAGGCGCAAATTGGTTAATTGATTTTTGGGGTAGGAAAAATGTCGCAGGCATTTTATTAATGCCTGTAACTCGTCATCATATGGTGCATCTAAATGAGTCATTACGAATAAAAAAGAGGTGCCAGACATCACATACGGTCAAAGTTTAGCTATTAATATCCATCTGACTTTCCCGTGCATGAAATGCAAGGTCTGTTAATCTTAAAGGTGCTATATTTATTTTGAAGGGAGGGAAAATCTATGGATTGGCTTGTCAGAATGAATAATGCAATGGATTATATTGAAGACAATCTTGCGGATGAAATATCCTATGAAAAGGTTGCTCAAATTGCCTGCTGTTCAACATATCATTTTCAAAGGATGTTTTCGTATATAACAAATGTATCACTATCAGAATACATAAGACGAAGACGCTTGACCTTGGCTGCTTTTGAGTTGCAGACAAGTAATATTAAGGTGATTGATGTAGCAATTAAATACGGATATGAATCGCCGGAGGCATTTTCCAGAGCATTTAAGAATCTGCATGGTGTGATGCCATCATCTGCGCGCGATATGGGTATTTCACTTAAAGCTTACCCTCGGATGACCTTTTCAATATCAATAAAAGGAGATATCAAGATGGATTATCGCATTGAAAAAAGAGAGCCTTTTGAGATGTTTGGAGTTTCAGGGCTCATTAGCAGGGACATGGAAAAGGCATTTATCGAAGTTCCACAGTTTTGTATCAAGTGCGATGAGGATGGTACGGTTGACCTTATGAATGAGTTGTTAGGCCGTTTTCATGACACCATGTCGCATGCGGCACTTTATGACTATACCGACACAAGCTTCAAATACATGATTTGTTATAACTTGCCGAAGGGAATTGAAATTCCGGATAGATTTACAAAGCTCTTTGTCCCGGAGCATACCTGGGCTATATTTCAGGAACCTCATTGCGAAATGCAGAATCTGTGGAGACGGATTTATACTGAATGGTTTCCAACATCTGAGTATGAACAGGTTGAGGGACCGAATTTTGAGATGTATTATGGAATGAGTGGACATTGTATGGGTGAAATATGGATACCCGTTAAGAAAAAATGATTTAACATAAGAAAATCCCACAGGTATAAGTTAGCCTGAAGATCTACCACTAGTAATGAGATACTTCATATACTCAAAAAATTAAAAACTATCCGACAATCAAAAAATCTTTGCTTATAAAAGAAGGCTTGATTGTCGGAGGATAGTTTTCTATTTAAGCTGTCAAGCTCCAGAACCAGTGCAAAGGTTTTAGAAGTAATAGATATGTATTATAATGGTAAATATAATACAGTGGGAAATTGAGGTAAAGCATAATGGTAAAAATGAAAAAGCACATTATACTACTTCTAATGTTTGTTATATTCATATTTAGTTATAGTACAGTCAACGCAGATTCCGGGCCAAAGCCAACATTAGAGATAACAGTTATAAATCCTCAGGATAGTAGCTATTATCTGGACCTTCTTGGCAAGGAAGGAGAGTATGGCTACTTTGATGCAACCAACGGTAATGAAAAATACGACAAAATGCATGACCAGCCGATTTATAAATATAACGAGGGTGGATGGAAAGCAATTCACATGAGAACCTGGGTTCTGAACGGAAAACTTACGGGAGACCCAGTAGAAAAAGATAAAAACGGGAAAGTTCTTACAATGAGACATTCCTTTGGTTATGTTGGTGTTCCACATGAATTCAAAATAATAATCCAGAAGTCTGATGGGACGATACAGGTATCTGATATTATCCGGAATGGGTATTTCAATGCCCACGTAAAATATGACATGAAGACCAATCAGGTACTGTCTGTAAGCGGAAACATACTTAAAAACGGTATAAAATTAGACAAAGAGTTTTTCAATGACTATTTAATAAGGCTCCTTTTAACTTTGGTAATAGAGATATTTTTGGCAATTCCATTCTTCTATAAGAAAGCCAAGAGATTGCTTATCATAGCCGGAGTAAATATGATAACACAAACTTTTCTTACCTTTGGAATGATATTTAACTATCCGATTCTACACAAAATGCCATTTAATACAGGTTATCTTGTAGTCTTGCTTATAGGAGAAATTCTGGTATTTATAGCCGAGTATGCAGCCTACCTAAGACTGTTCGGTAAAGCAGAAAAAAGACAAATTGCAGCTTACACCTTTATTGCCAATGTGGCATCAATCGCAGCCGGATTTATTATATTATAAAAATTAAGGCTACAGGCAAACTGCCTATAGCCTTTAATTACAAGGTTTTATAGCTTGAAATTTTTGATAAGGCCAGATAGTTCTTCAGACATTTCTGCCATTGCCTTTGAAGCGGTGACTATTTCTTCTGTTAAAGCAATTTGTTCTTCACTGGCTGCTGACACCCCTTCGGCATTAGCTGCAAACTCATGGCTTGTCTCATTTATTTGCTGCATTGTATCCTCAAAGTCACGGCTGCTTCCGGTCATTATCTTTACATTTTCAGTAACATTAGCTACGATATCCTTTAGCTGTTCAGCTTGTCCATAAATCACGGAGAAAGTATCACCATTTTCCTGAATGGCTTTTACACTTGAATTTACAGATTTAATACTGCTATCCATCTTGGTAACGGCTGTGTCAACTCCACTTTTTACTTCTACAATTAACCTTGCTATTCTTCCGCTGGCGTCAGCAGATTCTTCGGCCAGTTTTCTGATTTCATCGGCCACCACGCTGAAGCCTCTGCCGGCTTCTCCTGCTCTTGCCGCCTCAATAGCTGCATTTAAAGCAAGTAGGTTGGTCTGCTCAGCTATGCCGGTGATTAATTCAATAATCTGTCCTATCTGATTAGAAGTGTTCCCCAAGTTGAAAATAACCTTTGAAACACCTTCAGCCTCAGCTTTAAGGTTATTTATGCTATCAATGGATTCACTGGCTGTTTTGCTTCCTCTTGTAATATCATCTATCATATGCACGGTAGTTTTTTGCATATTATGTGTACTTGTATTTACTTCATTTATTTGGTTGACTAAATTTCTTAGATTTGACAATGCCGAATTAATATTAGCCGATTGTTCTTCCGCACCGGTGGAAATACCAAGAATTGTGTTGCCTACATCTTCGGCTGCTGTACCAACCTGCTCGCCGGATGCATACAATTCCTGACTGGATGCAGCCACTTTATCAGCCGTTTCGTTTATCTGAGTAATTATTGTTTTAAAATTCTTAATCATAGCGGAGAAAGAATTCGCCAGCATACCAAGCTCGTCCTTCCTTTTCAGAGCAGCTTCCGGAATATAAACCGTCAAATCTCCATTTGCCAATCTTTCTGCTTGGTTGGCAGCTCCAAGTATAGGTTTTGTTATTTTTCTGGTTAACAAATAAATAATAATTGCTGCCAGTATAATACTTATTAAAATAACCCCAAATAATATTAATTTCAGATTATCGATCATTTCCGTATGCGCTGAAACCGGCTTGTAGGATAATATGTACATGCCGTACTTGTCACTATTGCTGTAAGCAGCAATATATTTATTTCCATCAAGAGTAAAATTACCAACACCTGATTTAGTGGACTTAATTGTATTATAAAAATCCTGCAATCCTATGGCTTTATCCTGAAAATTTAAAGATAAAACATGTTTTTGATCTAGTGATGAAATAACAAGTCCTTCAGAATTTAGAATTAGTGTTTTAAAATCACTCTTAGAAGAATTACTATCAATGATATTTTTAGATACATTGTTCAATTCTATTGCCATTGCAACTGTACCAAGGTGTTTGTCATTATTCTTTACAGGAGTTACTATTGTAATAACAGGACGTCCGGTAGTAGGTGATGCTTTAGCTTCTCGTATCAGCAACTTATCTGCACTACCCATTGTTTCATTTTCCCAACCCACAGATTTGCCCCCGATACCATCAGCAATATCTTTGTTTTTATACATTAAAAAAATGTTTTCAAAAAGCCCGTTCGACAGGTTGAAATTATCCTGCAAATTTTTTGAAATCTTCTGAACATCTGTTCCTGGTGGATTAGTGGAATTGATAGTTGCCTCGGTTAGAGGATCAACTATACTAGGTTGCATTGCAATTGACTGGGCCTGCTTCTCCAGATCAGACAAGGCTAATTCAATTTGGTTTGTCTTTTCAACAGCAATATTTAATAAGGAATTACTGGCCGAGTTACCCAAATACTTTTCGGAAAAATAACTGGCTATAAACAAACTTATCAGCATAGGTATTAACATACACAGCACAGATACTGTGAATATCTTCCAACTCAACCCTCTGAATCTAATTGCATCTTTGATACGCATTTGTTACCTCCTGTTAATTGAAGAATATTGTATAATTTACACCTGATAAGCAAAGTATTAATTTGATTATCGGCAGTACATTATCCTAGACAGCATTACCGAACAATTTCATAGTCAAAGCAATTGAATTCTTAACATCATATTATCTGTTTTTTACCGTGTACTTACCTAGTCTATTTGGGTTTTAAGAAATAAATTATCAAGGAGAAGAGTAGCTTTTAGACTTACATTGTTTATTATTCGACAAAATTATCTAAAATCCTTCATTTTTTTAAAGATTCTTTAACTTTAAATCTTCCAATATTAAACATTAATAAATACCTTGGGACATCTCTTTTATACCTCTCATAACTCTTACCGAAGGTAGATAACAGGTGTTTTTCCTCTTGAAGAATAAGTAAATGAAAAGCAATCATATTAATAAAACATACTCCCAATGTAATGAAGTTGGAATAAGTAAGAAAGACACCAAAAAACATTAAATTGAAGCCAACAAAAGCAGGATTTCTGCTAAATTTGTAAATGCCGTTGGTAATAAGTGTTGTCTGTGTATTTTTGTCTATGCCTACTCTCCATGAAGTTTTCATAAAAACAATTGCTAAAATAAAAACACCTGCACCCAAAGCCGTTATAAGGAGACCTCCATATGTAATGTATACACTTTTAGAGATATTACCTATAAAATGAGAAATCTTATTATGAAATACAATTTCGGATATCCAGGTCAGCAGCCACAACATACTCGAAGTCCTTACAAACAATTCCGTAAAGTAAATTGAAAAATCCTTATTGCCTTTAGCAAGTACATTGGCTTTAATTCTGTTGTTTTTATTTAATATTACAAGCTTTAGAATATAGCTTAATCCAAAAATAATGAGTAACATAGAAGAAATAATATCAGTTATCTGCATAGCAAAATCCTCCTACAATTGATTATATGAACAAATGTTCATATAACAATATTATATCAATACAGGAGAAAAGTCAAGAAGTACCAAATATATGTTATAATATTACAAAAATGGTTACGCGAGGAGGAAAGTATGAGGAAAAAACTATTATATCTATTGTCTGTTATCGTTTTGGTAACGGGATTGAATTTGGGTGCCTTTACAATAAATGCAGCAGAAACTACCCAAAGAGTTACTATCACAGACAAGGGGTCACACTATGAAGTAATACTGGATTTTAAAGGTGAAAAATCTCATGAAAAAATAGGAAAGGAATATGGTTCACAAATTTTAAAAGCAGTTCCGCAATATGAAGCCCTTGTAGACTCGTACCTAGCGGAAATTACCGGAAATGATGAAGTATATAAGTTAATGCTCCAAAGGGTGAATGACATTGTACCTCAAGTAGATAAAGACTATGTTGATGAAATAAAGGGAATTGCATCAAATTTCACAGGGAAGGATGATAATGTAAGAGGGGACGGGAAACTCTCAACAGGTGAGATGTTTCTAATGAATTTATGTCCCGATGTAGTCAGGCCTTCACAGTGCTGTGCGGCAGGCGTATTTGGAACCAAAACTGAAAACAATGATAATATCAGCATGAGGATATTAGATTGGCATGCAGGGTCTGAAAATCAACTGGTGCAGATCCAGTCAGTAGTTACATTTAAAAATTCTAAAAAGTCAATCTGTACTATAGGGTATTTGGGATATATGGGATGTATATCTGCCTTCAATGATAATAAGGTATTTGGTGCAATTCTGGATTCAAGTACAGGAGAAGAATACAGTTCGGAGAGCAAACGTTCATATCCCTTTGACTTGAGACATGCACTTGAAAATTACACAACAATTAATGGGGTTGCGGCTTATATGAAATCCCCGGTAAGAAATTATACATATGGTCATTTAATATTTTTAAGTGATGAGAAAGTAGCTAGGGTATTGGAAAACAATATAAGCGGAAAAGAAAACAGTCTTAGAGAAGTCAGAACTGATAAGTCAGAATTAAATGAAGGTATTACATGGGATATAGTTGATTCGGTAGGCACCGTAAATTCGTTTATGTTAAAGGGAAATTTGGATAACCACTCGAAAAATCCGTCTAATACCAATAGATTTTATAGTATGAAAAAAGTACTAAAAGAACAAGGTGAAAAGTTTACATTTGATAACATGAAAGCTGTAGCATCATATTATCAAGGAGATGAACCCGGACTTCAGATGGATGGAGACTTATATAATACCAGAACACAGCAAATTATTGTGTTTGAACCCTTTAAATCCAGATATGAGGTGTTTTTCAGACCTAAGTCTGGAAATCTGCCCAAGGTGCCGGTTTTTGAAAAAATACCCGTTTTATTTTAAGTAAATATAGCTCTTTGGTTAATGAAAAAGAAGCTATTGTCAACTGATGTAGATATTATGGTTGACAATAGCTTCTTTTGATTATATACTCATATTACCAGGTAATAAAAAAATATATATGAAGCATTTTGGAGGAGAGCTATGGAAAACAATATGAACATACGTCAAATTGCAATTATAGGGGTTATAACAACTGTAATCTGTATTTTGGGGCCATTATCCATCCCCATAGGTGTAGTACCCATTTCCTTTACAAACCTTGCAATATACTTTGCACTTTATACCCTTGGTATGAGAAAAGGAACTCTCAGCTACATAGTTTATATGCTGATAGGATTGGTAGGAGTTCCTGTATTTTCAGGTTTTTCAGGAGGTCTGCCAAAACTTGTTGGCCCAACAGGAGGATATATAATAGGATTTATTTTTATGGCGATAATTGGAGGTTGGTTTATAGATAAGTTTTGGAATAAGTGGTACTTGTCGTTAATAGGAATGGTGGTGGGTACAGCAGTTTGCTACTTGTTCGGTACCGTATGGTTGACATATCAGGCTCATATGTCTTTGGGAGCAGCATTTTCAGCAGGTGTAATTCCTTTTATTCCGGGAGATATGGTAAAAATTCTTATAGCTGCTTTTGTAGGTCCTCAAATTCGCAGAGGATTGATTAAGGCTAATTTATTAAAAGTTTCTCTTTAGAATAACATTCTGCTAACATTCTCCAGTCATTAAGGAAGGTAGGGTATAAGTTGGGGCGTCTTCTTATTGCAAGAGGATGATAGGTAGCGGTTGTGGTATATCCTCTCACAGAATGCCATGAACCTCTGAGGTTTTTGACCTCTGCATCCTTTTCCCCAAAAAACCACTGTGTGGCAATATTACCGAGGCAGAAAACAAACATTGGCTTCTGTCGATCAATTTGTTCTACAAGATATTCCATACAGACACTTCTTGCTGTTTCTTTGTCATAGCTTCGTAAAGGACGGCATTTCAAAACATATGTTACATATAAATCCTTCATTTGAAGGCCCGTTTCGAAAACTGCACGTTGAAGGGTCTGTCTGGTACCACAGACAAATTCAATACCAGACTTATCCTCACGGGCTCCCGGGTTATCCAGCAATACTAGTATTGGAGCTTTTGGGTTGCCTTCTCCCCATATAATGCGGGACCTCTGGCAGTGTAATTCACATTTTTGACAGTTGGTTGCGTGTTCCGGTACTTTTTCTTCCGGCCAAATAACAGGTGAAAAATCTTGACTCATATGCGTTTCTCCTTATGTTTCAGTATTGCCAGAACAGTTTTTATATAAACGGTAAAAAGGGGTTGTCACAAAATTAGATTATCTGCTTTAACCTGTACGTGAGTATAAATTGTATCAATGGAAGAAATCATTGATATAATTTTATACGGAAGTACCAGTGTTAAAGTTTAAAACCTTCTGTTTTGAGGCAACTCCTTTTTAGCAAAACTTACAGTTGAACAATCTTTGTGGCAATATTATTGCAAAACTCAATATCATGTTCTACAAAGAGAATAGTCGGTTGATGCTCCAATAGCAGTTCCTCAATCTGCATACGAGAGATTACATCAATATAATTCAGCGGTTCGTCCCAGATATGCAAGTGTGCTTTATCACAAAGGCTTTTAGCAATCAATACCTTTTTCTTTTGTCCTCCGCTGAAATCAGAAATATCTTTCTCAAACTGTACTCTGGAAAAATCAAGCTTCCTTAAAATAGCCTTGAAAAGGCTCTCGTCAATTTCGTTAGCTCTGGCATAGTCGCTTAAATTACCATAAAGATGTTCGGTATTCTGGGAGACATAGGAAAGCTTCAATTGGTTTGACTTCCTAATAGTCCCGGTATAATTAATTTCTTCACCGCAAATAAGCTTTATAATACTTGATTTGCCCGAACCATTTTTGCCCATCAGGGCTATTCTGTCACCTTGTTCTATGGTGAAGGTTACATTATCACAAGCTGTTTTATCACCATAGGATATAGAGACATTTTCCAACTCAACAAGTCTGTCTGTATGAAAATTCAGTTGTGAAATTTTTAGCTTGTCTGAGCTTTCAATGTTTTTGAGAAGCTTGGATTTATCCTCAATTGCAGACTGCTGTCTTTCTTGAATGTTTTTTGAACGGCTCATCATTTTTTTTGCTTTAGCACCTTGGTAAGGCCTGCGACCTATACTTTTTTCTGTTTGGGTAGGGTCAAAGCCAATCTTTTTTGCTTCTGCTTTATTGGACCATTCAGATGTCCGTTTTGCCGCTTCTGACAGTCTTTTGATATCTTTTTTGAGCTTGTCGTTTTCGGCACGTTCATAGCTATCCTGCATCTCTTTATTTTCCCACCAGGAAGAAAAATCTCCCTTCTGGATTTCAATATTGGTCTTATTTATTGAAAGGACATGGTCAATACAATTATCAAGGAAAGCTCTGTCATGGGATACCAAAATAAAACCGTGCTTTGTACGAAGATAATCGCTGACAACTTTTCTGGCGTTTATATCCAGATGGTTTGTAGGTTCATCAATAAGCAAAAAACTGTTCTCTTTCAGAAAAAGTGCTGCAAGTAAAACCTTTGTCTGCTCGCCGTTGGACAGAGTATCAAAAGGCCTATATAAAACCTCGTCGTCAACCTCCAATAAGGACAACTCACGCATAACCTCCCATAGAACATAATCTGGAAAAACCTCTTCAATTATATCTATAGTATTGTTTTCCTTGCCTTTTACCTCATAAGGGAAATATTCAAAGGGAACTTTTGATGAAATACTACCGCTGTACTCATACTTGCCCAGCAGGAGATTAAGAAATGTAGTTTTTCCCCTGCCATTCCTCCCTGTAAAGCCCAGCTTCCAATCAGTATCTATCTGGAAGCTTACATTTTCAAATATATTATCATAACTGCCGTCATAGGCAAAAGTCAGATTAGTAACGTTAATTAAAGACATAAAAAATACCCTCCTGTACAAAAAAATATGAGCCGCAAGAAAATTAGTTTTCCGCAGCTCATAAAAATACAGCGAGGCCCCGTCTAACGAAGACGGGGAACAAAGGATATACCGAATGAGCCAAAAAGAATAAGTAACTTTCTTGCGTACACAACAAAACAAGGGATTACTCCCATTAAAAATATTGTTTGGTTATGTTTTAAAATCAGCAAGAAATATTACTTCATCTTTTCAACTCCAATCATTCATTTGTAAATAGAATAACATACACAAAGCTGCAATTCAATAAATAAAAACTTTAATTATAGGTAAATATTGCTTTAAAGGATTTATTGAACCAAAAGTAGAATATGCAAATAAATACATTTAATGTATATAAAACAAAGAATTAACAAAAAAGCAAAAGGACGTGGATATTATGAAAAAAACAAGTCAAAAGGTTCTTGTCTTTTTAACAATTCTCGCTCTTATCTGCTCAATCACAAGTAATATTGACCTTTCCAGTGCCGCTGTAGCAACGGATATTTATGGAGACTTGAACAGTGATGGCAGTGTTGACGGACTTGACTTCGCAGCATTTAAAATTTATTTATTGAATAACGATAGAGGCTTCCCGGGAGATGATCGTTTTAAGTATGCTGATTTAAACGGGGATGGGGTTGTTGATGTTCTGGATTATGCTTTGTTGAAAAGCTATTTACTTGGAATCATTAACAAATTTCCCGTGGAATCAATTAATAATGTAAAAATCCCTTGGGACTGGGCGGGGATTGTAGGTACTGGACAAAGTCTTGCAGTTGGTGCGGAAGGGAACCCTCCGGTTACAACCCAACAGCCCTTTAATAATCTGAAACTTTCATTGGAAAAGGTTATGGTTCCGCCTTTTGAACCCAATAATAGCCTGTTTAAGATGATTCCTCTGGTTGAACCCGTAAGGGAATACGGCTATTACTATGGAGGTGCTTATCCGGGGAACATATTCGGAGAAACTCCACATTCAGCAATGGCAAACCAAATAACATCTCTAGTCAGAAGTGCTTCGGGAAAGGACTATGTTTCTGTACACACTGCGATTGGAGAAACAGGCCAGGGTATTGATGCCCTTAGCAAGGGTGCACCTGAAACCACTTATTCAGGACGTGCATATGCAGCCACTTTATTTGAAGTCCAAGCAATAAAACGCCTTGCACAACAGGCGGGTAAAACCTACGGAGTAGGTGCTGTTATAATGACCCATGGTGAAAGTGATGCAGGTAACACAAACTATGAAAATCAGCTGCACAAACTATGGGCGGACTACAATCAGGATATTAAGGCTATTACCGGACAGACCCAAAGCATACCTATGTTCATTGTTCAGCAGAACTCATGCGGAAGTGTCGGAACCGCTACATCCACACTGGTGCAATGGAAGGCAGGCTTGGATTACCCCGGGGATATGGTTTGCGTGGGGCCAAACTATCAAAGACAATATGCCACTGACGGGGTACATTTGACCGCAAACGGGTATCAGCAGTTAGGAGAGCAGTATGCCAAGGTTTATTACGAAAGGGTAGTCCTTGGGCATGACTGGCAACCTCTACAGCCTACAGGAGTAGAAAGAAGCGGAAATGTTATAACGGTGAGATTCCATGTGCCTGCCGGGCCTTTGGTTTGGGATACTTCACTGCCTGAACCTAATCAAAGCACCCTGACAGAATGGAAAAACGGAAAAGGCTTTGAAGTATATACACAAAGTAAGAGAATAACCATACAATCAGTTGAAATAACAGGTGATTCAGTGAAAATAACCTGTGACCAAGATGTGCCGTCAACTGAAGTTAAGGTCGGATATGCTTTCACAGCCGGAACAAACAGAACAGGAGGAACCTGCAGATGGGGACTTCTGCGTGATTCGGACCCCTTTGTGGGATATAACAGCGGAAAGCCCCTTCCAAACTTCTGTGTGGCATTTGAAATGGCAGTACCCTAAAGTTATCATGCTTAACTTATTTATTAATATATTTATCGGTAAAATCCTTTACCTTTGCAATATAACCATCGGGGTCTGCATCTAATGCAGCTCCGTGGCCTGCACCGGGAACAATAAAAAGTTCTTTTTCACTGCTGCATGCCTCAAACAACTCTTTTACCATACTGGTAGGGACGAATTCGTCATTACCTCCATGAATAAAAAGTGTAGGGGTTTTGCTCTTTTTAACCTGTTTGAGGGCTGACGCTTCCTCAAAGGTAAACCCTGCCTTTATTTTTGTAATAAGACTTGTGGCATTAAGCAGAGGAAAAGACGGAAGGCGATACATCCTTTTCATCTGATATGAGAGTTCATCTTTCACCGACGTATAAGCACAGTCAGAAACGATAGCCTTTACATTGGAGGGGAGGTTTTCTCCGCCTGTCATGAGAACTGTCGCTCCTCCCATGGAAACTCCGTGGAGAACTATCTTGGTATCAGGCCCGGATTTTTTAATAATGAAGTCAATCCATTTTAAATAATCCTTCCTGTCTACCCAACCAAACCCAATGTAATTGCCTTCGCTGCTGCCATGGCCCCTGTCGTCAGGCATAAGAACGTTATAACCCAACATATTATACAGTTTGGCATATAATCCCATCCAGAGACCTTTTGAGGAATAACCGTGAGACAATATAACTGTATTCATAGACGGGGAATCAGCACTAACATAATATCCCTTTAGCTTCAAACCATCGTAAGATATAATATCAACTGTCTCATAGTTCTGTCTGCTCAACCAGTCAACGTCATCTGTGAAAGCTGATGACGTTTTTTTAAGTTCAATTTCAGTGTTTACGGTAACGGACTTTTTAAGAGCTGCGTCCTCAGCCAAAAATACTTTTTTTGTACGGGCAACTGAAAGGTCATAAAAATAAAAACCGGCAGCCAAAACTACAACAAAAGCTAATAATACAATTATAGTGCACGCTTTTACAAAATATTTCATAGATATCTCCTGCTATACCTCCACCAATATCAGATAAATTTATTATAAAGTGATTACAATTATGACTTGCAAAATACTTCTGAAAGTAAAGAAAAATATAAAACTAGTATACATAATTATATCTGAAAATGCCTCAACAGTGCAATGAACATACCTTTCCAGTTATAGCAAAGAGATATTGGTGCTGTATTGACAATATGTTCTCTGAGAGTTAAAATGAGTGAGTAGTCAATGAGCCAAGAGTCAATAAAACTGGAGGTGATTAAGTGAAAGAAAATAAGAGACAGCAACAAAAAAATTCAACTAGAAAAAAGATAATTGAAGCAGCAGTTAAACAGTTTGCCATAAATGGTCTGACAACCACGCGCACCGCAGACGTTGCCGGAGCAGCAGGTGTGTCCCATGGAACAATATTTGCACACTTTCATACTCAGGAAGAGCTCCTGACTGCGGTGATAGAAGATGTAGGAGAGAGAATTAACACACGTCTCCATGAGATTGCCGGTGACCAGAATGGTTTTAACTTGGCTCTTAGAGCTCATATAGAAGTACTGACGGAGTTTGAGCCATTTTATACAAGACTGGTTATAGAAAACAGATTGCTACCCAAAGAAGCAAGAGATACTTTTTTAATGCTTCAGTCAACAGTATCCTTTCATCTTAATCTGACGATTCAAAAGGAAGTTGAGGCAGGGAGTATGAAAAAGCTTCCTGAAGATATGGTTTTTAACGGGTGGATTGGGCTTGTACACTACTATATTGCAAACAGTGACCTGTTTGCACCTGGAGAATCTGTTTTAAAGACTTGTGGCGAAAGGATGATTGAATTCTACCTTGATATGGTGAATTACAACAAATAAAAGAGAGGATGATTTAAAATGAAAAAATGTATAGCATGCGGAATGCCTATGCAAGAAATATCCGATTACGCATCAGGTGATGAGTCAAAAGATTACTGCAAATTTTGTGCACGACCCGATGGCGCAATGCAGTCCTACGAAGAAAAATTAGATTCCCTGACAAATTTTATTATTAAAACACAGGGATTAGACAAAAAGGCTGCTGTTTCTGCCGCTGAAGCAATGATGAAGAAACTTCCTGCATGGAAAAACATTTAGTTTTTTAAAATATTCATATTTTTTTCATACATATTTAGCTTTGTACCGATATAATATAAGTGGATGCACTTTTGTCCAACAATGTACGTATGGTATAGGAACTAACCTATCCAATACAAAGGAGAGTACAATTAAGCATGATTATGAAAAAAACCGCAACTATCAGTTCCTTAAATGGTTTGGAACAACTATTTACCGGAGAAGATAGTGACAGCCTTAAAAAAACCTTTTTTGAGATGCAGCATTTGTATCAATCAGCGATACGTGAGATAAGTACAAAATTAGAAATTCTGGATGATGAGTTTCAGGTTATACATAAAAGAAACCCAATACATCATATGCAAAGCCGTATAAAATCCATAAAAAGCATATTTGGGAAGCTGAGCAGAAGAGAACATGATATAAGTCTTGAGTCGGCTAAAGCGAACCTTCATGATATCGCTGGAATTAGAGTGGTATGTTATTACATTGATGATATATACATGATTGCAAAAATGCTTACCCAACAGGATGATATAGTTTTGCTACGTGTAACAGACTATATACAAAATCCAAAAGAGAATGGCTACCGAAGCTTACATCTGGTTGTATCAGTACCGGTATTTTACTCAGACAGGAAGGAAATAGTACCTGTAGAGATACAAATAAGAACAATGGCAATGGATTTTTGGGCCAGTCTTGAGCATCAGCTGAGATACAAAACCAATGACACTGTACCCGTTTCTGTTGCACAGGAACTTCAGGAATGTGCAGATACCATAGCAAAAACTGATCTTAAAATGCAAAGCATTTATAAGTCTATAGAGGAATTAAATAAGGGTAATTTATAGAAAATGCTATCTAAAAGTTGAAGCAGCTCACATAGGGCTGCTTTTTTATTTTTAGAATATTTTTTAATGTTTAATGTCAATTTAAAACAGATAACAGTGTAATTGGAAGATAATTCCGCATGTTTACCTATAATGTTACCATAAATTATAAAAAAATAAATATTTTAGTACTTTTTGACAAAATAATCTTAAAAAATCTTCCCGACTGTTAATATGTGACTAAAGTACTTGATAAAATACCTTTGGTGAAGTATGATAGAATTGTAAAAACTACTGAGTATTCTGATATTTTTGGCTTTTTTGAATACTCTTCTGATGTTCCACAGGTTATATTATGTAATTATAGTACCAGATACAAAGTAAATGTAGAAGACTTAAAATTGTTATAATACAAGTTTAAATTGTGGAGGTAAGCATATGAAAATGAACAGTATCGGTAAGAAAATCACATCATTTCTATCTTTGGCTGTATCGACTGTGATATCAACTGTAAAGAAATTGCTAGAAAAAATGCCGGTAGGTAAATCAGTTAAAATCAAGGAAACAGAGGGTAAGAAGTACTCCGGAAAATCTGCCTTCCTTAGAAGGTTCAAGATAAAGAACAGATTAATAATGTCTTTCAATTTACTCTTGGTGGTTATGCTTTTGGTTACCGGTATATTTTCTTATACGAGTTCAACAAATACAATTAACACTAAGGTAAAAACGTATTCATTAGAAACAATTAAGCAGACCGGTGTGGTATTAAACAGTCAAATAAAAAATATGGAAAGTTATATAAACGATATTGGTATGAATACCTCAGTACAAAAAATACTGGATACATATGGAACAGGGGATCAATTTGAAGAGATGACCAAGGAAAGAGATCTTCAGACAATCCTGACAAACAAGTTCACAGTAGCAGGCGGTATAATAAACTGTACTCTTATGTACGGAAACAACTTTGAGCGTTCACAGGTATACACAAGCAACAGTCTGGAAGTCAACAAGGAAAAGGCAATTAAACTGTCTGAAAACAAGCTGAAGTGGGCAGATATTGAAGTTAATAACGGCTCATATACAGGAGTTATCAGCAATGTTAAATCAACTACTTTTGGTAAAGAAATTGCTAAAATAGTTTTGATACCTAAAGTAAATTTCCTTGCAGACAGCTATAAAGATATGGACACCGGAAAAGATGACAAGGGTAAGGGTTTTCCAATTTTAGTTGTAGACTCAAACGGTAAAATTATATCCTCAAGAGTGGAAGACAAGTATCCGGTGAATAAATCCAATGATGACTCCAAAAAACTGGCTACTAACATCACCAAGGCCATAAAGGGTGATGAAAAGTCAGGACATATTGAACTGAAGATTGGCGGAAGTAAAAGTTTGATTACATATACGAAGATAGGCAGTAAAGACTGGTATCTTGCGTCAGTTGTACCGTATTCATATTTAAACAAAGAAGCAAACAGCCTGAGAACTAAGACAATTATAATCGGAATTATTTGCTTCCTGATTGCTATACTCCTATGCATTGTAATAGCCAGAAGTGTTTCAACACCGTTGGAAAAGGTTACTGCTGCAATGAAAAGGGCAAAAGAAGGCGATTTGACAGGCACTATAAATGACAATGAAAACGACGAAATTTCGGATGTGTGTAATAACTTTAATGAGATGATAACGAATATAAACAAGTTGGTAGCCAGTGTAAGAGGTTCTTCCCAAGGGGTGCTCAATTCTGCACAGAAGATTGCAACTGCCTCTGAAGCAGCCTATAGTTCTTCAGAACAGGTAGCTCTTACAATAGAGCAGATTGCAAAGGGTTCTACAGATCAGGCAGAAGAAATAAACGAAAGTGTAAGCCATATGGACAAACTGGCTCAAGGTATTGTATATGTTGAAGAAGATGTGTCCAAGGTTACATCAATTGCACATGAAATCAGTGGGTTGAACAAAACAGCAACTGAGACTATCAAGGAACTTAACACTAAGTCAAGCCTAGTAAGCAACACTACAGCTAAAGTTTCTGAAAACATTAATGACTTAAGTTCTAGCATGAAGGAAATACAAAAAATACTTAAAATGATGGTAAATATATCTGAGCAAACAAACCTGCTATCGCTTAATGCAGCTATAGAAGCCGCACGTGCAGGAGAGGCAGGTAAGGGCTTCGCGGTTGTAGCAAACGAAGTTAAAAAGCTTGCTGACCAGTCAAAAGAGTTTACCGGAAGTATCAACAGTATAATTGCTGATATTGAACAAAAAACAAATGATACTGTACAGGAAGTCCTTAAATCAAATGAGGTTGTAAGTGAGCAGATAAATGCAGTAAATAATACTCAGGAATTGTTTAAAACTGTATTTAGTGCTATGGATGAAGTTATTGAAAATATTGAAAGAACTGAAAAATCCGTTGAGAATATAATGGTTTCAAAAGAAAAAGTAATGGAATCCATGGAGAATATTTCAGCTGTTGCAGAAGAGTCAGCAGCGACAACTGAAGAAATCTCAGCTAGCACTCAAGAGCAGATGGCATCAGCGGAAGACCTGGCAAACCATGCTAAGACTCTTAATGACCTGTCAGATAATTTAAGAAGTCAAATTTCAAAATTCAAGACAGAATAACTTTTAGGAAATATAATTTAATATTATAAAAACAAAGAACCAATCACTACCGTGATTGGTTCTTTGTTTAAAATAAAAATGGAACCAATTTTATCAACTCATAAAAAACAGCCATTGTAATATCTTTTTATAATAAAATAAGATAAAAATACAAAAACTACTATTATACTAAAAAAATAACAGGGAGTTCATTTAATGAAAAATATAAAAATATATGTAATAGCCCTACTTGTTTCTATTGCTTTAGGATATGTGGTTGCCAGCCGAGTTGGTATAAATAATAATTTTACACATGAAGCAGGTAAAGAGGTTCAGACAGTTAGCAGTACTCCCCTTAGAGGCCTTACGGTGTGTATTGATGCCGGACATGGTAAAACTTCAGGACCAAACAAGGAAACAGAGCCCATAGCTCCCGGTGCTGAAATTCAAAAAGCAGCAAGTGCAAGTGGTACAGAAGGAGTAGCTACCGGAATATCGGAAGCAAGTCTTAATCTTGCGGTAGCAAAAAAGCTTAGAGATTCATTGGAACAAAACGGCACGAAAGTAGTTATGGTCAGAGAAACTGAGGTATGCGGACTTACAAATGTAGAACGGGCAAAATTCTGGAATTCCTCAAAGGTGGACCTTACCATACGAATACACGGGAATGGCTCAAATGACAGCAGCGTGTCAGGAGTACTGATGATGATACCCGGAGGTAAGTATATAAAGGATACAGAGCTTCTGAACAACAGCAGAAAAGCCGGGGAACTAGTTCTGGCAGGTGTATTAGAACACACAAAAGCCAAATCAAAAGGTATCCAAGAGACCTCAGAATTGACAGGGTTTAATTGGTCAAGGGTACCTGTAATTCTTCTTGAAATGGGATTTATGACTAACCCTGAGGAAGATAAGCGTCTCAGTACAGAGGAATATCAGAACAAAATGGTTGCAGGTATTACAGAAGGGCTTATTAAATACGTAAAGGGAAAATAGTGGACTTATTTTTTTGTTTTACAAATATTATATAATTTTGTACAATTATACTTATGGGGAATTTTTAATCCCAGCTGTAAAAGGAGTGAAGATATGTTTTATACCGATGGGTCAAATGCAAAAGACTTTATTGAGAATGATATAGAACTTCTTAAAAGTGAATATGAGGAATACTATAATATTCTGACTCAGGCTGAACTCAGCCCTGTAAACATAATAATGTGTTCTTCTCTTACAACCGAAAGACATAATGCATTTGAAAAAATTATATTAATATATGAAAATAGGATTGTCGTATTAAAAAAAGTAAACGGGAGCATATCAAAATATAACATTGAATATAACGATATTAATTACATAGTTATAGAAGGACTTCCTAAGCCTGTTTGTCTTAATATTTACTATAAGGAAGAAGGTAGGGAAAGGATATTCTTCGATTCTTTTGCAGAAGAAATAATGAATAAATTGGTAAAGGAACTGCGGAAGCTTGTCATACACGGAAGAGGCACCGTTGAGGCAGTTAAATTGTTTGAGTACAATAACGAAGAACCGTTGTATATAGGCAAAACCTTGACGACTGAAGCATTATTTAAAAATCAGATATCTGTCTGCGAGCTTTATCAAAGAAGAGTCTATGACAGATACTGGTCAATATTCAGGAAGATTATTACTCAAACACACTATTCTGTTGTAAGCAATAATGAGATGGTAGTTTTCAAGGAAAAGTATGAACCAATGGATGATAAGGATATATGCGGGGATTTGATATTTATTCCTTTAAATTCAGTAAAAAATGTATCCCTTGAATCTACGGATAAGGGAATGGTACTGAAATATATGTTCTCCACTATGAAAACCTTTGAGTTATTTTATCAAAATGAGAAAACGGATGAACTTCTCAAGGCAATGTCATATATAAATGGTGTAATTCAAGCTTGACCACATTCAAGAGATAAAATACAATCAGTTTAATAAGTAAAATATATATTTGAGAGGTGCGTAATGGGGTTCAAATCTGAAATAATACAGGATGTTATTAATGATTTTGAGGTTAACAAAGAAAATATGTTGCGTATAGCAACACTGTTTAAGGAAACTATGGAAAAAAGCCTGAATGGTGAAAAAACCTGTCTTAAAATGATTCCTTCATACATTGGAAAGCCTACAGGAAAAGAACAGGGTACTTTTATGGCTATCGACATGGGCGGAACAAATTTTAGATGTACGAAGTTCAAAATCTGCAACGGAAGCTTTGATAAAGTTGCTGAAATAAAGCATAAACTTATCAATAAGGAAGAAAATTATGATCTTACAAAGTCAGATATAGATGAAAAGCAGCTTTTTGGCTTTATGGCCGAAAGTATAGGGAAATTGCTTGATCCGGGAGAATCTTTGTATCTGGGAAATACATTTTCATTTCCATGCAGGCAGGAAGGAATAAATGATGCTTACCTCATTCAGTGGACCAAGGAAATAACAACCTCAGGAGTTGAGGGCAACAACGTAAATAAGCTGCTCGAACAGGCATTGAAGGCGAAAAACGTAAATGTTAAGCCGGTTGCCATATTGAATGATACTGTAGGTACATTGCTGGTAGCCATGTACGGTTATCAGAATGCAGATATTGGCTCTATAATGGGGACAGGACATAATACATGTTATCTGGAAAATAACCATCCTCTCACTGGTAAAAAGATGATAGTAAACACTGAGTCAGCCAGCTACAATGTGGGCCTCCCCGTAACTAAGTACGATGAGATAATAGATAAAAACAGTCAGGTGCCGGGAACACAGCTTCTTGAGAAAATGGTTTCAGGGTACTATATGGGAAGTATTTTAAAAGAGGCTTGTAAGGACTTATATAAAAACAAAGCAATATTTACATCAGAGGATGTTGATACTGATACATTTTTCAGCCAGGACATTAATGCGTTAATGGTTGAGAATTTTATATTATATCCATCCAAAACAAAAGAACAATATAATTGCACATTAGAAGATGCTGAGGTAATAAAGAGATTATCTGAGGCAATATTAAAAAGAGCAGTAAGGCTTGTGGCTGTGTCGCACATGGGCATACTGTTCCATCAGGAAAACAACGGTACTTCAGTCAGTAACAAGCATGTAATTGCAATAGACGGAACTATATACGAAAAGATGCCTAACGTTCCAAAGCTTATGGAGGAGGCATTTAAAGAAGCACTTGGGGATGATGCATCCAATATTGAAATAAGATTGGTAAAGGATGGTTCAGGTTTAGGTGCTGCAATAGCTGCTGCATTTGCAGTAACACAATAATAGATAAAATTTAAGTTGAAAGTAGCTGCTTCAAAGCCAAAAAGAAAAACAGGTTTTGTGGCAGCTATTTTTTGTACATAATAGTAGTATTGACTTAAAGCTTACTTTAAGGTGTAGAATTCAGTTAATGTTTTATTACTTCAGGAGGATGATTCTATGAGACGAATTAGTATTGGAAACGGAGCACTTACTGCTTCTGAAATTTCTTTAGGCTGTATGAGGATAAGTGAGATGTCAAAAAATGATGCAGCCAAGCTTATTAATACAGCTTTGGAAGAGGGAATAGATTTTTTTGACCATGCCGATATCTATGGTGGCGGAAAATCAGAAGAAGTATTTGCACAGGCAGTTGATATGAGTCCAGGTATAAGAGAAAAGTTTATAATTCAGACTAAATGCGGTATAAGGCAAGGGTATTTTGATTTTTCTAAAGAACATATTTTAGAAGCTGTTGACGGAAGCCTTAAACGTTTAAAAACCGATTATATAGATGTCCTGCTACTACACCGTCCGGATGCACTTGTTGAACCTGAAGAAGTTGCTGAGGCTTTTTCAATTCTTCAAAGTAACGGAAAGGTAAGAAATTTTGGAGTAAGCAATCAGAACCCAATGCAGATTGAGCTGCTGAAGAAATACCTTAATCAGAAAATAATTATCAATCAGTTACAGCTTAGTATAACAAATACCGGAATGATAGATGCAGGAATCAATGTAAACATGAAAGTGGAAGGTTCTATTGACCGGGACGGAAGTATACTGGATTATTGCAGGCTAAATGACATTACAATCCAGCCATGGTCACCTTTCCAGTATGGTTTTTTTGAGGGTGTATTCCTTAATAATGCCAAGTTCCCTGAACTCAATAAAAAAATTGATGAGCTGGCACGGGAAAAAGGTGTTGCAAATACAGCAATAGCTATTGCATGGCTTTTGAGGCACCCTGCCAAAATGCAGCCAATTGTGGGTACAACCAATGTATCCCGACTCAAGGATATTTGCAAGGCATCGACAATCGAGCTTACAAGGCAGGAATGGTATCAGATATACTTGGCGGCAGGAAATAAACTTCCATAATATATAATTGGTATAAAAACAGCTGTTGCGGTAGTGGCAACAGCTGTTTTGCTATGGTTTGATTCTGCCTTCTTCTATCATTTTTGCAAACAGTTCTTTGTTGTACAAGACGCTGGAGTCTGATGGCCTGTAACCGGCAGCAGTTTCATTATGTTCATAGGCCTTTTGCATATCCCCAATATTGTAATAACATACGCATAACTGCAAATGCGGATACCAAGTGTAATATGCCATATATATAAAGCTCCATCTGTCGGGGTCAGGAACTTGTTGCGCTGCAAGCTCATACCAGAAAATAGCCGTTTTATACTGGCGGTTGCGATGAAAATTATACCCTATACGGCAACAGGCCTCTGCCCTTGGGGGCGAAAATTGAAATGATTGGAATAAAGCTATTAATTCATTCTCTTTGTCATTTAAATACCGATAACAGTCACCTTTGAATATACAGGCAAAAATCTTGTCTTCAACCCAACCTTCTTTCAAAGCAAGATTTTTATTATAACTCTCAATAGCTTCCTGATATCGGCCATTTTCCCTTAATTCATTTCCGTAATAGAAGTAGTCTCTGGCACTAAAGGCATCGCCCCGCTGTTTTTTTGTTTCGAAAATGGATACGGTACGCCCCACTGAATGATGTATCTTTTTATGGGTGATAGCTACTTCTGAATTAATTATTTTTCCGCTGACTTCTATATAGTTATGGCAATCTCCATACCAACGAAAATTTTTCTCTCTTTTAACAAGACGGTTACGTCTATATCTTAAAGTAACATTACCAAATTCGTCTGTTCCGGCATCATAATACATTGATACTGAGTCTACGGATGGGTCGAGGTTTTCCTTCAACTCTTTGAATTTAACCTGATCAGCCTCTAACAGCACATCATCTGCATCAAGGTATAAGATATAATCCTTTGTAGCATATTTATACGATTCATTCCGTGCATCTGCAAAGCTGTTAGTCCAAGGGAAATCGAAAATCCGGTCAGTGTAATTAGAGGCTATTTCCTTTGTTTTATCAGTTGAACCCGTGTCAACAATGTTAATCTCGTCCACTATCTCCTTTACTGTGTCCAGACAGCGTGCAAGAGTTTCTTCCTCATTTTTTACAATCATACAAAGACTGATGGTAACCATTTATTCAATCCTCTCATTTTTATATTATGTAGGATGGCAGGATACTATAAAGTACCCTGCCATATTTTGAAACGGTATTAATTTAAGGGAATACAATTGCATTAATATCACTATTGTCTGCTGTAGCTGCAATAATTAATGAAGCTGTTGTTACAAAAACTCTCACAGAATAAGTGTTGTTACCTGTAGCTGACACAGTATCTACCTGTGTACTTGCCAATTGCATAGATTGAGTTCCAACCTGGACCACAGAATTGGTGAATGTCCTAGTATCAATAAGTGTAGAATCTCTGTACAATCTGATTTCAAAATTGAAAACTCCTAAAGCTGCTGCAGTTGCATTTATAGTTGTGGTATAGTCAACTTTAATTTCTTCGCCAATTGTAACTGGAACAGTTACGGATACCAAAGTTACTTCAGTACCTGCCGGTAGAACTGATACCGAACCAGGGGATTCATTAAAGAATAAAGTAGGTGATGGTCCGGTAGCCCCGGTAGCTCCTCTAGCACCTGCAGCGCCGGTAGCCCCAGTGGCTCCTCTAGCACCCTCAGCACCGGTAGCCCCAGTGGCTCCTCTTGCACCCGCAGCACCGGTGGCCCCAGTGGCTCCTCTAGCACCCTCAGCGCCGGTAGCCCCAGTGGCT
>JAEYNY010000012.1 GCA_023412275.1 Bacillota bacterium
TTCTTTGGCTAATGTAAGAATAGGAGTAAAATGAAAAAGAACGATTAGTACATATTAACTATGTTAATTTATTATAGAATGTAAACAGTTTCCATCTCAATATAAATCTTTTTGTTATTGGTATAAAATTTTGTAATTATTTTACCATATGATGAAAAAATAGTAAATTGATTATTTTGTTCTATATATTTGTATATATTTTTTTTAACTTAGTTATAATAAATTTTTTTTACTACATTTCGCTTCGATACTCCTTAGGAGTAATCCCTGTAGCTTTCTTAAAAATATAGCAGAAATAATGAGGATCGTTATACCCTACATTATAAGCAATTTCAGAGGATTTGAGAGAAGTAGTTTTTAAAAGCTCCATCGCTTTTTTTACTCTTACTTTTGTCAGGTATTCAATAAAATTTTCGCCTGCCTCCTGACTGAAAATGGTACTAAAATGACTTGGACTTACATTAACATATGATGCAACTGAAATTAGAGAAATATTTGAATTAGCAAAATTGTTATGTATATAATCCTTTGCTTTTTTAATAATACTATCATACTTTCTCTCCACCCTTGTATCCCTGAATTCCAAGATTACTTTTAAAGTATATTCTGTTAATTCGCCAAATTTTTCTATAGAATCTATACTTGCAACAAAGCTTTCTAAATTTGTAACCCATGGTAATAGAGTTTCAATTTCTCCTCCAAGTTCTTCAATAAACCTGGACGCACTTATTACCACATCCATGAATAAATAATGAATATACATGGGTGACTTCATCTCAATTTCATTCAGGTTATTAATGAACTTATCTACAAAAAATCTAATATCGGATTTTAGACCACACTTAAAAAATTCGTAAGTATTATTCATGTCAATCTTAATAAAATCCTTTTTACTACCCATATCTGACTTTATATCGTTTATACCGAGAATCTTACGTTTTCCATATATATAACGGTAGTTTTTTATTTCATCAGCTTCTTTGTATGATTGCGTAATTCCTTGTATTCTTTCTCTTGCACCACCAATACTGATTCCCAGAATACATGATGTTTTCCTTTCCACTTCGTATTTCAGAGATTGAGCTAAACTGTAAGCAGCTTCTTCTATACTATGTAAATTGTCGCCTTTTATTATTACTATAATTTCTCCAAGCATTCTTCTGAATTTGATAATCTCACTGTTTTTGCTAACAATGTTATCAATCAAAGCCTCTGCCTGCAGAACTTCAGTATACTCTCCTTCTGAAGCATTTTTTTTTGGCGTTTCCAACTCTAAAATTTCTACAATATAAAACTTAGAAATAATGTTTATATCTAAACTTTCACAATTATCTATAACTTCAACAGGAGGAACCATGCCTAATAAGAGCTCGCTTAAAAATTTATCCCTGAATAAAGGAGCATTTTCTGCAAGTTGTTTTTTTATTTTCTCGGCACTTTCTCTTTCTTGTTTTTCACTTATTATTAAGTTTTTAACTTTTTCAAGTGATTCAAGGAGGTCGTGGGCAGTCACAGGCTTCAGCAAGTATTCTGTTACCCCTATGCGCATTGCCTCCCTTGCAAAACCAAATTCGTCGTGTCCGCTTAGTATAATAATCTTGACCCAAGGCATATTTTTCCTGACTACCTGACTTAACTCCAAACCGTCCATAAAAGGCATTTTTATATCAGTAATTAATATGTCCGGCTTTATTTCCATAATCAGTGGCAATGCAAATTCACCGTCAGGTGCTTCACCTGAAAATACAAAATCAGTTTGTTCCCAATTAATGCAATCCCTGATGCCATGACGAACTATAACTTCATCATCCACAAGAAATATTTTATACACCTATATCACCTCTCTAACCGTTCTAAGTGCAATATTCCATTTTAAGATTTATAACACCTTCTTTTTACAATTTAAATATTATAATGACGGTTTTGGGTGATTTTTGGGATACAAATAGTAAATTCACTTCCGACACCGTATTCACTTTTTACATCCAATCCGTATTCAGCCCCAAAATTCAGCTTAATTCTTTCATTTACATTAAATAACCCAAATCCTTTTTGCTCCATGGCATCTTCTTCCTTTGGCATTATAAAGAGCTTTTTAATTTTTTCAATTTGTTCTTGATTCATTCCGATTCCGTTATCCTTTACCTTTAACAACACGTTATCTCCTTGACAGTAGCCCTCTATAATTATTTTTCCCATTCCCCTCTTGTTCTTTATTCCGTGATAAAGTGCGTTTTCAACTATAGGCTGAAGTGTAAGCTTTAGAATGCTACAGTTTTCAAGCTGCTCTGAAATATTTATTTCATATTCCAGTATGTCCTGATATCGGTACTGTTGAATCTGGAGATAGCTCCTTATAAGCATCTCTTCTTCCTTAATACTTATATAATCATACCCCTTACTTAAGGCAATCCTGAAAAATCTGGATAATGCACTTACCATCTGTATAACATCCTTGGTTTTGTTTCCTTCAGCCAACCATATAATGGTATCCAATGTATTATAAAGAAAATGCGGATTTATCTGAGCCTGCATGAGCTTCAATTCGGTCTTTTTTAAATTTATTTGTTCCAGCTTCACATCTTCTACTAAACTGCCTATTTTTTCAATCATTGTATTAAAGCTTGTCGCTAACATTGCTATCTCATCGCTTTCAGAATCCGGGACACGTGTAGTAAAATCTCCATTTCCAACTAACTTTGTTGATATACAGAGGTTTTTTATGGGCTTTGTAATACTGTGAGAAATAAACTCTACCAGTATAAGTGTTACTAGCAATAGTACGGCAAAAATTATACATGTAAATGTAACATTTCTTTTTCTTTCCACTTCAATTTTATTATGTACCTTGTTCATTTGAAAGGTTTCAATATATACATATTTTTGTATGGCATCTGTAATCATCGTTGTGGTAGTTCTGATATCATTATCAAGAATCATTAAATTCTTATCGTACTTAGGTCCGTCAGTTTCCATGTTCTCTTTAATAATTTCAGTACTGCGTTTAAGACTGTCAATATAATCTTTCATATATTTGGTAGTACTTTTATTTTCAGGCATTAAGGCGGACTTTCTTAAATATTTTACTTTGTTATATGCATCTTCCAGTTTTCCTGAGATATCCTCCTTTCTGAAATTGCTTGACCCAATTACAATCTGATACATACTGTAATCATAATCATTTTTGAATTTCTGGGAGAAATCATTTGCAACGGATATGCTTTTATATATTGCATTGTAGTAATCCGAATATGTACCCACTTGGAAAATAAGATAAGAAACAAATGCCAAAAGTGGAATAATGGCAATAAACATCAAAGCTCTCATCTTTGTTTTTAATGAAATGCCCAAATATTTTTTAATTTTCATAATCATTTCTCCTCTTATTTGTATCCCAAGCTTGAATGCACCAAAAGAGACAGTCTTACTTTTATAAAAGACTGTCTCTTTCTATTTACTTTTTTAAATGCTATTTACTCTTTCTTTTTATTGATGCAAATATACTCTGCAGTATAATAAATATGCACAGGAGTGCTGCGATTGCAATCTTTGTCCACCATGAAGACAGCGTACCCTGAAATGTTATTATTGACTCTATTGTACCTTTTATCATTACTCCAAACAAACTGCCTATAACATTACCGACACCTCCTGTGAGAAGTGTCCCTCCGATTACAGCTGAAGCAATTGCATCCATTTCAAAACCCCTGGCCTGTTCAACAAAGCCTCCGCAGGAATTAAGAGCAAAGGCAAATCCTGCTAGAGCAGCAAGAAAACCATTAAGAGCATATACTTTGAGCTTTATTCTTCTGACGTTCAATCCCATCAGTAATGCAGATTGCTCATTTCCACCAACGGCGTAGATTGATCGACCAAACTTCGTGTATTTTAAAATAATAAAAGCAATTATTAAAACAGCAATGGCAAGAATTACACTTGGGTATATATAAGGATGTATTACTTTTCCCTTCTTTGTTACCGTTGAAATAAATGGTATATATATTTTCGCATTTGCAATTCCAAGGAACGTTTTATTTGTAATCGTTATCATTTCGTCACTGATTATTGCTGTCATTCCTCTCGCAAAAAACAGACCTGCAAGTGTTACAATAAAGGGCTGGATGTTCAGATATGACACCAGGAACCCCTGTACAAGACCAAACACAACACCGACAATCAGAACAATTACAATGCTTACCCAGGCATCCATGCCTTTTTTCTCCATCATCCATGCAAGGAGCATACATGTCATTGCTATTACTGAGCCGATTGATATGTCTATACCCGCCGTAATCAATACTATTGTCATACCCACAGCTGCAATAATCAGTCCGGCGTTACTTATAAACAGATTTAGAAAAACCTGCGGCTTTCCAAAACCTTTGTCTTGAAATATCACCATGCCGGAAATATATAACACAAAAAATAATATAATAGTTACAAACAGCAAAAAGTTATTGCCGCTTAATTTGCTCCGTAAACTCTTTATCATTGTGTCACCTTCTCTCCAGCACCACTGATTTTTTGCTTTTGACTGAAATTTTTAAAGAACTTTTTAAATTGTTTTGATTGTAAGGATACAATTATAATTACAACTATTGCTTTATAAACAGGCAGCTGGTCTGCCGATACTCCCATTGAATAAAGTGAAGTAGACAATGCTTGTATGGTAATAGCACCTATAACACTGCCTGCCAACGAGAATTTTCCTCCGGCCAGGCTGTTACCCCCCAGTGCAACTGCAAGAATTGCGTCCATTTCCATATTCAGTCCCACGTTATTGGCGTCAATAGAATAAATTCTGGATGTGGCTATTGTACCTGCTATACCTGAACACAAGCCGCAAAATGCGTAGGTTAAAAATATAATTAATGTCGAATTCAAGCCGATTAATCTACTAGCTTTTGCATTAATACCCACACTTTGAACATACATTCCAAGTGCCGATTTTCGTAGAAGAACTGAAGTCAGTATTACTACTGCTGCTGCTACAAAAATAGGTGTCGGCAATGGTACCCCTGGCAAGACAGAACCCAAATACTTAAAGTTTTTAACTTTTATGTAAAGTATATTTCCTCCTGTAATAAGCTGTGCAATACCTCTACCGGCAGTAAAAAGAATCAATGTCGCTACCATTGGCTGGATTTTCAGTTTTGCCACAAGGAAGCCGTTCCAAGCACCACAAGCGGTTGCAGCCGCAATTCCTGCCAATACTGCCAGTACATAAGGTATATTATAAGCATCCCCAGTTCCCAATAAGAAACATGTCACCGCACCTGTTACTGCCATTACTGAACCCACTGAAATGTCTGTTCCTGCAGAGGATGCCACACATACTGTCATACCTGCTGCAAGGATGATTAATTCACTTGAACGGTTTACTATATCTATGAGATACCCGTAAAGTACCCCTTTACTGTTAATGGAAATATTAAAAAAGTCCGGAGTTCTGATAAGATTTACAACCAATACTGCAAAGAGGCATACTAATGGCCAGAACAGCCTGTATTTTGTTACTTTTTTAATCATTTGACTATTCATTAGCATCACCTCCTGCGATAACCTTCATAACCAGTTCCTGCGACAATTCACTTTCGTCAAGTTCTCCAACTTTTCTGCCGTCTCTCAGAACTGCCATTCTGTTAACGGTACGAAGCATTTCTTCTATTTCGGAAGAAATAAACATTACCGTCATTCCTTTACTTGCAAATTCAACAACGAGCTTTTGTATCTCCGTTTTTGTACCAACATCGATACCTCTTGTAGGTTCGTCGAGAATTAAAAAGTCGGGCTCCGTCATAAGCCATCTACCCAGTATAACTTTTTGTTGATTGCCTCCGCTGAGCTGTTTTATAGGGGTCTCACGGCTTGCAGTTTTTATCTGAAGCATATTGATAAACTTATCAGTAAGCTCCTCCTGCTCCTTTTTACTTATAAGTTTAAACATACCTCTCTTAGCTTGCAGAGCAAGTATCATATTTTCTCTTACAGATAAATCTGCTATGATTCCTTCTTCTTTTCTGTTTTCAGGGCAAAAAGCCATTCCAGCTTTCATTGAATCTATCGGTGCCTTAAAATTGCACTTTTCCCCGTTTACTTCCAGTTCTCCGCAATCTGCCTTATCTGCACCGTATATTACTCTTGCTAATTCTGAACGACCGGATCCTAAAAGGCCTGCAAGACCTATTACTTCACCTTTTTTGATTTCTAAATCAAAAGGTTTGATAGTTCCGGTGTGGCCCAATTCTTTTGCAGAGATAAAGTTCTCCTTCGTTGCTTTGATTTCCTCTTCCTTTGCTGCTTTTTTTATCAGAGCTAAATCATCAAATTCCTTACCCATCATTTTTGCGACCAGCTGAACTCTGGGTAGTTTTTCAACCTCATATTCGCCCACCAGACTGCCATTTCTCAAAACGGTAATCCTGTCACATACTGCATATACCTGTTCAAGAAAGTGTGTTACAAATATGATGCCTGTTCCCTGGGCCTTTAATTTTCTCATTACCTCAAAAAGTTTTTCAACCTCATATTCATCCAAACTTGATGTAGGTTCATCCAATATAAGAACTTTCGAGGTAATGTCAACAGCTCTGGCAATAGCAACCATCTGCTGCATAGCTACCGAATAATTGTCCAGAGATTTTGTAACATCAATATCGATATTAAAATTTAATAAAATCTCTTTTGCTCTTTTATTAATTGCTTTCCAATCAATACGCCCCGCTTTCTTAAGCTCCCTCCCTATAAAAATGTTTTCTGCTACTGAAAGGTTCGGGCATAAATTTATCTCCTGGTATACAGTACTGATTCCGTTTGCTTGTGCTTCCTGGGGAGATTTATTAATAACCGGATGATTTAAACCGTCTATAAGTATTTGACCTGATTCAAATTCTTCAACACCTGTCAAAACTTTAATCAAAGTACTCTTTCCCGCACCATTTTCGCCCATAAGAGCATGAATTTCGCCGGTTCTCAATGTAAAATTCACATCGGACAGCGCTGTTACTCCGGGAAAAGTCTTGCAAATGTTTCTCATTTTAAGAACTTCATAACTTTCATTCCCCACGCATCTTCTCCATCCTTTCACAATGACTTGCTGCAGTTAATCTTTTAAAAAAACAGGTGTGAAACAGTATTACATTCACACCTGTTTTTTATTAAATTACAACATAAGGATTTAAATTAGTATTGACGATTTGGAAGCTCTTTTTCAGCTGTTTCAGCAGGGTACACTTTTTCATCAACATACTGGATCTTTTCAACTTTTTCGCCCTTCATAAGCTTTTTAGCAAGATCAGCTACTCTTGGTCCGTGTAACGGATTGCATTCTACTGATACATTCATATCTCCGGCTATCATGGACTTGAATGCTGCTTTAACCGCATCAAAGGATACAATTGTTACATCTTTTCCAGGAACCTTTCCTGCAGCTTTTAAAGCATCAATTGCTCCAAATGCCATATTATCGTTCTGTGCTACAACTACATCTATGTCGTTGTATTGTTTTAGAAAGGACTCCATAACTTCCTGTCCTTTTGCCTGAGTGAATTCTCCTGTCTGTTGTGCCAATACTTTAAAATTGCTGTATTTCTTTATTGTTTCACCGAAACCTTTTGTACGGCCTATTTCAGCAGAAGAACCTATTGTTCCCTGAAGAACTACAACATTTTGTGTATCGGTCTTGCCTTTTTCTTTTATGTAATTAGCCAACCATTCAGCTGCATTAACGCCTTCCTTCTGGAAGTCTGAACCAACCCAGCAGCTAAAGAGTGAGTCATCTGAAACCTTTATCATTCTATCAACGATTATTACAGGTATTCCTGCATCCTTTGCTTCACCTAATACAGTTTCCCATCCAGTTTCTGTAACAGGTGCTATTGCAATAACATCAACATCCTGTGATATAAAATCTCTTACTGCTTTAATCTGATTTTCCTGCTTTTGCTGTGCATCTGCAAAAATTAACTTAAAGCCGTTTTTTTCTGATAATGCAGATTTCATGGATGCTGTGTTAGCTACACGCCAGTCGCTTTCAGCACCAACCTGTGAAAAACCTATAGTAATCAACTTATTGCTGTCTGAATCATTAGCAGCTGTAGATGATTGGGCAGCCTGAGACGATTCAGAATCCTTTGAATCCGTACCAGCTGCTCCGCAACCTGCTGCCATTACCAATGAAAAGCACATTAGCAACGCAATTAACCTTTTTTTCATTAACTATTCCTCCTATAATAAACTTTACTGCCGGTATTTTCCACCGACAAAACTATTTTATCAAAGCTGTTTATTTATCGAAACAGAATATATTAAGAGTTTTTTATAATAATTTATTAAGTAAAGTATTAATTCAAATAACCATATAGAAAAGTTGATTTTTTTATTAATTATGTTGAATAATTTATTAAACCTAAATTATTTATAATATAATTTAAACAATATATCACGGCTATAATTGCCAAAACCCTTCCCGAATATTGTTACACCGCCGACATTCTGCGAGTCAGGCAGTACTGCTATTTTGAAAGTCCAATATTTCTGACGAATATCCAAAGATGAAAGAGATGTATCGGAAACTTTAATGCCATCTATATAAGATCCATCCTGTGTTATACGTATGGATTTATACAGCCCGTATTGACCAACCTGCAGACTCCACCAATCAGGAGTATATCTGCCCCTGCTGTTTCCATAATCACCGGGGCTGGTCCATTGACCAACTTTTTTTTCATTAAGAAAAAAAGTTATATCCGATGGCCAATTGCTGTTTATCCCCGGAGCTTCAGAACCAAGCTCCATTGAAATTTCTAATTCTTCAGGCTGTTGGACTGAAAGCAAAAAATTTGGAATCTTATATTCTACATAACCTTCCGTAAACCAAAGTATTCCTGCATTAACTCTGTCCGGCTCCAAAAAATACCTTGGATCATCAAACTCACCTATAACCTTTTCAGGTGTTGCTATTCCACAAGTGGGGGTAACTGTAAAATTCGTATAATGACCTATTGGCATTGAGAATTCGTGGTAATTTCTTGTTTTTGTCTGTCTGCTTGGAAATTGAACCTCCAAGGAATCTATGTCAAGAAAGCAGAGTTTTTGCACTGCCCCGTTAATGCTTTTTCGTTCAGAATGAACAATGCCGGCTTTTTCAAGCTTTTTTACATGCATTGTTACTATTGCACTGCTCAAACCGAGTTCTTGGGCAAGCTGTTTTATATTTAAAGCATCCATTGCAAGTAAATTAATTATTTTCATTCTTACGCTGCTGCTTAAAGCTTCATAAACAGGCAACCACTTTTCAGATATATCTATCTTCATTTACATTTTGCTCCTCATTCAAATTAATACAAGTATAAATTACCCGTCATAATTTGTAAATATTAAGTCTATTATTTGTATTGACATATAAGAAAATGGAATATACTATATTGTTATTAAGGTAACTATTAAGTAATTAATATTTTGATTAATTACTTCAATTTAATTAATATTTTTATTGGAGGTCAGCATGGATAACGCAAAAATGATACTTAACAAAGACTATATTGTAGGGCCCGTTGATAAAAGAATTTACGGCTCATTTATTGAACATTTGGGAAGGGCTGTTTACGGTGGAATCTATGAGCCGGGACACCCTACAGCTGACAAATTAGGATTTAGGCAAGATGTCTCAGAAATGATAAAAGAATTACAGGTGCCGATAGTAAGATACCCAGGCGGAAATTTTGTTTCAGGCTATAATTGGGAAGATGGAGTAGGCCCTGTAGATAAAAGGCCCCGACGCACAGAATTGGCTTGGGCTACAATTGAGACCAATGAAATCGGAACCAATGAATTTGCAACATGGGCTAAAGAAGTAGGGACAGAAGTGATGATGGCAGTTAATCTGGGAACAAGAGGGGTTGAAGCAGCCAGAAATCTTATTGAATACTGCAACCTTACTCAAGGGACATACTATAGTGATTTGAGAAAGTCTCATGGTTACAGCCAGCCTCATAACATAAAGACCTGGTGTCTAGGAAATGAAATGGACGGCCCTTGGCAGATAGGCGCAAAGACTGCTGAGGAATATGGAAGGCTTGCCTGCGAAACTGCAAAGGCTATGAGAATGGTAGATCCTACAATCGAATTGGTAGCCTGCGGAAGCTCAGGGAGCGGTATGCCTCAATTTGCACAATGGGAAGCTACAGTACTTGAACATACATATGAACATGTTGATTATATTTCACTTCATACATATTATGGAAACCAAGAAGGAGACACTGCTAACTTCCTGGCAAAAAGTATGGATATGGATGCTTTTATCAAATCCGTTGTTGCAACCTGTGATTATATAAAGGCAAAAAAACGCAGTAAGAAAAAAATAAATCTCTCTTTTGATGAATGGAACGTATGGTTCCACTCCAATGAAGCAGATAAAAAAATTGACAGATGGTCTATAGCACCACCTCAGCTTGAAGATGTTTACAATTTTGAGGATGCACTATTGGTTGGAAGTATGTTGATAACTCTGTTAAAGAATGCTGACAGAGTAAAGATGGCTTGTCTTGCACAGCTTGTGAATGTTATTGCACCAATAATGACAGAGAACGGCGGAAGTGCATGGAAGCAGACCATTTACTATCCATACCTCCATACATCAGTGTTTGGTAGAGGTACTGTTTTAAACACTATTATGAAAGCACCAAAGTTTGACACTAAGGATTTTACCGATGTTTCAGCCATAGATGCAACAGCAGTTATTAATGACAACAATGACGAAATTACTATTTTTGCAGTAAACAGGCATATGGAAGACAGTATCACTTTGGATGTTGAACTTAATGGCTTCGGACAGTTTGAAGTGGTTGAACATATAGTTCTTGAACATAATGATGTAAAAGCTACTAATACAAAAGAAAATCCAAATAATGTTATACCGAATAACAAGGGAAATGCAATTGTAGAAGACGGAAGTATTAAGGCTTCCTTAAAGAATCTTTCCTGGAATGTTATAAGATTGAAAAAAGTAAAATAAAAATCATTGCTTTTACTAAGAACCATCCGTATTTATGACGGATGGTTCTATTTATTTATACCGTTAGCTTCAAACAGTGCAGGTATCTTTTCATATAAGTGTTAACTTATTATTTATACCATCCAATTCTATTTCGTCATTATTATGTATCAACCCTAAAGCCCCTTTAACACCATATAGTGTTGGGATACCCATTTCTCTTGCAATTATCCCCATATAATAACTTCCTTTAAATGTCGCTATTGCAGATATGTTCCACATAATCAAATAAAGATCTCAGCGTGGGGAATTTCCTATAATCCAAGACTTCATCACCAAATTCAAAATCAAACTCATTCTCTATAGCAACGATGATTTTAACAAACTCAAGGGAATTAATACCAATGTCTAACAAATTTGAGTCTATATCTGTATCATCATTTAAGTTTGCTGTTGCAATATTATCTAAAATTATTTTTATTATCCTTTGTTGTATTAATGAATCTCCTGATTGTACCATATTTTTCTCCCCTTTTTTACACTTTTTATCTGCCATTTAGTGTATTCACCAATACATCTTTAATATTCACGGGCTTAAACATGCCCTCTTTATCACTTTGGTTATGTATGTTAAAGAGGCATCCTTTTAATTCCACAATACTTCTTACTATATAATCAGGATGTTCTTTTTTAAGGTCCTCTACGTCTGTATCACCCCAAGTAACAGCAATATTTTTTACTCCTGCGGATTTTGCACATAGAATATCGTTTCTGGCATCTCCAACCATTACAGAATTTTCTCTTGTAGTGCTTAACTTTTCAAGACACAACACTAAACTTTCCGGGTGAGGTTTTGGGTTACAAACATCATCTGAGCAAACTAAAGTATCAAAATAATTGGATAAATCCGTATTATCAAGTATTTCTAGTGTTCTGGCCCTGTCTTTTCCTGTACATAGGCCACACTTATACTTATTTTGCTTTAATTCCGCCAATAGCTCTCTCATACCATCATATACTTTTATTTCTGTTATCTTTTTACGGCTTATTTCTCTGTATGGCTCCACCATCTCTAATGGCAGATTCATTTTATTAAATATGTTCGGTAACGAATCCCCGCTATGTCTGAGAAACTCCTCAAAAGATGGTACACCGCCATCATCAACTACAATCTTATAGCTTTGGAAAAAAGCTTGTCTCTGTACTTCAGTAGAATTTATAACAACCCCGTCAAAATCAAAAATTACTGCTTTTCTCAAACTACATCACCTACTTTTAAATTAATGTTATCGTATTTGCATCAATGTTTCTCTGTTGTGAATGAATATATAATGTCTGAACTTAAAATGATTTAAAAATATTCTTATTACGTTGAAAATTACCTTTTCGCTTATCTTGTTGCACTTTTGCATGAAGCTTCGCACCTTTGCTTAAGTACGCTTCGTTTTGCTTTATTCTTCCATCCAGCATTACCAGTTCATAATGCTGCTTTCTATAGTTTTCAAGCCTTTCAAGGCTTATCAGCCCTTCTTCTATGGACACCCTGATGGCACATCCGGGCTCTTTATCATGCTGGCAGTCCCTATATTTACATTTTTTTGCTATACTGATGATATCATCAAAATTTTGATTCAGAGCATCCTCTTCTCCCCACAGTTGCAATTCTCTTAAACCCGGAGTATCAATTATCATACATCCTGAATTATGATATATCAGTTGAGCACTTGTTGTTGTATGCTTTCCTTTTCCATTGAAATCACTTATTAAATTAGTTCTTTGTTTTTCCTCCCCAATTAAATAATTGATTATCGATGATTTTCCTACTCCCGAAGACCCTAGAAAAACTATTGATTTGCCTTGGAGCAGGTATTTATCAAAAATGTCCATACCAATGTTTTTTAATACACTAATGGGGTAAATGTCCAAGCCTGCTGCAATTTTCCTGACTTTAACCACATAATCTTCAATGGATTCACAGCAATCAACTTTATTTAAGATGATAACAGGAGTAGCACCGCTGTTGTAGGCAAGTGTTATATACCTTTCAATTCTTTGAAGATTAAAATTTCCATCCAAACCACATACAATAAATACTGTATCTACATTTGCTGCGATAATCTGTTCCTCAGTAGTTCCCCCAACTATACACCCGTTTTTAACTTTTCTGCCTCCCGATATGGGTAACTTTCTAACAAAGGCAGTCTTTCTTGGTAAAACGTGATGAATTATTGCTTGACTATCATTTTCGGTTAGTTTTATTAAAGTCCAATCGCCAACCGCAGGAAAGTGTTTCCTTTTACTTGCCGTATATATAAATTTTCCTGACAGCTTGGCATTAATAGATTTATTCTCCAAGCAAACCGTATAATTGTTTTTCTGTTGAGACAAAACTCTTGCAGGAATCAATTCTTCATTACCGTATTCGGCATAGTGCTTTTCAAAAAAGCTGTCCCATCCCAATCTGTCTAAATTCATAAAAAGCCTCCTCTTATTGCTAATACCGACATTTTGAAGTTCACCTATAAGTATCTGATTAAACAACTTTTAAATGATTGGTCAGTGCCCTTAGCCCAAGTTCATAACCGTAACCTTGAAAGCCTGATATTTGACCGACAGCCTTTTCAGCAAAAATAGATTCTGAATGCCATCCCCCTCTGGAATAAATATTTGATAAATGTACTTCAACAAAAGGCTTATCTATTGCAGTTAACGCATCCAGAATAGCATATCCGCCTTTTGTATATGCTGCAGGATTAATAATGAAGCCCTCAACTTTTTCAATATTTTGTTGAATGAAATCCACAATATCACCTTCATGATTTGACTGAAAGAAAACAAGCTCAAAATTCAATTCTACTGAAAGCTTTACCAAACGAGCTTCTATATCCCCCCAGGTTTCTTTTCCATAATACCCGGGCTCCCTTATCCCCAGCATATTTATGTTTGGTCCGTTTACCACACCGATAATTCTTTTCATCATTTTTCTCCTATGGTATCAATTCGACTGACAGATTATTCTAAAATTTTACCATAATATCCTTATCCCAGAAATTTCTTATATTAAATTTTTTCGGTCATATATAACTTTTCTATCAAGTTTACAGTATTATATCCGTCTTCAGGGGTTAAACTGGATGTCAAATCGCCTTTAATTGTACTTACAAAGTAACGTGTAAGCCCGTCAAAAGCTGTGAGTGCATTATTTGTACTTCTATCAAATACTACTTCATTTCTAAAACCATTCAAACTGCTTACGGTTATAGAATCCTTGTCCCATAACCGATCATTGCTAAAGCCGAAAAGTGTTTTAAGTTCAAGACTACCTTTTGACCCTTGAACATCAAAATATGTATGGTCACCTTTTACCGGTGACATCCAGCATAAGTTCAATTCTATAACAGTATCATTTTCAAAGATTATATTGGAGGTTATTGTATCTTCCACATCAATGACAGAATTCTGAAACTCCCCCGTGTCAAACCAGGACGCACCTTTATCTTTATCTGAATTGTAATTACGGGATGCTGTGAAACTAATATCTTTGACACGATTTTCTTTTAACAGCATCAGACACAAATCAAGTATATGTGGGCCTAAGTCTATTAAAACGCCACCACCTGAGAGTTCTTTGTTTGTAAACCAGGTTCCTGGCCTTGGAACCCCTGATTTTCTTATCCATCCTGCTTTTATTTTATTAATTTCTCCTATTTCTCCTTTTGAAATAATCTCGGCCATCTTTTTTATATCTTCTCGGAATCTATTCACAAATCCCGGCATGAAAACTTTTCTGTTTTCCCTAGCAACCCGTATAATATCTACCACATCTTTACTATGGATTGTGATAGGCTTTTCACACAAGACATGTTTGCCTTTTTGAAGTGCCTTTATAGAAAAATCCCCATGTGTATAATTAGGAGTTGAAATTACTACTGCATCAATTTCTGATTCCAAAAAATCCTGATAATTATCATATGCATTATTAATGTTAAATTTTTTTGTGACATCCTTTGTCTTTTGGATATCGTTATCAAAAACAGATATGACTTCTACTCCTTTAATCCTTTGAAACGCTGGAATATGTGCATTTTGTGCAATCCATCCACAACCTGCTATACCTATTTTTATACTGTCTTTCATCATTTGTCCCCCATTTTAACGTTTATTTCATTAAAGCTCTTTTCCCATTTGAACCAATACAGTATAGTATTTTGATTCCAGTTCATAAAGTTTTGAAACATTTTGTATTAAGCTCCTGAAGGTTCCCTGCCTATAAAGACCTGAATACATATATTTTGCGAGGGTTCCTCTTGTAAAAATCCAGTTACTGAATATATCTTCAAAGCTAGTGCAACATTCTGATTCAGAGCCGAATAGGTTTGTTAATAAATATTTTTCAACCTGCTTTATATTTACAATATTGTTAATTCCATTCAGCAACCATTGAATATTCTTATCCAGAATAGATTTATCCATAACCAGCTTCTCCAAATCCAAGGTGAACTTGTTTAAGTAATCAAGATGTTCTTGAATTAAATCTTTGTTTGCGCTTATATATGACAAAAATAAATCTCTATTATCCTTGTCAGTTTTCTTTTGTGCCATTGCGGAATTATAATAAAATTCATAATAGGTAGAGTCATTTGTTCTAAAATTGGTAAGGTACCCATTATATGAATTTATAATATCCTCAAAACCAATTGTACGGGGCTTATAGGATAAATTGTCACGATGTTCATGTTCTATTATGTAAAATACTTTTTCACTTTCGTCATATCCATAAACAAGTAAAGTATGAGGCCAATGACTCTTTTGATACATCTCCGGCCTAATGGATTCGTAAAAACAATCAATCCAAATTACAACCGGTCTTTTCTTACTAATGGAATTGATTATGTCCTTAACAATATTTTCACTGGAAGTTTTTGTTTCAACCATTATGCCTTCTTCTTCCAATAACTTCTCTATATGATTTACTTGGACATATTCTATGTCCAATTTCATCTCTGTTGAAGCATCGTCATATGAAAATACCGGAACATCGTTGATCAGGAATGTATTTATACTTCTTCCATATAGCTCTATAACCGGAAATGCAGAATTGTAGAAACAGTTTTTATAATATATTTCATTAAACGGCTTGATTCCTTCTATTAAAACTCTATTGGAGGAAATCTCTTCTGAAATTACTTCAGAAACTGCCGGCAAGGTATTACTTATGTTGTTTTCTACTTTTATCATTGTGTCTTCAACGTTACCGGAAGTGAATACTGATGCAAGCTGCCTTACAGTTTTGAGTTTAAATACATCGTAGCTTGCTATCTTTAAGCCCGCTTTTTCCATCTCCACTTCAAGTTTTATCGCCAACAGTGAATTCCCGCCCAAATCAAAAAACGTATCGTCTATGCCTACTGTCTCTACATTCAATACTATCTGCCATATTTTGCAGATTTCCTCTTCTACTTTGTTTCTTGGAGGTACATACTCAGTTTTAGCCGGGTTGCTACTTACCCTATCATATTTAGGTATCTCCAGAAGCTCCTTAACTGTGCACTTCATTAACGGGGACATGTATTCTCTGTGTAATAGCTTCTCTTGGTTTACTATATGTACTTCCCATTTAAGATCACCCGGCTTTGTTGTCGCTACTGTTTCTACCTGAGCCTCGTTATCCTCATGAATTGGTACCTTCTCTTCTACTGTCGCTGCGGCCTCAGAATAGCTTGAATTAAAGTAGCAATCAACATATTTGGCTTTTGTAGGTACCTTATCAACGGCAATTTTGAATTTTATACAATTTTCTGTTGTACTTACTCTTTCCCATCCCGTTCTTTCAAGGAATTCCAGTACAGGCTTATTCTTTTCCGTAAGCACATATTCCGTTTCAATAATGTCAACACCTTGCTCTCTGCAGCTCTGTGCAAGGCCTACCAGGATCGAATCCTCAATTCCTTTCCCCAGTACCCTGCAGCTTAACAGCAGTGTTTCAATAAACAGGCTATTCCCTTTTTGTTCTGTTATTACCACACCTACAAGTCCGTAGTCACCAAATCTGTCGGATACTTTTATTACATGGCATTTTTTATTGGGCAGCAGGGTTATTTCATTTATTTCTTTTTCGGTTCTGCGTATTGTGC
>JAEYNY010000035.1 GCA_023412275.1 Bacillota bacterium
ATACTATGTTTTATGGTAAGGAAAAAAAGGTAATCGTGCTCAGAGACATACATTCAAACCTGTTTGAGGAGGCTATTCTGGTAATGAAACAAGATGCACAAAGCGGCGATAATGAAAAAAAACAACAAAGGGAGGGCGGTTCAGTTTATAACAACAAATTTATTCTTAGGGAGGCAGAAGCAATAATTAATAACTATGTTAAGGAAAACAAGGGTAACTTGGCGACTGTACCGAAAGAAAGGCAAAAATCGTCATGTAAAAAGCATTTAAAAAGAAAATTTAACGAATCCCGGTTTATGAAGATTCTTATAATAAATTCTGCCCTTATCGGAAGTATTGCAGCAATCGCATATATTTTAATAGAAATTTTTTAAAAATATCTTGCTATATTGATTGAACTCTGTTAAATAATATATATTATATAATGATAAATGCGTTTTGTGATAGGAGCAGAAATGAAATCGAAATACAATACATTTATTGATCTTTTTTTGCTGCAAAAAGACTTTTACTCAAAGCTTACAGACAAAAGTATGTGGCTTTACATTGGTATAGTTTTTGTAGGTTTGCGGGATGTTATTTTCTATATACTTAATCCCCAAAACCCTAAGGGCTTTTTTATAACCAATTTAAACTTCAATTTTAAAACGGCAGCGGTTTTATTTATAACTGCGTTAATAATAGGGTTTGTAGATGTGATTTGCTTCTCATACCCTGTTTTTGACGTTATAAAGCATTTCAAAAAGAGGAGTGAGGGATATAATGCCTCTGTGGTGAATACATATTCAAGCCTTATTACAAAGGTTATGAAGGTTTATATTCTGGTTAACATTCTATTAACTCCTATGGATATTTTAATTTACTTTAGCAGCAGATGGACATTTTCCACTGGCTCAATGATTCTATTGTTTATAACAACGGTTATGGGAATACTGTCATATTTCTGGTTTAACGGCGCAATTACCAGGGGACTTTGCGTGCTGTTCAGGTTATCTAACAATGTAAGAGGACTGGTGTTTGTTCTCGTATTTTGCTGGAATGCACTAATCAGTTCTGCAATTCAATATTTGCTGTCACTGATTATAATGAGATTGTAGGTAGGTCAGGGCTAGTAGAAAAATATCCGTCTATGCAAAAAATGCACAGAGGGATTTTTTTATGGAATCATACTGTAATATATTGCATTATTTAGGAGGTAATGGGCGAACGGGTGTAGAATACTTATCATTTATAATGGAGGTATTCGTAAATGACCATACAAGTTATAGCCGTTCTTGTACTTACGTCGGTAATATATGTTGTAGGAACCATGCTGGCAAGCTTTTATTGGTTCCGGCAGCAACGGCTATTGCATGTATTGCAAGGGTGATATGATATGGGGAAAAAATATATTCTTTGGGATTTTGATAACACGCTAGCATATAGAAATGGAATGTGGGGTCAGGTAATATATGACCTTTTGCATGAATTTGGATACAAAGATATCTCACTTAATGACATAAGGCAATATTTGAATCACGGATTTCCGTGGCATTCCCCGAATATACCCCATACTGAATTCTTTAAAGGTTCATCTTGGTGGGAGCAAATGACATTGCATTTTACAAACATTCTCAGAGAAATGGGGATTGAGGAAAATCTGTCATATAAGGTGGCAAGTCAAATCAAAGTAAAATATTTGGATATTACAAAATGGCAGCTTTATGACGATGCAATACCTTGCTTGGAGATAGCGAAAAGTAAAGGATACCACAATGTTATTGTTTCAAACCATGTGCCTGAATTAGCGCATTTAGTCAACGATTTAGGTATTAGCGGGTTTTTTGAAGGTATTTATTCGTCTGCCGATATAGGTTTTGAAAAACCAAATATACATGCATATAGAAAAGTATTGAGTGAACTTAGTGATGTTTGTGAAGCAACAATGGTGGGAGACAGCTATGACGCTGATATTTTAGGGGCTGTAAATGCAGGCATAAATGCTATTCTTGTAAGAAAGGAAAATTCGCATAACTATAAACAGTATTGTGAGAATTTAGTTGATATTTTTGAGTTTCTTTAAAATAGATTAAACAAAGAAAAAGGGGGTAATCAAATGGAAGTAAGTATTATTAAAGCCGAGGAAAAACACTCTGTTGATTGTATTAGTGCTTTGCAGAAATCAGAATTAGGGAGAGTACATTTTTCTAAGGAAAACTCAGCTTTTAAATCAGTTAATGAGGGGATTTCAAAGGGAGAGATATTTGTAGCTATTAATAAAGAAGGCTTATGTTTAGGCTTTATTTGGGTTGTACAAAACGGCGCATTCCATAGCTTCCCTTATTTACATTTAATAGCTGTAAAAGAGGAATATCGAAATCTTGGTATAGGAAAAAAGTTACTTCAATACTTTGAAGACACAAACGCAAAAGAGAATTCAAAATTATTTCTTGTAGTTGCAGACTTTAACGTGGGAGCTAAACGATTATATGAAAAAGTGGGATACCAAGAGGTCTGTGTTATTCCTGATTTATATAAAAAAGGCATAGCTGAACACCTTATGATGAAAAATATAAAAGGGGATTTATGAAAGAATGTCCTTATTGCAAAACCATACGTGAAAATAATGACAGGTATTGTGAGTGTGGGTATGATTTGAGATTAAATATACTCAATGAAAGTAAAGTAAGATACTTGCAATCATCACGAATTTATTTAAAAACAGTACTAATTAATTTGTTTTTTTCTGTGTTAGGATTATGCTTAACACCTTTCGTTGCGATTGGATTTTTAGGGTTTACGGGTGGTCCAACAACTGACTCAATAGCAATAGCATCGCTTGTAATAGTTATTTTTCTTGCAGCACTTGTAAAAAGCAATTATGTGGCAATAAAAAAGGTTTCAGGAAAAAGCAAAATATATATTGCATTAACCGGTTTAGCTGCCTTTTTACTAGGGTTTACTCTTTTATTTTGTATTTGTTTTGGTATTATTCTAGGGATATTTTAATAGCGTTTTGTAACTTTACTCATTGTGGGATGTCAAAAGAATTCAATCTCCTTAAAGAGTGGATACATTGTAAATGTGTAAAACATTGTAAATCAATAGTATATAGGTTATAATATGTAAAATATGTTACTTCATAAGTTCCGTGGTAACGAACCTCATAATATATGAAATTCATCTCAACACAGTTTCTTCAGCAAGTAGGATTAAAATAATAAAGTTAAATAAGTGTAAGAGGGGGATTTATGAAAGAATGTCCTAATTGTAAAACCATACGTGAAAATAATGACAGGTATTGCGAATGCGGGTATGATTTGAGATTAAATACACTTGATGAAATAAAATACCCGGTATCACCAAAAAAATTTAAAGAAATAATACTTATAAATTTATTTTTTTCTTTGTTGGGATTATGCTTAACACCTTTTATTTTAATTGGCTTTACGGGATTTATGCTTGATAAAGCAACATTAACATCAAAAGCAATAGCATCATTTGTAATAGTTATTTTTCTTGTATCTTTAGTGATAAGTAATTACTTTGTAATAAGGAAGGTTTCAGGTAAAGGTAAGGAATATCTTATACTAACTGGTTTTTCAACATTTTTACTAGGTTTTGCTCCGTTATTCTATGCCTGTTTTCATAGAGTGTTTTAACTTTCCCCATAGTGACATATCAAAAAGAATTCAAGCTCCTTTGTTGTAAAGTGAGCTTCAATAGTCTATAATATATCAGTGTACTTATCAATATGTCTCGGTAGTTTAATGGATAAAGCGGTGGATTCCGGTTCCACTGATGCGGGTTCGATTCCTGTCCGGGACGCCAAAATTTTATGAATGCCAGTATCCGAAAGGGTACTGGTATTTTTAATACTTTCACAAAACAAGATCTTGTACAATTACTTGATTACATCCAGTAACAATAAATCAAGGGTTTGAGCTCCTTTTGAATTCATGTGATTGCTGTCCATAAAACAGGAATCATCAAATAAATTTTGGCTCATATTGATAATATTATAATCAATATATTTTACATTATTTTTAAGTGCAATATCATTTATTTTTTTACTATAAGAACTATACTCCTTTACGAAACTTAAGGTCTTTAATGGCATTGGTGCTGTAACTATCAACATCTTGATATTATTTTCCTTGCATAAATCAATGGTATTCTGAAAATATTCCAACTGCTTATTGTTAAAGTTATAGTTTTTAGTACGCTTAAAAGAACTATTATTTAATTGATTTGGTGATACAACTACATCTGTTTCTAAGTATCCCTTCCCACCATACTTAATTTTTCCGAAATCATTAATATCAGCGACAGTACTAGAACATGATAAAACATCTCCATTAATGGCCCGGTTCAGAAAATTATTTAACTTTTGTCTATGTTTGTAAGACTTAACATATGAATTAAGAAAAAAATCTTTAAATTTGTTATCCTCTTTTAAAGAATACATCAACTTAAGCTTCAAAAATTCGTCCTTCATATAGTCATAAATAAAATTAGCAGCAGTGGTATTATCATCTGTACACATCTTATTCCAATATGCCTCATAAATAATCATCTTAGGCTTCTGGTACTTTAGGGCTTGCTTCAAAGCATAGTATCCGGCAAGTGGAGTCTGATCAGGGGTAGATAAATTAAAAGTATTCTTTCCCAGTTTTTTATCAAATAAACTTGTGTCAAAAGCAAATCTGGCATGCGAAGACCCAACAAACATCATATCTATGCTATTTTCTTTTGATTTATACAAGTCTCTCCACATATAGCCATCTAAATCTCTATTATCTTTTTTGGGCAATTTATCAAGACTATAACCAATAATATTGTCTACAAAAATACAAATGATTATAAAAACAATTATTAATAAAAAGTCTTTTCGTTTCATGTTTTATTTTCTCCTTTTTAAAATTGAAAATATATAAATTGCGCCTGAGTAAATTGACCTAAAACAATAACAGTAAAAATACCTAATATGTAAATAAACCAGCTTAGATAAGATAATTTTTTATCAATAATATTCCTTATTACTATTTTTGTCTGGATAATTTCTATAATTACTAAGAAAAAAACAAAAAGAAATGCGAGCATAAAAGAAACTTTAGATAAACTCGGTATTTTAGCAAGTACAGTATTTATAACGGACATATACCGACCAGCTGTCCATCCGGTAAAAATACGCCTAATTATTACTAATGCGTCACTTAAACTATTCGCTCTGAAAAATATCCATGCAAAAGAAGTGAGACTAAAAGTAATGATCACTTGTAATACATTATGTAATAGACCTTTTTCATTTATTCTTAAAAAGGATATAAATCGTTTTCTCATTTTTTCTGTGACTCTTGATGCAATCAGATATACTCCATTTATACTACCCCATAAAATAAATGTCCAATTCGCACCATGCCACAATCCACTCAATAAAAACGTAATGAATAGATTTCTATAAACTTTTAATGTACTTACTCTATTACCCCCCAAAGGAATATAAACATAGTCTTTAAACCAGGTTGAAAGAGAAATATGCCACCTTTTCCAAAATTCCGAAATGCTGCGAGAAAGGTATGGTTTGTCGAAATTAATCATCAAGTTAAATCCCATTACTTTAGCCGACCCTAGAGCTATTTCTGAATACCCGGAAAAATCACAATAAATCTGGATAGAAAAAAAGAATGTTGCTATTAGAATTGAAAGGCCTGTGTGTTCTGTTGGATTATTATAAACTTGATTAACAAAGAGAGCCAAGCGATCTGCGATTACTACTTTTTTAAACATTCCCCAGAGCATTAATTTTAACCCATCTGCAATTCTGTATAAATCAAATTTATGATCTATATGAAATTGATGCAACATATTTTGTGGTCTCTCTATCGGTCCGGCAACTAACTGCGGATAAAACATAACATACAGAGCAAATATTCCAAAATTCTTTTCAGCCTTTTGGTTTCCTCTATATACTTCAATTATATAACTGAGACTTTGAAATGTGTGAAATGATAATCCAATTGGTAGAATAATTTTAAGACTTTGAATAGGATAATTCCAATTAAAGAAATTTGCAATATGTACTATATTTTCATTGAAAAAATTAAAGTATTTAAAAATAAATAAAAGTCCTATGTTAGATAATATGCTTAATGATAAAAATATCTTTCTATTTTTATGTAATTTTTCTAAGAATCTGCCGGCAAAATAATCTATTGTAATTGTAAGTGCTAATATAAAAATATATTTTGGAATAAAGGCCATGTAGAAAAAACAACTGGCAGCAAGGAGCATATATCGTCGAGGAATGACTGGTAATATAAAGTATAGAATAGTAACCACGAAAAAATAAACTAAAAAGTTTAGCGAATTAAAAATCATTTTAGCCCCCGTAAATAGGATTTTAGCCAAAGTATATCATTTACTTACTTATTATTCAACGAGATTCTTTATTTGAAATAAATTCGTGCAACAATGAAACATTGAAGTACTCTTTTTATGAGAAGTCAAAGATATTCTAGTCTTCAAAAGTCCCTTTTTGACCAGCAACACATAAATTGCTATAATATCATTGTAATTACAACAGATAATATCCATATAAATAATAAATTAAATGAGGGTTACTACTTTTGAAAATAGGTAATGTTGAATTAAAAAACAATATATTTTTAGCTCCCATGGCTGGAGTAACGGACATGCCTTTTCGTGTACTGTGTAAGGAACAGGAATGTGGCCTTGTATATACCGAGATGGTAAGTGCAAAAGGCATGCACTACGATGATGACAAAAGCAATAAGCTTACATTAATGCATGAGATAGAAAAGCCGGGAGCTGTTCAGATTTTTGGATCTGATCCAACAATTATGGCAGAGGTTGCAGATAAGCTGAACGCTTCAGATGCAGCGATAATTGATATCAATATGGGCTGTCCTGCTCCGAAAATTACTAAAAACGGCGAGGGTAGTGCATTGATGAAAAATCCCCAGCTGATTGCAGAAATAATCAGAGCAGTTGTAGCTGCGTCCCAAAAACCAGTAACCGTAAAGATAAGAAAGGGCTGGGATGATAGCCGTATTAATGCGGTTGAAATAGCACGCATTGCCGAAGAAAACGGTGCCAGTGCCGTTGCCGTGCACGGTAGAACCAGAGAGCAGTACTATAGCGGAAAAGCTGACTGGGACATTATAAGGCAGGTAAAAGAGGCAGTTTCAATACCTGTAATAGGAAACGGTGATGTAACCGGCCCCAAAGAAGCCCAAAAGCTTCTGGAAGAAACGCGGTGCGATGCAATAATGGTTGGAAGAGGGGCACAGGGAAACCCGTGGATATTCAAAAAAATAGTCAGGTTTCTTGAGGATGGAACAATAATTCCTGACCCTTCGCCCCAAGAAAAAATCGAGACAATTATAAGGCACATGAATATGCTCATTGACTTAAAAGGTGAAAGAACAGGTATACTGGAAATGCGTTCACATATAGCCTGGTATATAAAAGGCATGAGGGATGCTGCATATACAAAACAAAAAATATTCCAAATGACAGATAAAGAAGAAATTATCAGTCTTTTGAGGAGCTTTCTGATGAGGCAGTAGCATTTGCCTCCAGAATTTCTTCTATACCTTTTTCAATTTGTACGGCACATTTCTTCTGGAAATCGGAAGAGGTTAAGAGTTTTAAATCGTTCTTATTTGAAAGAAAACCTATTTCCAGAAGCAGTGAGGGCATTTCTGTTCGACGGAGCACGTATAAATTTGGTCGTGGAACAATTTTTCTGTTAAACATGCCAAGTGTTTTAAGCTTTGACTGCATAATTTCGGCATTACTCTCACCTGTAGGTGAATTTGGGTTATATGTTGTAAGTATCCCATGGGAAGCCGGATCAGTAAAAGAATTATTATGTATACTTATAAAAAGTGAACATTTTTTTTCGTTAGCAAGCTTTGTTCTGTCTTCCAGACTTACAGCAGTATCATCCCTTCTTGTAAGTATATTATCAATATGTTTTTCATTTAGAATTTTTTCTACTTCCAATGAAATAGCCAGAGTAATGTCTTTTTCGTTTATTTTACCGCTGCCTGCACCGGGTTCGCTTCCTCCATGTCCGGGGTCTATTACCACTAATGGAGGCATGGAAATAGTATTTGAATTTTCACCGGGGGATGTGAGACTACTGAGGGGTAACATAATATCGTTTTTAAAAATAACCCCTAATAATGCAATAATGGACACTGAAAGTATGACTATCATTGTTATGAGATTTTTATGACTAAGTCTACGGCTTAATTTTTCAATCAGTTTATCCATTTTCATATGTAATCCTCCGTTAAAAAGCGACATATTAACATTCTACCATAAGAACAACAAAAAAGGCTGCAGTTATCTGCAACCTCTTTGTAAAATTTGTGTAACACAAAAATGTTATCCTATTACCCTTTTTGCTCCTATATATCTTTCTGCAAAATAGCTGTTGCTAAGGCTGGAGATAATAACTCCTTTTGAAGAACTTGCATGAATAAAACTTCCGTTACCCAGATAAATACCTAAGTGTGACGGACCCGCCTTATATGTTGTAAAGAAGACTAAGTCTCCGGCTTTAAGATTTGCCTTTGAAACATATGAACCAACATTGTATTGCTCTGCAGCTGTTCTAGGAAGACTAATTCCGTGCTTTGCAAAAACATATTTAGTATATCCGGAACAGTCAAACCCACTTGGAGTTGTTCCGCCCCATACATACGGTACACCTATATAATTCTTTGCAGTAGATATTATTGCAGCTGCCTTTGAAGTTGTTGCAGGAGCTGTACTTGCATAACTTCTGCTTGTGGCCGGTTTTGCGGCAGTTTTTCTTTTGGTCGGTGAAGCAGTTGCTTTTTTTACTGTAGTAGTTTTTTTAGTTGTACTTGTGGGTGCTGTTTTTGTCTTGCTTACAGTTGTCTTATTTACAGAACTAGCAGTTTCTTTTGCCGGTGAGGCTTTAGCTACCGCTTGTAGCAGCTCTGTACTAGGCGTTGTCGCCGTCGAGTAGCTTAAATTACTATATAGTAAGTGACGTTCTGTTTTTACTGCATTCTCTGTACCAGACATGAACGTCTCTGTTTCCGGAAAAACATTTTTTTCGCTTTTTACTGCTGCAAGATTGTAAATAGGTACAGCCGAAACTGCACATAAAGACAAAGCTATAACACCTGTTACAAACCTCTTATTAAGATTAATCATATTGACCTCCATTTACCCCTGTTCAAAAGCATAAAAAAATAAGGCAAATGAAACGGGGGTTATTTTTTATCCCTGTCATCGTCTTTCTCTATATCTAAATGACTGTAATTAAATTAAATAAATGTTCAAAAAACTTGATCTGTTTATTGACGAACAAAGTGTTCACTGAATTAAGTTTAAGGCCAAAGGCCTGCCCGCTTATATAAGCTGTAGACTGCTTACACTGAATGGCTAGTGTGCTAGCAGCTGATGAGGTTATTATAAATGACCTGTTACGGAGTATCAACCTGAAATAAATGCCATGCAGCTGGAAACCTAGAGTCATAAAAGGTAAACAACCTCAATATTATAGTTTAAGATTAAAAATAATGGGGTACACATGACCAAAAAAACGTTTATAACAGGCGCAATAATTTTGATGGCCGCAGGCTTGGTAACAAGAGTAATCGGTTTTGTTTACAGAATATATTTGTCAAACCTCATTGGTGCTGAGGGAATGGGCGTTTATCAACTTATTGTACCGCTTTACACTTTGATAATTCTCACATTAACTTCAGGCGTTTCCATTGCAGTTTCAAAGATGGTTGCTGAGGAACTTGCAAAAGGAAATGCTGTTAACATAAAACGCATATCTAAAGTAGGCTTGTTTGCAGTTTTTGTTACAAGTATATTTGTATCAATAGTACTATACTTTAACATTGATTTTATAGTAAACATTTTATTAAAAGACAGTAGAACATATTTCTCAGTATGGATATTACTGCCTTGTATACCTTTTATTGCGGCAGCTTCTGCCTACAAGGGCTATTTTTATGGAATTCAGGAAGTGACGCCTACAGCCGTATCCCAGATAGTTGAACAGCTTGTTAAAATCGGTATAGTGTTGATATTTGCCTCACAATTTTTAAAGGCCGGGCTCGGGTATGCATGTGCTTTGGCTACATTGGGAATGGCATTGGGGGAGATGTCAAATTTGTTTGTTTTGGCAATTTATTATCGATATAAGAAATATCCTCATACTATTATAAAAAATAATGAAGGTCGTACCAGAAAAAGAGTACTGGTAAAATCCATTCTGAACTGTGCAGTACCCATTTCCTTTAATCGGTTCATAATGTCCGTAATGCAGGCCATAGAAGTAATTCTGATTCCAAGAAGGCTTCTTGTTGGAGGGCTGAATTACATACAGTGCATGGAGGAATACGGAAAATTGGCCGGGATGGCAATGCCGCTGATATTTTTTCCTGCATTAGTAACAACATCGCTCGCGACAACACTTGTTCCGGCTATTTCTGAGTCCATGTCATTAAAGAATTACAGTAGGGTAAATTTCAGAATATCAAAATCAATTCAAATTACCATGGTAGTTGGGTTTGTATTTATGGCACTATTTGCCTGCTATCCAAGCAAAATATCAAATTTGGTATACCCCGGTCAGAACGTTGGTAGCACAATGTTTCTATTGTCCTTTACATGTATATTCATCTATCTTCAGCAGATTCTGACCGGAGTTATGAACGGGTTGGGGAAGCAGGGCCTTTTACTTACCAATTCAATAATAGGGTCGGTTATAAGAATACTATGTGTATATTTTCTAATACCTGTTTATGGGATACCTGCATATGTTTTTGGTATCATAATCAGCTATTTTATATTCTGTATACTTAATTTTATAATAATAACCAAAAATACAGGAATGGTCATCGACTTAAGAAAATGGGTTGTGCTACCCGCTGCGGTAACGGCAGTTCTCGTCTTGTCCAGCAAATATATATATAGCTTTTTCAATTTTATGAAGCTTTCAGTTGCATTGCAAACATTATTCGCAGTGTGTGCATATATTGTAATAGCTATTTTCCTAATGGCTTTAGTTGGAGCGATAGACTGGCGTGAAATATTGCAGTTGTTGGGGATTAAGAGTAAAAAAGTAAGGAATTTTAAGAAAGAATAAGGATTTGGAATATATTTAAGTGAGATTGGATTTTGTTATGAATTAAAGTCAGGGAAGGTCAAAATACCATATTGAAAGATCAAATAGATACAGGTAAAATATAATCACAAGGTCAAAGAAAGTCAAAATCAAAAATAAATATATTAAAAATCATTTGGAGGTGTTTGTATGTTTGGAATAGTACCATTCAGAAACAATAAAATACAGGAGAGAGGAAGCCTGTTGGATATTGAAAATATGTTCAATAGTTTTTTCAATGATTCCTTTTTAGGATTTACAGGCGGAAATCCAATAAGAGCAGATATTAAGGAAAACGAAAAAGAATTTATCGTAGAAGCAGAAATTCCGGGTGTTGCAAAAGAAGATATCAAGCTTGATTTGAAAGATGACACACTTACTATCGCAGTTGAACAGAACCAGGAGTCAAAGGAAGAGAGAGATAATTATATAAGAAAAGAAAGAAGATACGGCTCCTTCAGCAGAAGCTTCTATGTTGAAAACGTTAAAAATGAGGATGTTTCTGCAAAGTATGAAAATGGAATTCTTACAATAGTCCTTCCAAAAAGTGAAACCAAAAAGGTTAATAACAGAATAGAGATTCAATAAAAATAAAAAATGGTTGCCAACCCTGAAAACACAGGGCTGACAGCCATTTTTTTTGTATATAAGTTTATACTCAGGGACGCCCTTGTGAGTACCAATCGATTATTTTTCTGGCAATACTGACCTTTGAGGGCAGTTCAGGTAGGTTTTCAACGTCATACCAGTCAGCATGAGATATTTCAACCCCGTCCACATTTATTTCTCCACTTTCATACTCTGCTGTAAATCCAAGCATTAGCGAGTTTGGGTAAGGCCATGGCTGGCTACCCCAATATTCTACGTTTTTAACCTTAATACCGATTTCCTCCATTATTTCCCTTTCAACAGCTTCTTCCAGTGTTTCACCTGCCTCCACGAAACCTGCTATCAGGCTGTGCATGTCACCTTTAAAGGAACGAGCGTGGGCCAGCAATATCTTATTATCCTTAAAAACTGCTGTAATTACCGCAGGACATATTCTGGGATAACTTATAAAACCACATTTAGGGCAAACCTTTGCACGTTCGCCGGAAAGGTCTTGCGTTAAAGAACCGCATTTGCCGCAAAAACGGTGGGTTTGCTCCCAAGCCACTACCTGCACAGCCTTACTTGCCAACAAAAAAGAGTCTTCATCCAGTACTCCGAAGGTTGACCTCAAATCTACAAAAGACATTCCCGATGGAGCTTGTGTGTTGTCATCAATCCCGATACAATATGCAGGCTGACCATAAAATTTCCCCAGATACAAGGGGGCAGTTAATACTTGGCCAAGTCCTGTTAATTCATTGTAAACCGGAATTTTCGCTCCACTTTCTTTATTTAAAATCAAAAGTTTATTTGAACAAAAAACAAACCAATAGCCGTAGGCGTAATCCTTGTTTGGATCGGTAACGGCAGGTTCATAATTCTTGTATATATTCTGTGTACGCATAAGCTTACCTCTCAAAAATAAATAATAAGTTTTAGCTTACCATACGAATATATGAAAATCAAATTATAAGGTATTATTTACCCGGTTATGTTAAAATAAATTGTATTCTTAAAATTTGGAATATTTTAATAAGAGGAGTGATGATTTGAAAAAAACAAAATTCAAGAACATTATATTTTATATTATAGTATTTGGTGCTATTGGACTTCTGGCAGCAATAGCTTTGATTGCCGCTTTTAAATCAGGGCCTTCATCGCTGAAACTGCCTTTTATTGCGGGTCTTGTATACTTTATAGGTGCAGGTGTGGGCTTATTCGCAATTTACAGGCTGAATATTCTGACAAAGATAAATAAGGCAGTTTTCATAATACTGCTAGTCTTGGCTGCTGTTGTTCCACGTTTGGTATGGAATTGGTATATTCAGACCCAGCCATTTTCAGACTTTTTGCACTTATACAACTATGGGGTTAATGCAAGACAGGGAGATTTCAAAGGATTTGCAGATTTCTATGCAGTATTTCCTTTTAAAATCGGTTTTGGAATGATATTGGCCGGACTTTTTTCAATTTTTGGTTCAGGTCTATGGACAATAAAAATATTTAATATGCTACTTTCATTGGCACTTGTATTTATTATATATGCCGGGGGTAAAATGCTTTACGGTGAAAGAGCAGGAAGAGTGGCTTCATTGTTGTGTGCCTTGTGGCCGGCACAAATTATGTATACCTCTGTTATTGCCTCCGAGCATGTATTTCTAGTGCTATTTACTGGAGCAGTATTGTTAACACTTTATTTTATTAAGAAATATACTTACAAAAATCACGGATTTTGGAATGGAAACCTTATGTTAATAGGAGCAGGCTTTATTACGGCTTTAGCTCAGCTAATAAGACCAATGGCAATGATCATGCTGCCTGTTTTTGCCGTGTTCATACTTTTGTACAAACGATACAGAGCTGATAACTTTACCAGTTTAGTACTGGGTATTAAATCAATATTGCTTTTTATAGCAGTATATTTTGCAGTTGTTAACCTTATAAATTTGCCAATACAGAAGGCTACAGGCGTTGACATTACTAAATCGGATTCAGGCTTTAACCTGATGATTGGGACAAACAGTAAAGCTGATGGGATGTTTAACAATGAAGACTTTTCATTAATCAAGAAGAATAATTTTGATTTTGAAAAAGTTCAGAAGGAAGCAAAAGACATAGCCATTAGCAGAATAAAAAACGACCCTGTTGGTTTTGCAAAACTAGCACTTAGAAAATTTGAAATACAATGGGGAAATGAAAATTACGGATATTACTGGAGTACAATATCCTCACAGGACTCCAAAGCTGAAAATGGTGTAAAGTCACATCCGAGGATATTCTATGCAGTATCTCAGTTATTTTATATTCTCGTTATTCTTATGGCTGTGTGTACTTGCTTGTACACTTTAAAAGAGAAGCGGTATGATTCCCTGATTATATTAATGATATTTGGAGGACTGCTGCTTTCATACACATTTCTGGAGGTTCAGTCCAGATACCACATGCCGGTTATACCGCTTCTGATAGTCCTTGGGACAGGTTTTCTTGAAGCAGGAAAGAGATATGAGATATAAGATATAAGAATTTTAATGGCAGCGGCTCATGTAGTAAATTAGTCGCTGCCATTTTTTTGAGGTTGATAGAAGTTGCTTCTCTTGACATAATTGGGAGATAAGTGTAAATTAATACATAGATATACTATGCATATGATTCGGAGGTATATTAATGAAGATTGACAAAGAATTATTAAAGGGAAGTACAACCATGCTTGTCCTTAAACTTCTGGAGAGTGGGGATATGTACGGATACCAGATGACCAGAGAGCTGGAACGCAGGTCGGACAATACTTTT
>JAEYNY010000004.1 GCA_023412275.1 Bacillota bacterium
AATCAATGTAATTGACACTCCCGGATATTTTGATTTTGTAGGAGAAGTAATGCAGGGCATCCGTGCAGCAGAAGGCGCGGTGATAGTAGTTTCTGCAAAAAGCGGCGTTTCCGTGGGAACAGAAAAATCATGGGCTTACGCCAAAGAGTATGGTGCAGCCAGAATGTTCTTTATTAATAAGATGGACGAAGAGAACGCTAATTTCAATGCTGCCTACGATAAAATGCTGGACACTTTCGGCAACAGTGTTATACCATTCCAGCTTCCAATCTATGAGGCTGATAAATATGTTGGTTATGTAGACATAATCAATATGACTGCGAAAAAATTCCAGAAGGATAAAGTAACAGATGCTGAGATTCCTTCGGATTTAACAGATAGAATTTCTCAAATAAAAAACTCACTTAATGAATTAATAGCTGAAACTGATGAAGGGCTTATGGAAAAGTTTTTCAGTGGAGAAGAGTTTACGGCTGAGGAACTTCAAAAGGGTATAAAGGCAGGTATAGCTGATGGGACAATAGCACCTGTATTTTGTGGGTCAGCTTACCAAAACCTGGGAGTTAAGGAGTTGATGGATGCCATTATATCTTTTATGCCATCTCCCGAAGCCATAAAAGTCAAGGCTCAAAAAGCAGGAAAGGATGAGACTGTTGAAATAAAGCCTGAAGCATCCGCACCTCTTGCTGCGTTGGTATTCAAGACCATAGCTGACCCGTTTGTAGGAAAAATTTCCATGTTCAGAGTTTATTCAGGAACTTTGAAGGCAGACTCTTCTGTTTTTAATTCTACAACAGAGAGAGCGGAAAAAATCGGTCAGATTTTCATTATGAGGGGTAAGAAGCAGATTCCAACAGATAAGCTTATAGCAGGTGACATAGGTGGAGTTGCAAAACTGGTCGGAACAAATACTAACGACACTCTTTGTGATCAGGCAAATAAAGTCATACTGGATAAGATAGCTTTTCCTGACCCGGCTATTTCAATGGCAGTAGAGCCAAAAGCTAAAGGGGATGAGGAAAAAATCAGTTCCGGCTTACATAAACTACAAGATGAAGATCCTACCTTCAAAGTCTCGATTAATACAGAAACACATCAAACCCTTATTTCAGGTGTAGGAGAACAGCACCTGGATGTTATTGTTAGCAAACTTAAAGCAAAGTTCGGGGTATCAGTAAATCTTGTTAACCCTAAAATACCCTACAGAGAAACAATAAAGAAAAAAGTAAAGGTGGAAGGAAAACATAAGAAACAGTCCGGGGGGCATGGTCAATACGGACATGTATGGATTGAGTTTGAACATGGTGACACAGAGGATCTTGTGTTCAAGGAAAAAATATTCGGAGGTTCTGTGCCGAAATCCTATCATCCTGCGGTAGAAAAGGGCTTACGAGAAGCCATCGTACACGGTGTTCTTGCAGGGTATCCCGTTGTAAACCTTAAAGCTACTTTGGTTGATGGTTCATATCATGATGTGGATTCTTCTGAAATGGCCTTTAAAATAGCTGCAAGACTTGCTTATAAAAAAGGCTTGCCCATGGCTTCACCCGTTTTACTGGAACCAATTGTACATGTAGAGATTTATGTACCAGAAAAATATATGGGAGATATAATCGGTGACCTGAATAAAAGACGTGGAAGAATTCTAGGTATGAATCCAATGGATGACGGACAGCAGCAGGTTGAAGCCGAGGTTCCTCAGTCTGAAATGTTCAAGTATGCTACAGATTTAAGATCCATGACCCATGGTAGAGGCTACTTCAAGCTGTGGTTTGAAAGATATGAGGAAGCTCCGGCTATCGTTGCAAACAAGGTCATTGAAGAGGCTAAAAAGAACATGATTGAGGAGGATGAGGAATAATTAAATTTTTGTAGGAATTTTTATAGGGCTGATTGTTAAGGAGGTTTTCCAAAACATCAGCCCTTTTAATTTGAAAACTATTGACTCACACCTACTTGTAATATAAGGTAATTATGTTGGCTAAGACCAATTTTTAAGGAGGATGCTATGTGTAGAAATATTGTTTTAAGTAATGAGAGGCTTTCCGTTGAAATATCATACCCAGGAGAAAAATACAATGGTTCCAGATTTGACTGGTGTGGATTTATTACTCAGGTTACATTAGACGGAAAACATACTTTTTGCGTAAAGGAATCTTTAGAACCGGGAAAGGGTTCAGGAGGCTGCGGACTCTGTGGGGAATTTGGAATACGCGAACCGGTAGGCTTTGATGAAACGCTCGTAGGAGAATACTTCCCCAAGATTGGAGTAGGTCTTTTGAGAAGACCTGATATGGAGCCTTATGACTTTTTCAGAAAATATGAGGTTAAGCCCCTTGATTTTAATGTTATTAACGATAAGACTTCCGTAGATTTGTCAGCTGTGATGCCTATACACAATGGTTATGGCTACATATATGAAAAAAGTGTGAGTTTATGCCAAAACAGGTTAAAAATAACCTACTTATTAGAGAACACCGGGGAGAAAAAAATAAGTACAACTGAGTACTGCCACAATTTTATAGGAATAGACAATAATAGTATCGGAAGCAGTTATTCATTGAAGCTTCCTTGTGATATGCATCCGGATGATGTCAGCGGCGAGATTATTATTAAAGATAAAGAAATTTCATGGCCTGACAGCTTCAGTGGAGAATTTTACAGCCAGTTTAAGGATTTTGATTGTAGCGGAAGCAGTACATGGAAGTTATATGACAGCAAGTCAGAAGCCGGCGTAAAGGAAACAAACGATTTTGTTCCACAAAAATTTGCATTATGGGGAGCAAAACATGTTGCAAGCCCGGAGGCGTTTGTTAATATCAATATTGAGCCGGGTGAAAAACAAGCATGGTCAAGGGAATACGAGTTTCTATAAGTTTCCTGATAAAAAAGTAAACAATTTTTCAAAATCTGAGTATAATTATTTGTTATATAGAATATTCGGATGGAGAAAAATTTATGACTAATAATTTTTTAAATCGAGACAATTTGCGGGGGTATTTTCGTAGGATACTGCTGATGTTATTAATACCAATGGCACAGGGAATATATTTTTTACTGAATGTTACTACTAAGAACGCACATGATGTAACTATATTTCTTGATAAACTGATACCATTCAACGAATGGTTTATCATTCCATATATTTTTTGGTATTTTTATATCTTTGGGACTCTGTTGATTTTGGCATATTATAATGAGAAATTCTATTACAAACTTTTGTTCAGTATATTGATTGGTATGTTTGTTTGTTTTGCAATATACTATATCTACCCAACAACGGTTCCACGCCCGGTGGTTGCACCGGACAACCAGCTAAAAAGGTTAGTTTTGATTATTTACGGGAATGATAGGCCGTATAATTGTTTCCCAAGTATCCATATGCTTGATACTATTTTGCTTACAATGTTTACATTTAAATACGGTAAAAGGTTGCTTATGAAGTTTTCGTCATTAGCAATGTGTATTACCATATACATGTCTACATGGTTTACTAAGCAACATAGTATTCTTGATGCGATTGCATCGACGGTTCTAGGTATAATATTGTTTTTGGTCTTTGAGAACCGGTATGTGTTCGGTAAGATTGAACATTTAGTAAGCTCTTATTCAATCAGAAACAAAAGTGCATCATATCAGGAAGAAGTATAGTGGAAAATATCAAGGATTTATTATATAATCTAAAAGGTGTTTCGATTTTTGGTATAAGGGGTATTGATGAAAATGTGTTTCAAAAGACAGAAACTTCAGGATGCACAAAGGATTGTCATTAAAGTAGGTACTTCTACTTTGACATATGAGACCGGGAAAATTAATTTTACTTGTATAGATAAGCTTGCAAGAATTATTTCAGATTTATCAAATCAGGGTAAAGAGGTAGTCCTGGTAACTTCAGGAGCTATCGGGGTAGGAGTTGATAAACTTAAATTGCCTGAAAGACCTAAAACAATCAGGGAAAAGCAGGCAGTTGCAGCAGTAGGGCAGTGTGAACTTATGCATATGTACAGTAAGTTCTTTTCAGAATACGGACATATTGTTGCTCAGATCCTTTTGACAAGGGACATAATGGGCGATGATAAATGCCGTAAAAATGTTGTTAATACCTTTGAAACTCTTTTAGAAAAGGGTATTGTTCCTATAGTAAATGAGAATGACTCTGTTTCTACAGTTGAGCTTAAAGTCGGACAAAAGGATACCTTTAGCGAAAACGATACACTGTCCGCTATTGTTGCAAAGATTATAGAGGCTGATTTACTCATAATTTTATCGGACATAGATGGTTTTTATGATTCAGACCCGAGGAAGAATCCCGATTCCAAGATGTTATCTATCATAGATAAAATTACTCCTGAGATTGAGGAATGTGCAGAAGGTGCTGGTACTAAACGTGGTACCGGGGGAATGGTAACAAAGCTAAGTGCTGCAAAGATAGCTACAGGTGCAGGGGTAGATGTTGTACTGACAAACGGTAGTCACCCTGAAGCAATTCTTGATATATTAAGCGGAGAACAGGTTGGTACGCTGTTTATTGGATCAAAATAGACTTTTTATTAAATAAAAAAAGGCTTTTGCATGATAAATGCAAAAGCCTTTTTTATGTTATGGAATTATATCACCAATGTTATCTGTATTATTTGAGTTGTCCGAAGGATTACCTCCCACACTGTTAGTTGGTTTACTTGGTGATCCGTTATTTCCAGTTTGAGTATTACCACCGCCTGTATTCTGAGAAGGAGTTGCCGGGTTATTCGGTGGAGTTACGTTAGAAGTTCCTGCTCCATGCTTGGTACAGTATTCCTCCTCGGATAACTGATAAATCCAGTCCTTGATTGTCGCCGACAGGGAGCCTTTTAGAGGGCTTTTCGGTAAATATGGTACAGGTCTCTTTATAAATACCCTTTCTTTTACCAAACTTGGCGGACAGAATGGATTTGCCAATAATGGGCGTCCATAAATATCTTTTGAGCTTGTATCCACTTTTGCAAGTATGTGAACATCACATGTATCAGTTGGTTCAGTACCTTTTGCAAAATACTCCGTCTTGATAGCATTGCCACGTGGATCACCACTGCAATATGGACCTACAAGCTTGCCGGAATAAATACATATAGTCTTTTTTACCAATCCCTGAGGCTGAGGGAAATCTTTTGGCTCAAGCTTTGCATGTGCCCTGTTCATAACTTTATTCCAAAGGCGCAATGCCTGATAAACTTCCTGACCTTTCAGAGTCTTATTGTAATTGTATCCGTACCAGGTAGCACCCACATAGTATGGTGAATATCCCACGAACCATTTGTCGTAGGTATCGTTGGTGGTACCGGTTTTACCTGCGGTAGGAATAACCTTACCTGAGGAGTTCCTCACCGTTCCAAGTCCACCACCTATAGCAGCAGTACCGTTTGTTACAACGTCTCTCATCATGCTTGTCATAAGGAATGCGGTTGTTTCTTTGTAGGCTATGTTTCTCTTCTGGTCTGCTTTCTTATCCAATATCACATTGCCTTTATCATCGGTTACTTTTGTGTAGGATATTGGTTCCAGATAAACTCCCTTGTTGTCAAAGGGAACGTATGCAGAAGCCATAATCAAAGGATTTACACCTTCGTTCAAACCACCAAGAGCCATTGATACATAGCCTTCTTTCGACCTGTCTATATTAACCTTTTTCAGGTAGTTTATAGAATTCTGAGCACCCAGTAAATTCATCCACACCTGAGCTGCTACAACGTTCTGTGATTTTTGAATAGCTCTCCTGATTGTGAGAAGTCCTTCATATACGCCTGTTTCCGCATTTTTAGGATATGGTGTAGTAGGATGTTCTTTATCAAGATATACCGGTACGTCATCTATTACAGTAGCAGGTGTTATTATACCAAGGTCTATTGCAGGTCCGTAAACCGCTATAGGCTTGAAACTTGAACCAGGCTGTCTCTTCATATCCGTAGCTCTGTTTAGAGTGAAATTAGCCTTTTTCTCGCCATATGCACCGTACATACCGCGGATTTGTCCTGTAGTCGGGTCCATAACAAGCATCGCTGCCTGTGCCTGCATATCAGGATTGCTGATTTTTTCATTGGCAGTAAAGTTCTTGGGGTTTGTAAATTCCTCGTTCATTATTTTCTGAATGTTGCTGTCCTGAGTTGTGTAAATCTTCAAACCACCGTTATAAAGCTTTATAGTAGCATTATTGCTGGATAGATTGTATTTCTTCATCAAGTCGTTTTTAACTTGAGTCAATACATAGTCTTCAAAATAGCTCTGTATGTTATTATCGTTTTTATCGCCTTCACTTGTGCCCTTATAAATTTTTAATGGCTCAGCAACTGCTTCGTCATGTTCATTCTGAGTTATATATTTTTGCCTGAGCATTTCATCAAGGATGATCTTCTGACGTTCCTTGTTTGCAGCCTTTGTTTTTTCACTTAATGTAGGATCATATGTTCCCGGTGATTTTGTAACACCTGCAATGCTGGCACATTCTGCAAGAGAAAGATCTTTTACATCCTTATTGAAGAATTTTTTAGCTGCTGCCTGTACACCCCAGCAACCCAGCCCGGTGTTGATTCTGTTCATATAGTTGTCAAGAATCTGATCCTTTGACATCTTTTTTTCCAAATCCATTGCCTGCCAGGCTTCCTGAACTTTTCTTTTAACTGTAGAATCAGTGTTTCCGGTTATATTCTTAACC
>JAEYNY010000100.1 GCA_023412275.1 Bacillota bacterium
CTCATCCTTACCATGGATGCGCTCTGCCAACTGAGCTATGGGAGCATATATTGGAGCGGGTGATGGGAATCGAACCCACGCTGTCAGCTTGGGAAGCTGATGTTCTACCATTGAACTACACCCGCACACCTGCGGGACACTAGAACGAACGTATTATAGCATGTTATGAACTATATAGTCCAGTGCTGAAAATGCCAATTTAACCGAATTAGGCTTTCTGTTCTTCAAGATATTTCTCCAATTTACGTTTTACACGCTGTAACGCATTGTCTATGGATTTTACATGCCTGTCCAAATCTTCCGCAATTTCCTGATATGATTTACCATCAAGATATGAAGTCAAAACTTCCCATTCAAGGGAACTTAAAATTTCACCCATCTTATTTTCTATTCCTTTGAACTCTTCCCTGTTTATAATCAATTCTTCGGGGTCGCTTATACTCTCTTCACTGATTATGTCCATCAAAGTACGGTCTGATTCTTCGTCAAAAATGGGTTTGTTTAAAGAAACATATGAATTTAACGGAATATGTTTTTGTCTGGTAGCAGTTTTAATAGCGGTAATTATTTGTCTGGTAATACAGAGTTCTGCAAATGCTCTGAAGGATGAAAGCTTGTCCCCTTTGTAGTCCCGGATAGCCTTAAAAAGTCCAATCATACCTTCCTGAATTATATCTTCTCTGTCTGCACCTATCAGAAAGTATGTTCTGGCTTTTGCCCGAACAAAGCTTTTATACTTGTTAATAAGATATTCCAGAGCTTGTTGGTCACCAGCTCTAGCTTCCAATATTACATCTTCGTCAACCATACCAGAATATGTTTGATAGACCTCAGCCTTTAAGTTTGTTTTCAATACAGTTGCCCCCATTTTGGCTTACATAAGTATGGTAAGAATTACAACTAAATAAAGATATAGACACTCATTTAAAATTATAAGTGTCTATGTCCCATATGTCAAGTTACTTTACTTTACCGAATTTATCCGGCTCCCGAAAACGGTAGTTTCTTGCCAAATATACTTTTATTGTGCTTTTATGGGGTTTACTTTTTTAGATCGGTTACTTTATTTACCTCTCTGTTTTAGTATCTCATACATAACTATAGCTGCAGCAACAGATGCATTTAATGAGCTGATTTCCCCTTGCATAGGTATATTAACAACAAAATCACATTTTTCTCTTACAAGTTTGCCCATTCCTTCGCCTTCACTTCCCACAACAAGGGCAATGGGGCCTTTCAAGTCGCTTTCATAAAAAGCTTTTTCTCCTGTAGAATCAGTTCCAACAACCCAGACATTATTTTTCTTGAGATATTCTATAGTTTGGGAAATATTTGTTACTCTGGATACAGGTACGTACTCTACCGCACCGGCTGATGCCTTTGAAACTGTAGAGGTAAGTCCTATGGCCCTTCTCTTAGGAATAATTACACCATGAGCTCCTACAGCGTTGGCTGTTCTTAGGATTGCACCGAAATTATGGGGATCAGAAATCTCATCCAGTATGATAATAAAAGGAGGTTGTCCCTTCTCCTGAGCAGCTGCAAGTATATCGTCTACCTCTACGTAATCCTTAACTGCAACATAAGCAATAACTCCCTGATGAGATTTGGCAGTAGACATTCCGTCCAGTACACTTTTATCAACCTCAGTTGTAATAATTCCTTTTTGCCTTGCCATAGCTATAATCTGGCGAATAGAGCCTTCTTTTTCCCCCTTGGATATAAACAACTTGTTTATTGTCCTGTTAGCTTTCAGAGCTTCCATTACAGAGTTTCTTCCCTCGAGCTTGTCAGTCTCCTCTGGAACAGCATTGTCCTTTTCAACGTTTTCAAACTCGGTATCTTTTACAGGTGCTACATAGGTCGCTTTCTTTGCAGGTTCGCTCTTGAAGCCCTTACGGTCTTCCGGCTTTACTCCACGTTTTTTACTGTCAAAATTCTTTCTTCCAAAGTCAGAAGCGGGGCCCTTTTTATCATAACGGGCATTACCTGGTCTTCTGTTTCTTGATTCTGCCATATTTTTAATTCCACACTTTCATCGTTATTTATTGTTCTTCAACTGCCAGTCTTAAAATTTCCATAAGCCGTTCATAGTTGTTTGTAAGGTATAAATATCCTATCAATGCCTCAAAGCCGGTAGAATATCTGTAATCTGTAACATCAGCATGTTTCGGAACAGTGGCTGATTTGGCATTGCGACCTCTCCTGACAATATCCTGCTCGTCTGGAGTCAGTCTGTCGTTGAGACGGTGAACTATATCTGCCTGAGCCTTTGCTTTAACATACTTGACAGACATCTTATGAAGCAAATTTACATTTGACTTATTGTTTACCACAAGCATCGTACGTATATAAACTTCATAAACCGCATCCCCTATATAAGCTAAAACCAATGGCTGAAGATTCATCACGTCCATCGGTTTAATATCAAAATCTTTGCGCATGTTTTGTATGGTTTCTTCAAACATTCATTTTCTCCAACTCTAATATACCTTTTTATGCATATTTATTATACACGAAAGTAGCATATGTTAAAACAATTTTTATCCGTCATTCCTTTTTGCTTACTTATCCACAGCTAAAACATAAATAAAGTGATATTTAACACGTTATCCACATTGTCTTTATGTTGTGGACATGTTTTTCTGTGGATAATGTGTATAAATCTGTGTATATGTTTAAAATAGGCTTATCCACCATGTGAATAATTCTGGGATAAATCACTGAATTATTCACACTTAATTGTCACTCCTACAGGACAATGGTCGGAACCCATAATGTCAGAGTATATTTCAGCAGCTTCAATTCTATCCTTTAATGCTTCCGACACACAGAAATAATCTATTCTCCAGCCCACATTCTTTTCTCTGGCCTTGAACATATATGACCACCAGGTGTAGGCTTCCGTTTTATCCGGATACAACGTTCTGAAAGTATCCACAAACCCCTGTGCCAATAGTTCGGAGAATTTTTCCCTTTCCTCCATGGTAAAGCCCGCACTTCTCTTATTTGAACGCGGATTCTTTATATCGATCTCCTGATGAGCCACATTCATGTCCCCGCAAATTATAACAGGTTTTGTTTGCTCCAACTGCTTCAGGTATACCCTGAAATCATCTTCCCACTTCATACGATATTCCAGTCTTTCAAGCTCTCTCTTTGAGTTTGGTGTATACACGTTGACAAGAAAGTACTCTTCAAACTCCAGTGTTATAACCCTTCCTTCATTGTCGTGTTCCTCAATACCGATTCCGCAGGAAGATGATACAGGTTTTATTTTTGTGAAAATAGCCGTGCCTGAGTATCCTTTTTTAACAGCATAATTCCAATAATGTTCATAACCTTCAAGCTCCAGCTCAATCTGTCCTTCCTGAAGCTTTGTCTCCTGAACGCAGAATATATCTGCGTCTACCTCTTTGAAAAAATCCCAAAAGCCCTTGCCAATACACGCCCTGAGGCCGTTGACATTCCATGAAACAAGCTTTGTCATAAGTATTTCTCCCGTTGTAAAATAAATTAAATCAAGTATATCATAAACGTAAAAAAAATTCTTCTAGTTGAGATTTGCCCCAAATGCCTTTGCAATTTTAATAAAGCAGGTATCCAACCACTTAATATCACTGGCATGATTATACCAGTATACATTGTCAATACCTGCATTCTGGCTCAAAAAAGCAATAGCCTTCACAAGTTCACTATAGTCATCAAGTGCAGTTTCTTTAACAAAACCGATTTTTCCGTTAAAATTAATCTGATACCATCCGTTGTCTGTTTTCCCTGTCACATGCACAAGGCTTCCCACATTCATGGTTCCAATGCCTGCTATATTGTCAAAGGGCTGTTCGTTTACAGTAGTTTTGGCTTTTACTTTTTTGATGGAGTTTTCGGGTTTAATTACCGCTTCCGGCTTTTCGTCTGCAAAGAAGTTGAGTCTTCCGAAAGTATTAAATGTCGGAAACACCTGTGTTTCAACCACCCCATAAAAAGTTCCTCTTGCATGAACAATCCTACCGTTCCCCATAAAGACACCTACATGAACTATACCCGAACCCGTTTTATTAAAACATAAATCTCCTGCCTGTAAATCCTTGGATTCTATAGGCTTGCATAGCTGAGAATAAATTGCCTGCGCAGTAAAATCAGCGGTATTTGCAATAAGCCCCATTTTCCTCAGGGCATACACAATTAGTCCTGAACAGTCATAATATTCTTTTCCTAACCACCTTTCAGCAGAAAAACTGTTGAAATAGTAATGGGATTTTCCAAACTGCTTTACTAGTTCCGCCAAGGCTTCCCTGGTCAAAGGCTTATCGTTCTGTCCTCCAAAAACATAGCCACTTCCAAGCTTTGACCTGATAATTCCTATAAATTCCTGCAACCTGTTCATTAAATCACTCCTTCATATATTATTATAAAAATGTCTATTAACATAATATGAAAAAGGAGGAAAAAAACACACCTTGGTTTTGTCCAAGGTGTGAAAGGATTTGAGAAATATATAAATTTTACTTGTTATCAAATTACAAAAGCTTTAATTTAGGCCCATTTGCAGTATC
>JAEYNY010000197.1 GCA_023412275.1 Bacillota bacterium
CTCATCAACCTGATAGCTATGAGCAACAATAACTGCATTATGCTCTTTCTTCATTTTGTTAATATTACTAATCAACAAATTTTTATCCATTATTTTACCCTCGTTATCTGTTAAAAATTCCACAATCCGCAATATACTTGAATAACCTGAAGTTTAAAATACTGCATTTATTTTAATACTTATAATTTGCTTTGTAAATGCTTTTATACTAAAAGAAAAAATCCCTTCATATAATAATGAAAAGATTTTTTGCATAATTATGTCCTTCTTTAAGAAATAAGTAAAAATCACTTGTGGCATCTGCTGGATTCAGGACAGCCTGAACACCCGCAACCGCAGCTTGATTCGCCATTTTTCCTCTGTCGTATTTTATAAATTATAACCCAGGCCATTAGTCCGAAGACCACTGCAGATATTAAAATCGTTGCAATATTATCTTTTAAATATTGTATCATATAAGACCCCTCCTATCCATAAATCAAGCGTTTACGCTTTTGCTTTGTCTTCCAACTTTTTTACTTGGCGAAAACAAGAGCCACAATCCAACTGCAACAACAATTAAAGCGGCTATTGTACCAACTCCGAATGAAACTGCTCCTGTAAGCAAACTACCTATTTGATAAATTATTAATGAGACGGCATATGCTAAGAGAGTCTGATAACCTACAGCAATCATGGTCCACTTCCAACCACCCATTTCACGCTTAATAGCTCCTATCGCTGCAAAGCACGGTGCACAAAGAAGATTAAATGCCATGAAGGCGTAAGCACTAACAGCAGTAAACATACCTGAAATACTTGCAAGCAATGCTGGATCACTCTCACTGACCTCACCCAGGCCAAACAGAACACCAAAGGTTCCTACAACGTTTTCCTTAGCTGCAAGGCCGGTTACTGCTGCAACTGAAGCCTGCCATGTTCCAAAGCCCAAAGGCTTGAATATGGGTGCAATAACATTACCTATCGATGCCAGAATACTGTTTTCCTCTTCAACCATTCTAAAACTCCAGCTAAAGTTAGAAAGGAACCATATAAGCCCACATGCTACAAATATTACTGTTCCGGCCTTAATAATAAATGCTTTTCCACGTTCCCACATATGAATCAAAACACCCTTACCGCCGGGAACATGATATTGTGGAAGTTCCATTACAAATGGCGCAGGATCACCTGAAAACAGCTTGGTCTTCTTGAGAATAACCCCTGATACAATTACCATTAGAATTCCTAAAAAATACGTTGAAGGCGCAACCCACCATGATTTATCCGGAAACATTGCCCCTGCGATTAAAGCAATAATAGGCAGCTTAGCACTACATGGTATAAAGGTAGTAGTCATAATTGTCATTTTGCGGTCTTTATCCTGTTCAATGGTCCTTGAAGCCATAATGCCTGGTACACCACACCCTGATGCAATAAGCATTGGAATAAATGACTTTCCTGAAAGACCAAACTTACGGAATATTCTATCCATAATAAAAGCCACACGAGCCATGTAACCGCAGTCCTCTAAAATGGATAGGAAAAAGAACAAAATCATCATCTGAGGAACAAATCCAAGAACTGCGCCAACTCCTCCAATAATTCCGTCGATCACCAATCCCTGAAGCCATTCTGCTGCACCTACATTTGAAAGAAAAGTTCCCACAGCAGGTTGTAACCAACTGCCAAAAAACGTATCATTTGTCCAATCTGTTACTATCGTTCCTAGCCAGGAAACAGATATGAAATACACTATAAACATAATAGCTGCAAAAATAGGAAGTGCTAGCCATCTGTTGGTAACAATCTGGTCAATTTTATCAGATGGAGTCATGCCTACTCTTTTTTTATGTAAGCATTTCTTAATTACTTTTCCGATATAAAAATAACGTTCATTAGTTATAATGCTTTCACTGTCATCATCCATTATCTCTTCACAGGTTGCGGTTATTTCTTCAATCTTTGATAAAGTTTCAACCTCAAGAGAAAGCTGCTCTAAAACCTTTTCATCACGTTCAAACAGCTTAATTGCATACCATTGGGAAAACTGTTTACTTATAGACCCAACCAAAACTTCCTCAATCTTATTAATGGAATTCTCAACATCATTTGAAAAAGAATGTTGAGGAATCATTATTTTGTTGTTCTTAGCAATATCAATTGTGTTTTCGATAACCTCTTTTAAACCAATACCCTTAACAGCTGATGTTTCAATAACAATACATCCCAATTCACTGCTAAGCTTTTGAATATCAATTTTGTCCCCGTTTTTACGGACGATATCAATCATGTTTAAAGCAATAACAACTGGAATCCCCAATTCAACCAACTGTGTAGTAAGATATAGATTACGTTCAATATTAGATGCATCAACAAGATTAATAATAACGTCCGGCCTGTCATTTAAAAGATAGTTACGTGTAACAACTTCCTCTAGAGTATAAGGAGATAACGAATAAATACCGGGTAAGTCTATTATCGTTATATCCTTGTATCCTTTGAGCTTACCCTCTTTTTTCTCGACTGTTACTCCGGGCCAGTTACCAACATACTGTGAGCTGCCTGTTAACTCATTAAACATGGTAGTTTTTCCGCAGTTCGGATTTCCTGCAAGTGCGACTTTAATTGCCATTATTCCTTCCCCCTAAAATATAGTTAGTTTATGCTAACTATACTGTTCAAAATATGCAGGGCCTTTATTACCCTGCCTGTTAATCTACTAGAATCATTTCAGCATCTACTTTTCTCAAGGACAACTCATATCCTCTGACAGTTACTTCAATTGGATCCCCCAGGGGAGCAACTTTTCTTACAAATATAGGTGTACCCTTGGTAATACCCATATCCATTATCCTTCTCTTGACGGCTCCTTCACCGCTAAGCTTTAAAACCGTTACGGTATCGCCACATTTTATATCTCTGAGAGTTTTCATATTAATTCCTCGTTTCTATATAACATTTATACAATAATTCTATTGGCCATTGCTTTATCAATTGCAACACGGGCTTCTTTTACATTCACTATCATATTGCCACCTATTTCAGATATAACAGTAACATTTCCTCCAACTACAAAACCTAGGCTTTCTAAAAATTTTTTGGTTTCATCTTTGCCTCGTATTGCCTTTATTGAGTTCATCTCGCCTAAAGAAACCATAGTTAATGGCATATAAATCACTCCCTTTAGTTAGTGTAAGCTAACCTACCATTTATAAAATAGTTAGCATTTGCTAACTTCAATTTTAAGTTTACCACCACTAACTACATTTGTCAACCATAAATCAAGCCATTACTCACACCTTGATAAAGGGTTCTCATATGCTATAATTATAGAATTAGGAATAAATTGATTTCATACGAAGAATATGGAGGCTGTTAAATGACAAAGTTACAGGAGTCAGGTGAAAATTACCTGGAAACCATATTAATTCTTAAAAATAAGAATGGAAATGTCCGCTCAATTGATATTGCTAATGAATTAGGGTACACAAAACCCAGCATAAGTCGTGCCATGACTATTCTAAAAAATGCTGAATACATTACAATCGATGATAGTACGGGGTATATATCACTTACAGATAGCGGGTATAACATTGCTAAAACAATGTATGAACGCCATGAAATTCTGTCTAGCTATTTGATTTCAATCGGGGTTTCCCCTGAAACAGCAACACAGGACGCATGTAGAATAGAACATGTAATAAGTCAGGAAACCTTTGAAAAAATAAAACAAAATGCTAGTAATAAGTAAACCTAAAATATTATATTTAATTTTTTACTATAAAAAGTAATATATTAATGTCTTATGATTCATTATATAATAACAAAGCCTCAAGCAATGAGCTTGAGGCTTTCATATAAATCTGGCAGAGATCTACTTTCCCGGGCCGTTTCCAGCCAAGTATTATCGACACTGAGATGCTTAACTGCCGTGTTCGGTATGGGAACG
>JAEYNY010000198.1 GCA_023412275.1 Bacillota bacterium
GAGAATTATTTGAGGCTGTTTGTGCAGAATGTGGGCAAACCACAAAGGTTCCGTTCAAACCTCATTTAGATAAGCCTGTATTATGTAGCAAATGTTTTGCTAATAAAAAATAGTACATACTTAATAGACATATTAATAAAAAATATAATTGGGTTGACTGTAAGGATTATTCTATCTGAGAGTCAACCTGTTTTTATATTAACAATTTTACGGCGGGTTTTTATAGTTATCCACAGTGGAAAATTCCTATATTATAAGTTATAAACAAGGTTATGCACATTATCCACAGAAACATATACACAAAACAGGTGTTTTGTTGAATCCCTGTGTAAAACTTTTGTGATTCCAAATTGAAATTAAACATATAATAAGTTAAATTGTTATAAAATTATGTTTATTAGCAAAGTTTGGGGAAGGATTTTCGTGGTATAACGTAGAATAATAGATTCATAACATGTACCGCTATTGGATATTATAAAGTAATACTTAGACAAAAATGGAGAGGGGCTGTTATTATGAATATAATTATTAGCGGAAAAAATATTGAGATTACAGAAGCACTTAGAGAAAAAGTAACAAAGAGAGTAAAGAAACTGGAAAAATTTTTTAGCAGCGATACTGAAGTGCATGTAACATTGAGCGTTCAGAGAGTAAGCCAGATTGTTGAAATAACAATACCATTCAACGGAGTAACATTAAGAGCAGAAGATCAAAATGAAGATATGTACACATCTATCGATAGAGCAGTAGACTTAATAGAAAGACAGATAAGAAAGAACAAGACCAGACTGGAAAGAAGATTCCACGAGAATGATTTCAGAGTAGATAACTCAAAATTTAACGATGATGTTCAGGAGGAAACTGAATTCAAGGTTGTAAGGTCAAAGAGGTTTGCTGTAAAGCCTATGGATGTTGAAGAGGCAATATTGCAGATGAATTTGTTGGGACATGAGTTCTTTATGTTCTACAATGCAGATTCAAGGCAGGTTAACGTAGTTTATAAGAGAAACGACGGAAACTACGGACTGATTGAACCAGAATTCTAATAACACGACAATAAAAAACAGTATGTATCAGTAAGCTATTTGGCCGCTGATACATACTGTTTTATTTTTTTGTAGGAATACGTAAAATATCAACAAATTTACATGTACAATAATAGAAAACTTGTTTTACATTTAACCTGTAAAGTAATATAATACATACAGTCTGATTATAAATTTATAATAATTTTCGGGAGAATTGTATTTATGCTGGGAAAACCTTCATATGGAATAGTCGTGGCAAATCGCAGGGGGTTTGGCCGTAAAACGCAGATAGTTGATTATCTTACTCAGGAATGGATGTCAATATTAACTTTTGCAATACTTCTTTTTAAATCAGTAGTTCTTATGGGATTTGTGTACAGCCCGGATAAATCCATAATTAACATAGGCCGTGGTTTTGGTAATATCAGGTATATGTCTGTATGCGTAGCTTTTTTACTTATAATTGTATCCTTTAACTATTTGGCTAAAGGAAAAGGGCGGTTATGGCTTCTTCTGATACTCAATTTTTTATGTTCATTTCTTTTTGTATTTGATGCAGTGTATCTTAGGGCAAACGGGAATTTTTTATCAACTCAGCTATTGAGGCAAACCGGAAATGTAAATAATCTTTGGGGCAGCATTTTTGCAATGTTCAGGCCCTGCGATATAGTATTTTTTATTGATATACCAATTCTTTCAGCAATACTTATAATTACAAGAAAGATGTATTACTCATCGCCATTATTTACAAGTCTGAAAACCAGACTTATTGCTTTCGGTTCATTATTTACCTTGTCTATATCCATTGTTGTAGGTAGCTATCTTGCGATTGACGTATACGGTAACAATAAATATGGTTATATTTTTCATACCTACTGGAAGCCTGAAGCAACCATATGCAATGCGTCTCCTTTAGGATATCATGTATATGACTGCTATGTATTCTTTGCAGATTTCAGCCCATATAAAATATCGGAAAAAGACCGTACAGCGATCCAGAAGTGGATTGACGACAAAAAGGAAAATCTGCCGGACAACAGCTATAAAGGCATGTACAAAGGTAAAAACCTTTTGGTGCTTCAGGTAGAGTCTCTGGAAAACTTCGTTATCGGACAGTCTGTAAACGGACAGGAAATTACACCTACACTGAACAAGCTTTTAAAGAACAGCATATATTTTGACAACTATTATACTCAGGTTAACGAGGGAACAAGTTCTGATGCAGACCTAATGACGAACACCTCTGTTTTCCCGGTTCGAAAAGGAAGTACATTTTTCAGATTTCCATTTACGGAGTATAATTCACTTCCTAAGATAATGGAAAAGAACGGTTATTCTACCAAAGCTATTCACCCGGATGACGGTGCGTACTGGAACTGGAAAGAAGCACTGACAAACATGGGCTTCCAACAGTGTATAGATGCTAAAAACTTTAAAATGGATGAGGTAATATTCCTTGGATTAAGCGATGGTTCTTATTTCAGACAGATAAAGGATACTATTATAAAGCAGAAGCAGCCATTTTACAATTTCATGGTTACTCTTACCAGTCATTCTCCATTTGAAATGCCTAAAGAGCACCAGAATTTAAAATTGGATGATAACTTTAATAATACAAGGCTTGGGGGATACTTCCAGAGCATAAACTATACTGACAGATGTATAGGAACTTTCCTTGACGAACTTGATAAGGCAGGGGTACTGGATAATACAGTAGTAGCTATTTATGGTGATCACGATTCAGTTCATAAGTATTTTGATGACCAAATAAAAAATATAAAGCCGTCTCAAGACTGGTGGCTTGAAAATGATAAAAAAATACCACTTATATTGTATGAAAAGGGGCAGACACCTCAAGTTATTAATACAACCGGAGGACAGATTGATCTAATGCCGACGCTTTTATACTCTTTTGGAATAGATAAGAGTGAATACGAATCAACTTCATTTGGGAGAAATCTTCTCAATACTCAGCAGGACTATGTATTACTGGCTGACGGGGAATTCAGAGGAAACATTGATAAGGCTAAGCAAAAGGAACTCCTCAACGGACTTGAATATGCAGATATGGCAATAAAGACAAACTTTTTCAAAAAATAGGGGCTTTTCGGAGGGAATATGAAAAATATTATTCTTATTGGAATGCCAAGTGCGGGTAAAAGTACTGTAGGGGTTATTGTTGCGAAGCACCGGGGAATGTCATTTATTGATACCGACGTGCTGATACAGACAACACAAGGAAGGCTGCTACAGGAAATCTTAAATAGCGATGGTACAGATGCTTTCCTTAAAATAGAAGAGTCTGCAATACAAGCCCTCAACTGTTCCGATACAGTTATTGCAACAGGGGGAAGCGTGGTATATAGTGAGAAGGCAATGGAGCATTTAAAGAAAACAGGAATAGTAATTTACCTGTATGTAGATATGGACACTGTCTACAAAAGGCTCAAAAACCTTAAAACAAGGGGCGTTGTTTTGGGCCCCGGTCAAAGCCTGGAAGACATATATAAGAAAAGACAGCCCTTGTATGAAAAGTATGCAGATATAATAATAGATTGTTCAGAGGGCTCAATCGATTCAACAGTGGAAATGATACATGAAAAACTTGATTCCTTGTCATAAAACTTGAAATGAAATATAATTATTATGCCGGGTAGAACTTATCCGGCATTTATAATGTTAATTACTAATCTGATAAATTATTTTTAGCAATATACTGAGGTTACGGAGGGGAAAAATGGATTTATTAAGCGGCTTAAACAGAGAACAAAAAGAAGCAGTACTTCATAATGAAGGTCCTCTTTTAATATTGGCCGGTGCGGGGTCTGGTAAAACAAGAGTTCTTACTCATAGGATAGCCTATCTTATTGAACAACATGGAGTATACCCTTCAAATATACTGGCTATAACCTTTACAAATAAGGCAGCAAGAGAGATGAAAGAGAGAATAGCCGGACTTATAGGTGATTTGAGTAATGACATGTGGGTGGGTACATTTCACTCTATTTGTATAAGAATACTCAGAAGGGATATTGAGAAGCTTGGCTACGACAGAAGCTTTGTAATATATGATACTCAGGACCAGCAGGTGGTAATAAAGGAATGTCTAAAAGAATTAAGCTTAAACGAAAAGAACTTTCCTCCCAAATCAGTCCTTGAAACAATAGGAAAGCAGAAGGATGAACTTATAGATGCCGAGCGTTATGAAAAACAGTACGCATCGGATTTTAGAATGGGTAAGATTGCAAAAGTTTACAAGCTTTATGAAAAGAAGCTTAAAGCAAATAATGCCCTGGACTTTGATGATATTATAATGAATACCATAAAGCTTTTCGATAAGTACCCGGAAGTCCTTGAATATTATCAAAGAAGGTTCAGGTATATTCTTGTGGATGAGTATCAGGATACTAATACTGCCCAGTACATGCTTGTCCGAAAATTATCTGAAGCACATGAAAACCTCTGCGTTGTAGGTGACGATGACCAGTCAATATACGGATGGAGAGGTGCCAACATCAGAAATATCCTTGATTTTGAGAAGGATTTCAAGAAATGCTGTACTATCAAGCTGGAGCAGAACTACAGGTCAACACAGAACATATTGGATGCTGCAAACCATGTAATCGGTAATAATACAGGCAGAAAAAGCAAGAGCCTCTGGACCGACAACAAGGGTGGAAGCAAAATAGTAATATGTGAAAATGACAATGAGCATGAAGAGGCTCTTTATACAGCAAGGGAAATTCAGCGGATAATATCTGATGAAGACAGGAAATACAAGGATTTTGCGGTACTTTACAGAATTAATGCTCAGTCCCGTGTACTGGAAGAAATGTTCATGCGGGAAGGAATACCCTACAAGATTGTTGGTGGACAGAAATTCTATGACAGAAAAGAAATAAAAGATATAATTGCTTATATGCGGTTGGTGCAAAATCCTGGGGACAATGTGAGTCTGAAAAGGGTTATTAATGTGCCAAAAAGGGGAATAGGGGACACAACAGTTGAAAATGCAGAGGTATTAGCATATCAAAGTGGTGTATCTTTATTCACTGTAATTTCAAATACTGAAGAGTTTCCGTCGTTAAAAAGGGCTGCTCAAAAACTGGATAGTTTTTCACTTATGATAAATAAATTCAGGACTATGAAGGAAAATATGTCAATATCTCAACTGTTGGATATTGTAGTTGAAGATTCAGGGATCCTGAGAGAGTACGAGCTTGAGAATACAGTTGAGGCTCAGTCAAGGATTGAGAATATAAAAGAATTAAAATCCGTTGCGATGGAGTTTGAAAAACAAAGTGAGGACAATTCACTGGAAGAATTCCTTGCACATATATCTTTGGTTTCGGACATTGACAGTCTACAAGAGGATCAGGATTACGTGGTTCTTATGACAATGCACAGTGCAAAGGGACTTGAATTCCCGGTTGTATTTATTCCAGGTCTGGAAGAAGGCGTTTTTCCGGGATACAGGGCAATTACCGAGGGACCGGAACAGTTGGAAGAAGAGAGAAGGCTTTGCTATGTGGGTATTACAAGGGCAAGAGAGAAACTCTATTTGTCAAATGCCCGTTTCAGAACTCTTTTTGGGAATTCAAGCTACAACAGGCCGTCCAGATTTTTAGCAGAGATACCTGATGAACTTGTAGAATATCCGTTTAAAGCATCGAATAGTTCTTCAAGATCCAAGGAAACACTTTCCTGGGGTAAGGGTTCGGGTTCCGGCAATGCTCAAACATGGAGTTCAACTCAGAGTTCCGGAGCACAATCTGCTTTTGGTACCTCAAAATTAATTCCAGCAACAACTTCAAGTACACCAGCCGGTTCAGGTTCCTTGAAGGATTTATTAAATTCAAATCTTGTAACACGTGGATTTGGGGGCAGTTCAGCAGGTACATCGGTAAAAAGTCCTGCCGGTCAGCAGAATAATGGCTTTGGACGCAGTATACCGGTGAAACCTTCATCCGGAGGTTCCAATACATCGGGTGATTTCAGCGTAGGTGATAAAGTCGAGCATAAAAAATTCGGAAAAGGAACTATTTCCAAGTCAACGGCAGACAACGGTGATCAGGTATTAGAAATACAGTTTGAAGGGGCCGGAATGAAAAGACTAATGGCTTCTATGGCAAATTTAAGAAGATTATAAAAACAAAGGGTGGGTGTTAATTTAATGGCATTCAAAGAAGGATTTGTTTGGGGTACAGCAACTGCATCATATCAGATTGAAGGAGCTGTAAAGGAAGGTGGCAGAGGTACGTCTGTTTGGGACGAATTTTGCAGGATGAAAGGCAAAATTGCTGGCGGCGATAACGGAGACTTTGCATGTGACAGCTATCACAGGTATTCCGAGGACGTACAGCTTATGAAACAGATTGGTATTAAAGCATATAGGTTTTCTATCAGTTGGAGCAGAATTTTACCTGACGGTACAGGTGAAATAAATATGGAAGGTGTAAATTATTATAATAATCTTATTAATGAGTTGATTGAAAACGGCATAGAGCCATATGTAACGTTGTTTCACTGGGATTACCCCATGGAGCTTCAATATAAGGGAGGATGGCTTAATCCTGAAAGCCCTCTTTGGTTCGAAAATTATGCGGCAATATGTTCAAGATTATTCTCCGACAGAGTAAAATATTGGGTAACCAGTAATGAATCCCAGTGTTACATTGGATTTGGTTATGGTACAGGCTGGCATGCACCGGGCTTAACGCTTCCGATAAATCAGGTGGTAAGAGCATGGCATCATAATTTAAAGGGATTAGGACTGGCTACAAAAGCAATACGCGAAAATGCCAGAGGGGAAGTCAAAGTTGGACTGGTGTCCTGTGGAGAAGTTGGAATTCCTGCATCAGATAGTGAGGCCGACATGCAGGCTGCACGCAATGTACTTTTTAACAGAGACCATTCAGAAGATACAATCGGTTTTGGATTTGGTGACTTGCTTGATCCTGCAATAAAGGGAGAGTATCCCGAAGGTCTGATACCGTATCTTCCTAAAGGCTGGCAGGAGGATATGAAAGATATCTGTGTTCCTCTTGATTATATAGGCATAAATGTTTATATTGGTTCAATTGTGGAAGCGTGTGAAAATAAAAAATACAGACACCTTAAATTACCTGTAGGTATAGGACAAACTTCCATGGAATGGTCCTTTAAGCCGGAAACTCTGTACTGGGCAACCAGATTTATATCTGAAAGATACAATTTGCCGGTATATATTACGGAAAACGGTATGGCAAATAATGACTGGATTAGTACTGACGGAAAAATTAACGATACTCAGAGAGAAGATTATATGAATCAATATCTTTCCGCTCTGTCAAAGTCTATAGATGACGGGGCCGATGTAAGAGGATATTTTTACTGGTCACTCCTTGACAACTTTGAGTGGTCATACGGATTTGCAAAAAGGTTTGGACTAGTATACGTTGATTATAGTAATTACAGTCGTACACTGAAACAGTCGGCATTAAGGTATAAGAAAATTATAGAAACAAATGGCGAAATATTAAAATAAAACCCAAAACACAAAAAAGTTTTAGAAAAAGATAAATTTTTCTAAAACTTTTTTTATTTTAGTGTATATATAATTAAGGTACATTAAAAGGGTGGGAAAAGTATTTGGATGTTTCGGATATAACCCAAGAGGTTTTCATATCTGTTTTTAAATCAATGGGAGGTTTCAAGGAACAGTTTTCCCTCCTGCCCTGGATTAAAAAAATTACCGTAAATAAGTGCCTCAATTTCTTGAGAAGTAAGAAACCAAACTTATCTCTTAATGAAACTAATGAAAACGGAGATGAACTACAAAGTATTATCAGCTCAAACGATACAACAGATGATGCAGTTTAAAGACAAAGACAGTAGTAGGTGAACCTATAAAGATTGGTGATGTAACATTGGTACCGTTTATAAATATGAGCACCGGGTATTGTAGTAGAAAAGATAAACGACAAGAAAGAAGAGGAAAACGAGTAATAAGCCACTTATAATTGTATTACAAGTTAAAACCGTAAAAACTGCTTGAAAAATGGTGATTTCAAGCAGTTTTTTGTATTTATAATACTTTTTACCAATTTAATGGTAAAATTAGGTGTATTACCATTTCAGCAGTATCAAGCCAATTATCACTTTCCTTATCCAAATAAATATGAAGGGGGGCAAGTTTTTGTATTTTTTAAACAAGTGAATTGAAAGTGAGGAAAGTAAACAGTATTGATTACTTAAAAGAAAGGTAGGAAAAACCTATGAATAAACTGTATTTTTTAGTATCCTTGTTAACCGCTTTGCTCATAGTCCCTATTGCAGCAAACGCAGCAACAGATTCAACCCATCCCGGATTTAGAGTTGAAGGAAGATTTCTTTACGATAGTACAGGAGAAAAGGTAATTCTCTATGGTGTTAACAAAATGTGCATATGGACTGATAAGGATGGTGTTCCGTCTTTTTCAGAAATAGCAAAAACAGGGGCAAATTGTGTAAGAATTACGTGGGGAATAGATGGTTCGGCAGAAGATTTGGATACCGTTATTCGTAATTGCCGTGCTGAACACATGATTCCTATTATTGAACTTCACGATGCCACTGGTGACTGGTCAAAGCTCCCTTTACTTGTGAATTACTGGGTAAGACCTGACATAGTGAATGTAATTAAAAAACATCAGGAGTATTTATTAGTCAATATAGGAAATGAAGTAGGGCAGAACGTAACTGAAGAAGCTTTTAAAGCAGACTACGAGTCCTCAGTTAAGAAAATGAGGGAAGCAGGAATTCATGTACCTTTGGTAATAGATGCTTCCAGCTATGGCCAGAGCATAGATATGCTGCAGGCATGCGGGCCTTATCTCATATCTGCCGATCCAGATAAAAATTTAATGTTCTCAGTACACATGTGGTGGCCTTATATGTGGGGACATTCAGACCAGGAAGTAATTGATGAAATTGCTCAATCAGTGAATATAAATCTTCCTCTTATTGTAGGTGAATTCGGACATAAGTGGGATGAAACTGAAAATGGTAAAATACCATACCAAACAATTATGGAACAGTGTTATAAAAATCAAATAGGTTATCTTCCATGGGAATGGGGCCCCGGAAACAACCCACAGACATTTTTGGATATGACCTCAGACAGTACCTTTGCTACATTGAACGACTACGGTAAGGAAGTTATGCTATCTAATCAGTACAGTGTAAAAAATATCGCTAAAAGACCTGCATCCATGCTATCAAACCTACCTCCAGTTCTGCCAAAAGAACCACTTCCATACGGAAATCTGGCTTATAAAAAAACTGTTACAGCTTCATCTATAGAAAGTACTCAAAACAATGAAAGTAATATAGTAGATGGCGATCTTGAAACAAGGTGGGCTTCACAGGTCTCAGACCCCAGCTGGATTAGTGTTGACCTTGGTGCAAAAAAGGAAATAAATAGACTCATTATTTGCTGGGAAGCTGCATATGCAACTCAATATAAAATTCAGGTATCGGATGATGCAAATGCATGGACCGATGTGATTACCCAGTATAACGGAACAGGAAAAACAGAAGATATAAGCCTTTCATGCTCCGGCCGTTACCTAAGGATATACGGTATGCAGAGGGCAAATTACCAATGGCCTTATTCAATCTGGGAGATAGGAGTGTATGGCCCAGAATCAGAATTGAGTGCATCTATATCCCCTACAGTAGCAGTATTTGATAAGAATCCTGCCAATGCGGCAGATATACCTGTAACACTGGACCCAAAAAGTAACACACTAAATGCCATATTAAATGGATCATCAGTAAAGTTAGTAGCAGGACAAGATTATATAATAGAAAATAAAACAAATCTGGTTATAAAAAAGGAATATCTGTTGGGACTGCCGGCAGGTACAACTAAATTGACTTTTGATTACAGTGATGGAGTAGACCCGGTTTTAGCTATTGCTGTCGGGGATACAACACCGGGAGGTTCTGTCCAATGTCCAATAATCAGTCCCTCCGCTGTAACATTAGATAGAACATCTACAACGGATTTGAAGGTAACTATATCTCCTATCGGTGGTATTTATTTTACTGGAATTATGAATGGTTCAGTACCTCTGATTCCAAGTGTAGATTTTACTATTTCAGGAGACACTGTAACAATTATGAGGAGTTACCTTGCAACTCAACCTTCTGATAATGTAAATCTGACTTTTGACTTCAGCGGTAACGGAATTGACCCAGTACTTAAAATTACTTTTCTTAAAGACACTACTTGTGGTGATGCAAACCTGGACGGAGTTAAAGATGCCCTTGATTATGCAATACTCAAACAGTATCTTTTAGGGATGACAACTCTGAATCATGATATTCTACACTTTCTTGACCTTAATCTGGACGGTACAACCGATGCAATTGATTTATCTATATTCAAACAATATTTGTTGGGCAAAATAACATACCTTCCTGTGACTCAATAAAAGTTATATAAGGGGTTGTTGCAAAACAGAAAAGCTTTCTGTTTTGCAGCAGCCCCTATAGTTCTAAAGGATATTTCCTATTGACTCATGGAATAAAATGAAATATAATGAATATAATTTAGTAATTTAGCACTTTAATTAGATAAAGGAATTTCCCGATCAAATTTAATATATGAGAGGTATTTGCATATGTCCAGATGGAAAATATATACCCCTGACGGTGTACAGGATATACTGTTTGATGAATGTTACATAAAAAGAGAAATAGAAAAAAGAATCAGAAACACATTCAGATCTTATGGCTATTATGAGATAGAAACTCCAACAATAGAATTTTTTGATGTATTCTCATCAGAAATAGAGCATTTTCCTCAGGAATCAATGGTAAAGTTCTTTGATCAAAAAGGAAGAATTCTTGTATTAAGGCCAGATATAACTGTTCCTGTTGCAAGAATAACCGCCACCAAAAACAGGGATGTGCAGCTTCCCATAAAATATTCATATATAGGCAATGTATTTAGATTTAACGAAGTTGGAGGCGGCCGCCAGAACGAGTTTACACAGGCAGGAGTTGAGATGCTTGGGGACTCATCATCAGAAAGTGATGCAGAAATAATCGCAATGGCAATAAATACACTGAAATCCGCCGGCCTCAAGGAATTCAAAATAGAAATCGGCCAGGTTGAATTTTTTAAAGGTTTGGCAGAAGAGGCTGGATTTTCTAATGAGGATATAGACGCCATATCAAAACAAATTGACAAAAAAGATCTTGTTGGGGTAGAGGAGATTCTTAACCGATATGAAATAAGTACAAGGTTAAAAGAGCTTATTTTAAAGCTAACGGGATTATTCGGAACGGTTGATGTAATAAAGGAATTCAAAAATTCTGCAATAAACGAAAGAAGCCTTAAAGCAATCGAAAATGTAGAAGAAGTAGTATCTATATTGTGCGACTACGGCTTATCGGAATATGTGTCAATAGACTTAGGAATGTTAAAAAGTCTCAATTATGATACGGGAATAACCTTCAGGGGCTTTACAAACGGAGTTGGATTCCCGATACTTTCAGGGGGAAGGTACGACAACCTTACGTCAAGCTTTGGAAAAGAATGTCCTGCTACAGGATTTTCAGTAAGGATAAATATGCTTATGACAGCAATGGAGAACTCAGGAATTACATTTGAAAGGCCTTCTGTTGATTCATTAATATGTTATGAAAAAACAAACAGAAAAAGGGCGATAGAGATAGCAGAAGCATTAAGAAAGCAGGATATGAAAATAGAAACCTTTGTTCTGACAGAGGGTATTGATCAAGGTAAAAAATATGCTTCTTCAAAGACAATCGGAGGAATCATATATATTGGAGACAAAGATAAAATCACCGTGTACGACATGATAAACGGTACTACAGAGGAAACAAGCTTCAATGCCCTTTTAAACATTTAAAAACGTTTTAATTTAAAATAAAATTTTGTGGGGAGTTAAAAAATGAGATATTTGACAATCGCTCTTTCAAAGGGCAGACTTACAGATATGTCGGTAGAAATATTTGAGAAAATAGGGATAGATTGTACGGAGCTAAAATCATCCACCAGAAAGCTTATATTGTCTGATGAAAAGAATAAGATAAAGTTTTTCCTTGCAAAGCCTGCAGATGTGCCAACCTATGTAGAATATGGGGCAGCAGACATCGGAATAGTGGGGAAGGACACACTTCTAGAAGAAGGCAGAAATCTTTATGAAGTACTTGATTTGGGATTTGCGGCCTGCAGAATGGCATTGGCAGGACCGGCAGAACTACAGGGAAAGATAGAAGAGCTAAATATAAAAAGAGTAGGAACCAAGTATCCGAATATTGCCAGAAATTATTTTGAAAAAGCCAGAAGAGAAAGCGTAGAGATAATAAAACTGAACGGTTCTGTGGAGCTTGCACCTTTGGTTGGTTTATCAGAGGTAATAGTAGACTTGGTTGAAAGTGGCAGAACACTCAAAGAAAACGGCTTGGTAGTACTTGATACAATAGCAGACATCAGTGCAAGAATGGTTGTAAACAGAGTTAGCATGAAAATGGAAAATCAACGAATACAGAAAATAATAGACGGAGTTAGAGAAGAATTATCCGCAAGGGGGTAGCATTATGCTAAACATTGTAGATTTACGCAGTGACTTTGACGGGGCTGTGGCAAAGGACTTATACAGAAAATTAACAAAGAGAACCGGAACCCAAAACGGTGGGAACGTACTCAACACAGTAGCAGAAATAATTGACAACGTTAAACAAAATGGAGATATTGCTTTAAAAGAATACACAAAGAAATTCGATAAAGCAGAAATAGAAACCATAAAAGTCTCTGAAGAGGAAATTACCTCTGCGTACAAAAAGGTTGACCCGCAGCTGTTGGAAACTATAAAAAAATCAAGACAGAATATTTGGAGCTTTCATGAAAAACAGCTTCAAAACAGCTGGATAAATCCCAAAGAGGATGGAACTATGCTGGGACAGCTGGTAAGACCCCTTGAAAAGGTAGGCTTATATGTTCCCGGGGGAACAGCACCCCTTATATCATCAGTATTAATGACAGCGGTTCCCGCAAAAGTAGCCGGAGTGGAAAAGCTCATAATGTGTACACCTCCTTCACAGGATGGAAGTATAAACCCCGCAATATTGGTTGCAGCCAGAGAAGCAGGGGTGGATGAGGTATACAGAGCCGGAGGCGCACAGGCTGTGGCGGCAATGGCATATGGAACAGAAACGATACCGTCGGTGGATAAGATATGCGGCCCCGGCAATGTTTATGTTGCTACAGCCAAGAGACTGGTTTTTGGTGATTGCGACATTGATATGTTTGCGGGCCCAAGCGAGATACTGGTAATTGCAGATTCAAGTGCAGTACCCGAGTATGTAGCTGCTGATCTACTTTCACAGGCGGAGCATGACATATTGGCATCCTCGGTGCTGGTTACAGATGATGTAAGTCTTTTGGACAGCGTAAAAACTGAGATAGAAAAGCAACTTTTAAGTTTAAAAAGAAACGAAATAATCGAGAAATCATTAAAAAACTATGGATTTGGAATATTGGTTGATAACATAGAAGAGGCAATAGAGGTATCAAACAACATTGCACCTGAGCACTTAGAGTTATGTATTAAAGAGCCAATGAGTGTACTGGGAATGATAAAAAATGCGGGGGCAATATTCGTTGGAAACTATTCACCTGAACCCTTGGGAGACTACATGGCAGGCCCAAGTCATGTTCTTCCAACTAGCGGAACTGCAAGGTTTTCATCACCGGTGAATGTTGACCAGTTTATTAAAAAATCAAGCCTTATTTATTATAATAAACAATCACTTGAAACAACAAGCAAAGATATTGTAAGGTTTGCGGAAGCAGAATTATTGGATGCACATGCAAATGCCATAAAGGTTAGATTCAATAAATAAACTGAAATTCGTTGTATTACTGAAAGGAAGGTTACTATGATAGAAGAATTAATCAGAACGGAAATACGTTCATTTATACCCTATAATGCAAATCAGCAGCCCTATAAAATAAAACTGGATGCCAACGAGAGCCCTTTCAATCTACCGTCAGCAGTCCGTAAAAAACTCGCGGAATATATACTGGAAGATCCACAACTGAACATGTATCCTGACACGGATTCTATTCAATTAAGGGAAGCCTTAGGTGAATACTGGAGCGTAGATAAAGAAAACATCATAGTGGGAACAGGCTCTGATCAGCTTATACAGGTTATAGCAAATGTATTTCTGGATAAAGGCGACAAAGTTCTCTATCCTGCTCCCTCCTTCGGTATGTATAAGGACTCATGTATAATAGCGGGAGGCAAGGCCGTAGACTATATTCTGGATCAAAATAATAATTTCTCCTATTCGGCTGATAAAATAATTCAGGCCTATGAAAATGAAAAGCCAAAAATAGTTTATATATGCAGTCCAAATAATCCAACGGGCAATCTGATGCCACAGGAAGAGATATTGAAAGTACTGAAAGCGTGTACTAAATCAATAGTTGTAGTAGATGAGGCATATGCAGACTTTTCTGATACAACGGTAATTCCATATATAAAAGAATATGAGAATTTGCTTATACTACGTACGTTTTCAAAGGCTTTCGGATTAGCGGGCATAAGGTGTGGGTATTCCATAGCTTCAGAAAAACTTACGAAGGCTGTAAACCTGGCAAGACCTCCTTATAATATCAGCTCATTGTCACAGTATGCAGCCATACTGGTTTTATCTAATATAGATGAAATAAAAAATAACATAAAATATCTCGTAGAAGAGAGGGAACGTGTTTCCTCTAAACTTGCTGAGATAGACGGAATAAAAGTCTACGGCTCAGCAGCAAACTTTATATTAGTTAAAATTCAGAACTCTAAGGACGTTTATACTAAATTATGCGAAAGAGGCATTTTTATCAGAGCCTTTGGTTCATCGCCCCTTTTATCTGATTGCATGAGAATAACCGTAGGAACACATGAACAAAATTCCGTACTGCTTGATGAACTATGTACTATCTGCTATAATAAATAACGAACATTACAACAAAAAACATAAAAAAGGTTCGGGTTTTAAATTGAACGGAGGAACACATATGAGAGAGGGTTTAGTCACACGAAACACAAAAGAAACTCAAATCAATGTAAAAATAAATCTGGACGGCAAAGGTGACTGTCAGGCGAACACCGGCATAGGCTTCTTTGACCATATGCTTGTATTATTTACAAAGCATGGACTTATGGATGCCTGTTTTGACGTAAAAGGTGATTTACATGTGGATTCCCATCATACAATCGAGGATACTGGTATAGCCATGGGACTTGCAATCAGGCAAGCACTTGGAGACAAGAAATCCATAAGAAGGTATGGTACTGCCTATGTTCCAATGGATGAGGCCCTTGTGCTTGTATCTCTTGATTTGAGCGACAGACCGTATCTGGTATTCGATGCTAATTTCTCACAGCCCATGGTAGGGCAAATGGATACTCAAATGGTAGAGGAATTCTTCAGGGCAGTTGCGTTTAATGCTGGAATTACCCTTCATATCAAAGTTCTTCACGGTTCAAACTGCCACCACATAATAGAAGCAATGTTCAAGGCATTTGGTAGAGCTATTGACGATGCAACAAGATTGGACACCAGAATTGAAGGTGTCATGTCAACAAAAGGTACGTTGTAATTTAAAAAGTTAATATATACAGGAGGTAGTAAAAATGTTAATAAACAATACAGATTTCATCAAGTTACCGTTATTTGTAAAAGGAAAGGTAAGAAACGTATACGATTTGGGAGATCAGCTCCTTATAGTAGTAACAGACAGAATATCAGCCTTTGATGTTGTATTTGATGAATTAATACCTAACAAGGGAACAGTTCTGAACAGTATATCCGCATTTTGGTTTGACTTTACAAAGGATGTTATCGGAAACCATGTAATAACAACCGATGTCAATAAATATCCAAAAGAATTATCAGCTTTCAAGGATGAATTGCAGGGTCGTTCAATGTTAGTAAGAAAAGTACAGATGCTTCCTGCTGAATGTATTGTAAGAGGATATTTGGAAGGATCAGGACTCAAAGAATATCAAAAGACAGGAACTGTGTGCGGTATAAAACTACCTGCAGGATTAAAGCAGGCTGACAAACTGCCTGAACCAATATTTACACCATCTACCAAGGAATCAGAAGGTCATGATATAAATGTGTCTTTTGAAGTACTTTGTGAAAAGATAGGAACAGAAATGGCCCAAAAGCTAAAAGATGCAAGCTTGAAGCTCTATGAGAAAGCAAGCAAACACGCTGAAAGTAAGGGACTTATATTAGCAGATACAAAATTTGAATTCGGAATGTTGGACGGAGAACTGGTTGTAGGTGACGAAATGTTCACACCTGATTCCTCAAGATTCTGGGCAATGGATGAATACCAACCGGGAAGAGCACAGAAGAGCTTTGACAAGCAATATTTAAGGGAATACCTTGAAAGTATTACATGGGACAAACAACCTCCTGCACCTGAGCTTCCAAAAGAAGTAATCAGAAAGACAGAGGAGAAATATATAGAAGCATACGAAAGAATCACCGGGAAAAAGTTTCAGGGAGATCAGCTATGATAGCTATTATAGACTATGGCGTGGGTAACCTGGCCAGTGTTAACAAGGCATTCAGTTTTATAGGATATGATTCGAAAATAACTTCTGACCATGAAGAAATACTTGCAGCTGACAAGGTTGTCCTGCCAGGTGTGGGTGCATTTGCTGATGCTATGGACAGCCTTGATAAGACTGGAATGATATCAGTCATAAAGCAGGTTGTGCAAAAGGGAACACCCTTGTTGGGAATTTGCCTTGGAATGCAGCTGCTTTTTGATTACAGCACTGAAGGCGGGGAAAAAGTGGGAGGCTTGGGCCTGTTAAAAGGTTCGGTAAACCAGTTTCCCCTGGACATGGGACTAAAAGTTCCCCATATGGGATGGAACAGTCTCGAAATCAAGCAGGAAAAGAGTATTTTTAGTGGAGTACGACAAAATAGCTATGTATATTTTGTGCACTCATACTATGTAACTGCTGAAAATACCTCAGATGTTGCAGCGGTATGCAAATACGGAATCGGGTTTGATGCTGCTGTTTGCAAGGGAAATATTATGGGAACACAGTTCCACCCTGAGAAGAGCGGAGATGTAGGACTTGGAATACTAAAGAATTTTGCTGAGCTTAGCACCAAGGAGGCTGACAATTTACTATGATTATTTATCCCGCAATTGACATAATAGACGGAAAGTGTGTAAGGCTGCAGCAAGGCAGCTACAGTGATGTAACTGTCTTTGGGGACAGCCCTGTGGATATGGCAAAAAAATGGGAGAGCCTCGGAGCAGGATACTTACATGTGGTTGATCTGGATGGCGCAAGATCAGGGAAATCGGAAAATGCTGAGATTATAACCCTGATAGCAAAAACTTTGAAAATCCCGGTTCAGATAGGCGGAGGAATAAGAAATCTTGAAACCATTGAGACTTACCTATCCGGAGGTTTGAGCAGAGTTATACTGGGTACATCGGCAGTAAATAACCGTGAAATGCTGGTAGCGGCTTTAAAAGAATATAAAGATAAAATAGCTGTAGGAATAGATGCAAAGGATGGGAAGGTTGCCATCCACGGTTGGGAGAAAACAAGTGATTTTACAGCCGTTGAGTTTGCAAAGGAAATTGAGTCCCTTGGTACAAAAACGATTATATACACTGACATTTCAAGAGACGGCATGCTCAAAGGCCCGAATCTTCAGGCTATGAAGGAAATGGCGGACAATGTTGCATTGAACGTAATAGCATCCGGCGGAGTAAGCAAACTTACAGACATAGTTGACTTAAAGCAGACGGGAGTCAGCGGTGTAATTGTAGGGAAAGCCCTTTATACCGGGAATGTAAATTTAAAAGAAGCGATAGAAGCCATATAACCAAAAGAAAGGGAGCAAATTATGCTGACCAAAAGAATAATTCCCTGTCTTGATGTACATGCGGGGAGAGTTGTTAAAGGCGTACAGTTTGTAAATATAATAGATGCCGGAGACCCGGTGGAAGCGGCTGCATTTTATGACAAAGCCGGTGCTGATGAGCTTACTTTTCTGGATATTACTGCTTCTTCAGATGCAAGGTCTATAATGCTTGATGTTGTCAGCAGGGTAGCAGAGCAAGTATTTATTCCCTTCACTGTAGGCGGAGGAATCAGGACTGCAGAGGATTTCCGCCAGATACTGAAAGCTGGAGCGGATAAAGTGGGAGTAAATTCTGCTGCACTCAAAAGACCTGAGCTGATATCAGAAGCAGCGTGGAAATTCGGAAGCCAGTGTGTTGTATTAGCAATAGACGCCAAAAAGCGTGCTGATGGATCGGGATGGGATACATATCTCAACGGCGGAAGAGTAAACACGGGTAAAGATGCTGTTGAATGGGCTATAGAAGCAGAGAAACTTGGAGCCGGTGAAATACTGTTAACAAGCATGGACAAGGACGGAACAAAAGACGGATATGATATAGAGCTAACTAGGACAATATCCGAAAATGTAAAAATTCCGGTAATAGCATCCGGCGGAGCAGGAAAAATGGAGCATTTCAAGGATGCTCTTTTGGATGGAAAAGCAGATGCAGTATTGGCAGCGTCACTATTCCATTTTAGAGAGATGGAAATCCGTGATTTAAAAGGTTACTTAAAAAATAATGGTATTGAAACCAGACTTTAAAAAATAAAAACAGTTAAAAGCTGTACAAACAAAAAAAATTTGATTATGATAAATAAATGAGTGTATGGAGGCGTTCAATAATGAATAACTTAAAAGGTTCGGTTAAATTTGATGAGAAAGGTCTTGTTCCAGTAGTTACTCAGGACACTAAAACAAAAGAAGTTCTGATGGTTGCCTATATGAATGAGGAAGCCTTTGACAAGACAATAGAAACGGGAAAGGTTCATTATTACAGCCGCAGCCGTAGCAAGCTTTGGCTCAAAGGTGAAACATCAGGCCATTTTCAGCTTGTTAAGTCAATAAAGCTGGACTGTGACGGAGACACAATTTTAATAGAGGCAGAACAGATTGATGCTGCTTGCCATACAGGAAACAAGACATGCTTTTTCAGAACAATGGTTGACGGAGAATGGAAAGAAAACGAAGAAGAAAAGCCAACAGCAGCAATTCTTCATGAAGTTTACAACGTAATAGTAGACAGAACTGTTAATCCAAAAGAAGGTTCGTATACTAATTACCTGTTTACAAAAGGTTTAGATAAGATTTTGAAAAAAGTAGGAGAAGAGGCTGCCGAGGTTATCATTGCGGCAAAAAACAAATCTAAAGAAGAAATAAGATACGAAGTATCTGATTTAATGTACCATCTTATGGTATTGCTTGTAGAAAGAGGCCTCACTCTTGAAGACATATACGGAGAATTAAAAGGAAGAAGATAAGTGAAAAATAATTTATTAAGCATCGATGAATATCGGAACAATCCGGAATTTTATTTCTATAAGGGACTGCGTTGCGCCAACAAAAGGAATTTAAACGAAGCATACAAACATCTGGTTAAGGCTGCTGAGCTAAGTCCTGAGAATATGGAGTATAAATTTAACATAGCATGCTTCCTTTCTGAAATGCAAAGGCCAAGAGAAGCCAACAGGATATTCATGGATATACTTTTACACTATGACCCTACAATGCATGATTGCTATTTCGGTATGGGCTGTAATAGCTTTGAGCTTGGCGATATGAAAAAAGCTGCCGAATACTTTGAAAAGTATATCTATTTTGACAGTGATGGCGAATTCAGCGAAGAAGTTTCAGAAATGATATTTTATTTGAAACTGTATAATGACATTTCCGGAGAGAACAGATTTTTAAGGTTGTCTCAAAGTAGCTTAAAAAAGGCTGGCAAAATCCTTTTAAATAACAAAACTTACGAGGCTGTAAGTGAACTATATAAAGCAATAGCATTTAACCCTATGAACACCGATGCACGTAATCTGCTGGTACTTATACTTATGGAACAGCAGAATTATAGACGTGCATCAAATTTTATTGCCACAGTTATAAATATATATAGTGAAGACATTTGGGCTAACAGCCTTAAAATATATAACTTATACCACGCCAGGAAATATTCCCGGGTAGAAAAATTATTAAAGATCCTTCCGTTTAGAAGTATATACAACAGGAAGGACCTTTTGTGTATTGCAACTACATTAATAATATTTAATAAAATAGATGAATTGATTCACTTGTTGGAAACATATATTGTTGAGTATAGCGATTTATTCATATGTTCTCTGCTGCTTATAGGATATATATCAAAAAAAAATTACGGTAAGGCAAATCAGATTATTAAAAATCTGCAGTCAATTAAAACATTGGATTTAGACTTCTCAGATTGGATTAAAAAGGTCAGTGAATTTATAAATGAAGATAACTCTGAAGTATCTGTTTTGGAAGAATATAAGGAAATATTCAGAATAATTGAGGAACCTGAAGATTACATGTATAGTCCGTTCAGGTATATAAAAATATTTGAAAATGCCTCTAGACCAAGGCAAAGAACTCTTAGGAAGATTCCCAAAAATTATAATTCCGTAGTTGAGTGTGTTGTACTTCATAAGGAAATAATGTATGTTCCTGAATACGAAAAGGAAATAATACAAATATTGTATAACATAATATATTATACAGGTGAACTTCTGACAGATAATGAAAAAGACATATTTGCCCTCTCTGCTGTAATTGAATATATCTACTGCAAAGAGAACTTTGTTGAAATAGAAAAAGAGGAATTATTACAAAAGTATGGAATTCCTACTATTCTGTTTAATAAATTACTCAAAAAAATTAAATATAAGAATTAGATTTGATATTTTGAAAAAATCAGAGTAAATGGAAGAAATAATTAGCAATAAATCCATGGTTGGATTAAATGGCAAAATATTGCTAGATTTATGATTATAAAGCGTTTGATAATATTTTATTCAATATATAATATTATAAATGTGATTAGCACTCGATGACAGTGAGTGCTAACAGTTTACAAGCATTAAATATTCAAGGAGGTAAAACAATGAAGATAAAACCATTAGGCGATAGAGTAGTTATTAAAATGCTTGAGAGCGAAGAAACTACTAAAAGTGGAATCGTATTACCTGGAAGTGCAAAGGAAAAGCCACAGGTAGCAGAAGTAGTTGCAGTAGGGCCTGGAACAGTTGTAGACGGCAAAGAAGTTAAAATGGAAGTTAAAGTTGGAGACAGAGTACTTACCAGCAAATATTCCGGAACAGAAGTAAAATTTGACGGTCAGGAATATACAATATTGAAGCAGAGCGATATCCTCGCAATTGTTGAATAATTATAACGGGAGGTAAGAGAAATGGCAAAGGAAATAAAATTTGGCGAAGAA
>JAEYNY010000099.1 GCA_023412275.1 Bacillota bacterium
GTATTCATGTCTATTTTCTTATAATAAATAACGTCGATAGAATGATTTGAAGTAATAGTGGGATAGTTCTATGGTTAATAATATTTCGAGGTGGTTGAATGAAGTTACTAAAGGAAATTATCCGGAAGCAAGGAATTAACTTTGATGGGAAAACAATTTATAGAGAAGCTGTCAGAGGAGTAATATTTAGAAACAGAGCTTTACTAATGGTGTACTCAACAAAGTATGGAGATTATAAATTCCCCGGTGGTGGCGTTGATATAGGTGAAACCCATGAAACCGCAATTGTCCGAGAAATAAGAGAAGAATGTGGGGCAAAAGTACTATCAATTAATGACGAACTTGGGAAAGTAATTGAGTTTGATATTCCTATTGAAGAAAATTATGATGTTTTCAAAATGGTTTCATTCTATTACATATGTGAGGTTGATCCCAACTTTGGGGAACAGTCGCTAGACCAATATGAGAAAGATTTTGGTTTTACACCTATATGGGTAGATATAGATAAAGCTATTTCGACAAATCAGATGTTGATAGATTCAAATAACTTTCCGCGCTGGACGCCAAGAGAAACATTTGTACTGGAGTATATCAAGGAAAAGTTTAACTATAAGTAAATGCTTTACCGTTCCCCTAACACAATTCAATTTACATGAAGACTGTTGCAGTGTAAAATATTAACAAGTGACATTACATAGGGAGAGGGTTAAATGGGTATTTTAAGAGAGATATTTGGGCCTAGTAAAAAAGAAATCTGGAAATCATTAAGTGATCAAATCGGCAGTGAATTCATAGAGGGCGGTTTTTTCTCAGGGGATAAAGTTGTTGCTCATGTGAAAGATTGGACTTTAACTTTAGATACTTATACTGTCTCAACAGGAAAATCCAGTACTACTTATACAAGAATGAGGGCACCTTATGTAAATAAGGACGGATTCAGATTTAAGATTTACAGAAAAGGTATCTTTAGTGAGATTGGAAAATTTCTCGGTGGACAGGATGTTGAGGTGGGATTTCCAGAATTTGACGAAGACTTTATTATAAAAGGCAATGATGAGCATAAGCTCCGTATACTGTTTGCAAACAGTAAAATCAGACAACTGATCGAGTTCCAACCTGATATCCGCCTTGAGATAAAAGATGACGAAGGATGGTTTGCTAAGAGCTTTCCTGAGGGAGTTGATGAGTTATACTTTAGTGTGGTGGGTGTGATTAAAGATATTGACAGGTTAAAAGCTTTGTTTGATTTGTATGCAGAGGTTCTTGATCAGATGTGCTTAATGGGCTCGGCGTACGAAAGCAATCCTCATGTAGAATTATAATATTAATATACATACTGAAACATACGTTCTTTTTGTTTTTGTTAAAACTTGTGGAGAATTTTGGCCTGAATGTAGGCAAAGTGAAGTGAGAATAATTATTATTGTCGAGTTTCCAAATTAAAATTCGAAAAATAGCAATTCCAGAATCGGCTTGTTAACTATGAATATAACATAATTACGTACGAAAATTGATAAAAAATAAGGAGAAATTAAACATGGCAGGAAATAGAATAATCTGTTCTAAAAATAATGTAGATTACATTGCAATCAGAAAGGCTATGATATCAGGAGCAAGAACAGTAGAAGAAATAGCGGAGAGTACAGGAGTTTGTACCGAATGTGAAGGATGCAAAGCTGAATTAGGTAATATTCTTACTTCCGTTTGTGGATGCAAGAAAGTTTCCTTGGAAACCGTAGTAAATGCAGTTAAAGCAGGTGCTGATACGGTGGAGAAGGTTGGTGAGATGACAGGAGCAGGTACCGGCGTAGATGAAGTAACGGGCGAGGAATGCGGAAAGTGTAAGCCGCTAATTCAAAATATTATTGACTTAGGAAGATAGTTTTAATTTGTGGGAAAAGGCACACAATAGCATGATCTATACAGTGAAAAAACAATACAAAACCAATAGACAGATGGTGGCAGCTTTCGGTCTATTGGTTTATTAATAGGTATAAATTTCAACACGGTGATTCTAATTTACAACAAATTGGTAGATATTCTTTGAGGAGCATTAAAACTCTGCGTTAAAAATTAATGGAAACGATGGTATATTCAGTATTAAAATGCAATTAAATGGAAAAAACCAATTTTATTGTTTTGGTTTTTACACAATTTAAGGGGGAATAAGAAAATGAAAAAATTTGGATTTCAAGTACTTCGACATTTGCAGGGGTTAAAACCTACACAATTGTAAACCTTAATGCTACTCCCCCGGTCACTACAGATCCACCAACAGTACCATCAGACACTACAGCTCCCAAAGCAAGTTCAGTTACCAACAGTACCAACGGAGGGCCGGAATTCGGTGATACATACAACGTATATGCAAATAATGTAACTGATAACTTATCGGGAGTTAAAAATGTAGACTTTATACTTGGACGGAAATCACGGTTTTTGTTGTCAAGTGAATTGGAGTGGCTATTCAATAGGCTCACACCTTGTTGAAGTCTATGCAGTTGATGGTTCTAATTATAATCCTAAAATTGGAAGTTCAAATTATGTTATAGAGCCAATACCAACATTGTCACTAAACAAATTCAGCTATCTTGCAACGGATAGCTGGACATATACATTTACAACAACTCCGGCATATCCTAATACACCAGTATATGTAACCTCGTGGATTAAATCCGGAAATAGTTATGTAAAACATTCTACTTCATGTATCGGTAACGCAGATGCTGAAGGAAAGTTATCTAAGTCAGGAACTTTTGACAGCAGTCTTGTTGGAGATTGGAAACAACAGGCGACGATAGGGAACAAAACTTCTAATGAAATATACTTTACAGTAAAACCTTAAATATTAAGGCCGTCATTCAGAGGAAAATATCTTCTGATTGGCGGTTTTTTTTATGGTTGATGAAGTACAATATTTTACAACCATATGCAGAAGGTACAAATATTTACAAAACAAGTACAAATTATTACAAAAAAGTTAAACACATCTAGTAAATATGCACAAACATTAGGTAAATTATAGAAATATATTGTATATTTTTACAAAGTAAAATATAATAAAAATACAATATTTTACTACATTAGTACAAGATTTTACAAATATGTTAATGGTGAGGAACATAATATATTTGAAACAATGCAGATATTTATTAAAGTGTCTGCTTTGTTAATAAATAATTTAAAGGAGAGGTAAAAAATGTTAAACAAAGCAAAAGGCAAGTTCAAAAAACTCGCAATAACTGCAGTGGCGATAGCATCACTACTAATCCCATCTTCAGCTTTTGCGGGACAAACCATCACATCGAATTCAACGGGATATGATGGTAACTTCTACTACTCATTTTGGACAGATGGCGGTGGTTATGCATCCATGACTTTAAACGGGGGTGGTAGCTACAGCACCAGTTGGAGCAATTGCGGTAATTTTACTGCAGGTAAAGGATGGAGAACAGGAGCAGACAGGGTAATTAACTTCTCAGGTAGTTTTAATGGCGGTAACAATGGGTATTTAGCTATTTATGGATGGACACAGAATCCTCTTGTTGAATACTACATAGTTGAAAACTATGGTTCTTGGACTCCACCAGGAGCACAATCTGTTGGAACTGTTAACTCAGATGGAGGCACATACAACTTATATCGTACACAAAGAGTTAACCAACCTTCAATTATTGGTACTGCAACTTTCTACCAATACTGGAGTGTACGTACTTCAAAGAGATCTAGCGGAAGCGTAACTACTGCAAACCACTTCAATGCTTGGAAGAGCAAAGGATGGAACATGGGTAGTCACGATTACCAGATAGTTGAAACTGAAGGTTACCAGAGCAGCGGAAGTTCCAACATAACAGTAAGTGAAGGCAGTAGTACTGGCGGAGATACAGGCGGAAACACAGGCGGAGATACAGGTGGAAACACAGGTGGAAATACTGGTGGAAATACCGGCAGTATTAATCTCAATTCATGGCAGTGCAACAATCGCAGTAGCAATCTAAACGTATGGACAGGTGCTGTAGGTGGTTGGAACGTAGGAGATTGGATTCAATTCAACAACGTTGATTTTACAGGTAAAACTTACTTGAACTTCAATCTTGCATCTGCGCAAAGCGGTAGCTACAAAGTAGTTATTGACAATTACTACGGAACACAGGTTGGTACGCTGAATTTCAACTCGACTGGCGGTTGGAATACTTATACAAACCAAAGTTGTAGCATAAGTAATGTAAGCGGAAGTCACACTGTATATATCATATGTACTAGTGGTACAGCTAACGTTGGTACTTTGACACTAGGTTAAGGCTATAATTCAGAGGCTGAAAAGGCCTTGGTTTCACGCAATATTAACAATTTAAATAGCCTCAAAAGTCGCCTGTTTAACGGGCGGCTTTTGTATTGGCTATGTCTTCTATACTTTCAAAGCCCTTTATCATAGTATAAAAATACCAGCACCATTTCGGATACTGGCATCTTAAAAATTTGGCGTCCCGGACAGGAATTGTATACCTATCAGTAGAATCGTAGTTTAATATAAATCAATAGTCACATCTGACAAATTTATTATAAAAATAATTCAGCAAAAAAATCCATGGATATTCATAAAATACAATATTTTACAAAGCAAGTGCAAAATATTACAAAAAAATTAAACACAATTAGTAAAAATATACAAATGTTCTGTGAAATTATTGAAATATATTGTATATATTAACAAAGTAAAATATAATAAAAATACAATATTTTACTAGATTAGTACAAAATTTTACAAGCTTGTTAATGGCGGGGAACATAATATATTCGAAACAATGCAGATATTTATTATTAGAGTGTCTGCTTTTGTTAATAAATAATTTAAAGGAGAGGTAAAAATGTTAAACAAAGTAAAAGGCAAGTTCAAAAGCCTTGCAATTGCTGCAGTGATGGTAGCATCACTATTAATCCCAACTACAGCTTTTGCAGGACAAACCATCACCTCAAATACAACCGGCACTGATGGTGGTTACTACTATTCATTCTGGACAGATGGCGGTGGTTATGCTTCCATGACTTTAAATGGTGGCGGCAGCTACAGTACCAGTTGGAGCAATTGCGGTAATTTTACTGCAGGTAAAGGATGGAGAACAGGAGCAGACAGGGTAATTAACTTCTCAGGTTCTTTTAATGGCGGTAACAATGGGTATTTAGCTATTTATGGATGGACACAGAATCCTCTTGTTGAATACTACATAGTTGAAAACTATGGTTCTTGGACTCCTCCAGGAGGAACATCTGTTGGAACTATTAATTCTGATGGAGGCACATATAACTTATATCGTACACAAAGAGTTAACCAACCTTCAATTGTTGGTACTGCAACTTTCTACCAATACTGGAGTGTACGTACTTCAAAGAGATCTAGCGGAAGTGTAACTACTGCAAACCACTTTAATGCTTGGAAGAGCAAAGGCTGGACAATGGGTAGTCACGATTACCAGATAGTTGAAACTGAAGGCTACCAGAGCAGCGGAAGTTCTAGCATAACAGTAAGCGAAGGTACTAGCACAGGCGGAAACACTGGTGGAGATACAGGTGGAAATACCGGTGGAAATACTGGTGGAACTACTGGCGGTATTAATCTCAATTCATGGCAGTGCAACAATCGCAGCAGCAGCCTGAACTCATGGACAGGTGCTGTAGGTGGTTGGAATGTAGGCGATTGGATAGAATTCGATAACGTTAATCTTTCAGGCGCAACTTACTTAAATTTCAATCTTGCATCTGCACAAGGCGGTAGCTACAAAGTAGTTACTGACAGTTACTACGGAACACAGATTGGTACACTGAATTTCACTTCAACTGGCGGTTGGGATACTTATGCAAACCAAAGTTGTACACTTAGTAGTGTAAGCGGAAGTCACAATCTGTATATCATATGTACTAGTGGTACAGCCAACATTGGTACTTTAACAGTTGGAACTTCAGGTTCAACAGGTGGAAATACCGGTGGAAATACAGGTGGAGATACTGGCGGAACTAACGGTAATGTTTATCTTTGCTTTGATGATGGCCCAAATAACAGCAACTCAGCTACTCTTATAAATGCATTGAAAAGTGCAGGAGCAAGCAAAGCTACTCTATTCGTATGGGGAAACAAAATCAGCAGTAACTCAACTGGTTGGGATGCTTATAAAAATTCAGGATTCAGTCTGCAAAATCATAGCTGGACTCACTCTCATATGACCAGCTGGAGCTACCAACAGGTTTATAATGACTTACAACAATGTAATCAAGCTATTGTGAACGCTGGAAAACCTGCTCCTACAAAGATTAGATTGCCTTATCTTGAGAGCAACTCCACAATTCAACAGGCTTGTTCAGCACTCGGTTTGACAGTAGTATCACCTAACGTTGATACTCAGGACTGGAACGGAGCTAGCACACAATCTATCGTTAGCGCTTGTAACAACTTGAATGCTAATGGTAATGCATTGATGCATGATGCATACGCAACAACTAATGCAGCTATTCCTACTATAGTTCAGAATCTGAAAAACCGTGGACTTGGTTTCGCACAATATTAAAAACCGGAATAGTCTCAAAAGTCGCCTGTCTTTACAGGCGGCTTTTGTATTGACTATGTCTATTTTAACTTCAAGATCCTAGTGAGCAGTTGAGATAATGGTTTTCATATTTTTTGTTTAAGCAATGATTTTTGTAGCGGTTCTTTTATTTATCCAAAAAAACTTGTAACTAATAACAAATTTTGCTATTATTTATTAGATTTTATACATAAATGATAAATAAAAAAGGTATTGAATAGTATATACGCACGTATCTTACAAAATAGCTGATTATATAAGGAGGAGAAAAACATGAAGAAGGTTAACCGAACCTTACTTAAATCTTTTCTAGCACTCATGGCTCTGTTATTGATTGTGTCCATAATATTATTTATCCCCCAAAAGGCATCATCAGAACCATGGGTACAAACCAACGGACCATACGGTGGTTACATCCATTGCTTTGCAATCGAGGGTAAGGATATTTTTGTCGGGACCGAAGGAAATGGTGTTTTTCACTCAACCAACAATGGCACAAGCTGGAACGATGTTAATTCTGGATTAACAAGTAAAAATGTATATTCATTGGCTATTAGCGGCACAAATATCATTGCAGGAACCAACGGTGGAGTTTATATCTCCAACAATAATGGCGTAAGTTGGAATTTGAACAATTCAGACTTAAAAAATACTGTTGTCCTTTCACTTGCTACCAGTGGTACAAATATTTTTGCAGGAACCAGCAGTGGTATTTTTCTTTCCACAGATAACGGTACAAACTGGAAAGCAGTCAATTCAGGTTTATCATTCATTAGTGTCAATTCATTGGCTATAAGTGGTAATAATATCTTTGCGGGAACTGAGGATGGGGGAATTTTTCTTTCCACCAATAACGGTGAAAGTTGGAGTCCGATTAATTCAGGTTTGACAACCAAACAAATTAATTACATCACCGTTAGTGGAACAACAATATTTGCCGGAACTTATGGCGGAGGCGTTTTTGCTTCCACCAATAATGGTCAAAGTTGGAATGCGGTTAACTCTGGTTTAGCAAACAACCATATATACTCTCTTGTTTGCAGTGGTAATAATATCTTTGCCGGTACAGAAGATGGTATTTTTCTTTCTACTGACAACGGAACAAGCTGGAATGCAGTTAACTCTGGTTTGACAAATAAATATGTATTCTCACTTGCGGCCGATGGTAAGAATATCTTTGCTGGAACCAATGGTGGGGGAGTATTTCTTTCTAATAATAATGGTGGAAGTTGGAAAGGAGTTAATTCAGGTTTGACTAATACCCATGTCGGTTCTATTACCATGAAAGATACGTCCATATTTGCCGGAACTAATGGAGCAGGTGTATTTTTCTCTGACAATAATGGGAAAAAATGGACAGAAATTAATTCCGGTTTGACTAACCCTTATGTTTTCTCTCTAGCCGTCAGTGGTAGCAATATCTTTGCCGGAACTAACGGTGGTGGAGTTTTTCTCTCAACTAACAATGGTACAAGCTGGAAAGAAGTCAATTCTGGTTTGACAAACAAATATGTCTACTCTCTAGCCGTCAGTGGTAACAATATCTTTGCCGGAACTTTGGGTGGTGGAGTTTTTCTTTCTACCGACAACGGTACAAGCTGGAATCCGGTTAATTCGGGTCTTCCAAACCCTAATGTTGGGTCTATTGCTGTAAGTGGTACAAATGTCTTTGTTGGAACTTTTGGTAATGGTGTTTTTCTTTCCGACGACAACGGAGCAAGCTGGAAAGAGGTCAATTCAGGTTTGACAAACACTCAAATATTTACCCTTGCTACAAGCGGCACAAATATCTACGCCGGAACTCCGGAAGATGGTGTTTTTCTTTCTACCGACAACGGTACAAGCTGGCACTCGGTTAATTCAGGCGTGACAAACCCCAAAATTGATTGCCTGGCTGCAAGTGGTAAAAAAGTCTTTGCCGGAACTTATGGTGGCGAGGTTTTTGTTTCTAAAAACAATGGGAAAAAGTGGAGAGCAGAGAATTCAGGATTGGAAAATATTGATGTATATTCTTTTTGCATAAGCGATTCTAATATCTTTGCCGGTACTAATGGCAGGGGCATTTGGGTAAGATAGGGTGACGATTAGGTTCGTTTTTAATATGAATATATGAGCAAAAAGCCGTTCCTATTCTAGGGAACGGCCTTTTTGCATAAACAGCATTAATGTTTTGAGTTTAGGTATGGTTAAGCATTCGTAGTACTCACCATTTTCTTAAGGTCTTCACTTAATTCTCGTATTTCATATAAAGAATTACCAATTTGGATTATTTGGACATTTTCATTTTCAATCGTAGCTAATACTTCTTCAGTAGATGCCGCATTTTGTTCTGATATACTTGCTATATTTTCCATATCATGCTGAACAATTAAAAACTTATCTGCAACTACTTCAATATTACTTAATCCTTTGGAGATTTCTGTGTTTGTATCAGCAAAAGCGTCTTTAATTTCATTAAAGTATGTGGATATATTGTCTATAAGTTCTTTGCCTTCTTTTACTGCATTACTGCCTTGATTAACCTTTTCAAATGCTTCTTTCGACTTATTGGATAATGCTGTTGTTACCTGTGTTATATCATTTACTATGTGTGTACTTTGATCGGCCAGCTTTCTTACCTCATCAGCAACAACAGCAAATCCTTTTCCGTGCTCACCTGCACGAGCTGATTCAATAGCAGCATTAAGCGCTAAAAGGTTTGTTTGTTCTGCAATATGTGATATCCCTTCTAATAAGTTGTTTACCTTCTCCATACTCGATTGAAGCTCAAATACAGTAGTATTAGCTGTAGTAATAGAATCGCTTATAATATTAATCTGATTATTTATTTGTTGCATTCTATCCCAGCCATCACTGACCTTTTCACTAACTATATCAGCTTTATTTGATATACCTTTAGATATATCCCGGGTTTCATATACCATTTTTAATGAATCCGTCATTGTTTCATTTACACCATAAACGCTAGCAGCTTCTTCTTGTATAGATTTAGCCATCTCCTGAATTGAAACAGTTATATTTTTACTTGATTCAGTTATAAAACTTACATTACTATTCAACTCGCCTATACTATTATCGATAGTAAGAGTACTAGATTCTACTTTTGTAAAAGTATCCTGCAATTTATTCAATAGTTCTCCAGTATGTACTTCTTTTTGAAAGCCTTCATTAACCAGAGCTCTTCCCCATTTACTTAAAAAATATAAAAGAACAATTGTAGCATCAAGTATTATTATTAGAAAAAGAAAGTCTTCCACATTAGTGCCGGGACCTGATATGCTATCGGGTCTGGCTAAAAAAACAACAAGCAACGATACATTTAATATAACTCCATGTGTGATCGTAATCTCTTTTTTAAAGTATAAAGCCATTAGTCCGACAGTACATAAAATTATATAGTGTCTACTCAGTTGAAATCCATATAAGTATAAAAGCAAACACATACTTACACCTGGCACTATTCCAAAAAACAAGCCTTTAATATAGTCGTTTGTTCGTAAATAGTAGTTTATAATGCCAAGAATAATACATGCTGAGGCTCGCATAGCAAGTGTAAGTCCGGCATGCATTCCCCCTGCTATGGTTGCATCAATAACCATGGCAAATATTATTAAGCATGTTGTAATAAGACTTACCTTGTGAACCCTTTTAACATTATATGTATCCTGATATGTATTCTGCATAAAATCCTCCTAGACATACAGTCTGATATATTTACAAATATAGACACAATCGTGTTATCATACACCTTTTATAATCTGCTATGCATGACCAAATACTACATGTACTTGCTAAATATGTATCTATTAGTGTATCCATTTTTATATCGTATAAATAATCAATATGCTTAATACGGAATATTACAATATTCGACATAATATGCATGCCAAATATTGCCTTGTATAAAAATCCGATTTAATTGTGTACCAAATAATATTTATTATAGTTCCATTCTAAACTCATAAACATTGACTTAATACACGTGGATAAGTATATAATAAAGCAAGCAAAGGATTTCAAACATTAATACTAGGAGAAACTCAATGTCAAATAATAAAATCTATTCAATGAGCGTAGCAAGTGTATATCCCCTCTATATAGCAAAGGCGGAGAAAAAAGGGCGTACTAAATCAGAAGTTGATGAAATCATTCGTTGGTTGACGGGATATACTCAGGATGAATTTGAGGAGCAATTAAATAAACAGACAGACTTTGAGACATTCTTTAAAGATGCTCCCCTCCTAAACCCGTCCCGAACTCTTATAAAAGGGGTTGTATGCGGTGTCAGGGTAGAAGATATAAAGGAGCCCATCATGCAGGAAATTCGGTATCTTGATAAGCTGATTGATGAATTGGCAAAGGGAAAAGCTATGGATAAAATACTTAGAGAGAAATAACCATAATTGCTTTTAACAATAAATGTAAATTGATGTATTGACATGCAAAAATTGTGATAATATAATTAGGAAAAAGGCGTTATAGAATGTCTGGCATATGACAAATAGCATTGATGAGAAGAGTAAGTAGAAAACAAGGGATCAGAGATTGAATATATTAGCTGGAAGTATTCAAACCCTATGCTTTACTGAAGACCAGCTCTGAGCTATATCGTTGATTACGTTACAATCAGTGCAAATGCACAGTGAGCAGCAAGTAGGGTGGAATCGCGAGAATGGCTCTCGTCCTTATATAGGACGGGGGTTTTTTTATTTTCCAAAGTAAAACATATCTATTAAATAATTATTTGCCGGTTAAGCAAAAGGAGGTAGTATTCTATGATTAAGATTACTTTGAAGGACGGCAACTCTAAAGAATACCAGGAAGGTATTACCATAAAAGAGGTTGTTGAAGGCATTAGTTCAGGGTTGGCCAGAGTGGCATTAGCAGGTGAAGTTGACGGCAAGGTAAAAGATTTGAACTATAAGCTGGATAATGATTGTTCACTAAAAGTGTTAACTTTTGACGATGAGGGAGGAAGGTTAGCATATAGACATACTACGTCACATGTTTTGGCACAGGCTGTTAAACGACTGTTTCCAAATATTAAACTGGCAATAGGTCCTTCAATTGACAACGGCTTTTACTATGACTTTGATACAGAAAAGAACTTTATACCTGAGGATTTAGCTAAAATCGAAAAGGAAATGGAAAATATTATCAAAGAAGATTTGCAACTAGAGAGGTTTACTCTTCCTAGGAACGAGGCAATTGAATTTATGGAGAAAAATGGTGAACCGTACAAGGTAGAGCTTATTCAAGACCTTCCTGAGGATGCAGAAATATCATTTTACAAGCAGGGTGACTTTGTAGACTTGTGTGCTGGTCCCCATTTAGCTTCAACAGGAAAAATCAAAGCAATCAAGTTAATGAATGCTACCGGTGCATATTGGAGAGGTAACGAAAAAAATAAAATGTTACAAAGGATTTATGGTACCTCATACCCCAAAAAGAGCCAATTAGTTGAATACCTCTTTAGAATGGAAGAAGCTAAAAGACGTGACCATAGAAAGCTTGGAAAAGAGTTGGATTTGTTTGATATCATGGATGAAGGCCCCGGATTTCCCTTCTTTATGCCAAAAGGAATGGTGCTTCGTAATGTGTTGGAAGATTTCTGGCGTTCAGAACATAAAAAAGCAGGTTATCAGGAAATAAAGACTCCTGTTATTCTCAATAAGGAACTTTGGATTAGGTCAGGTCATTGGGATACCTACAGAGAGAATATGTACACGGTAGAAATAGATGAACAGGAATTTGCAATTAAACCAATGAATTGTCCCGGCGGAATATTGGCATATAAAAGAAAACCTCATTCTTACAGGGACCTTCCGGTTAGAATGGGTGAACTCGGACTTGTGCACAGACATGAGTTATCAGGAGCACTTCATGGCTTAATGAGAGTAAGATGCTTTACTCAGGATGATGCACATTTATTTTTGGCACCGGAACAAATAAAAGACGAGATAATCGGAGTAATTAACCTTATTAATGATTTTTATAAAGTGTTTGGATTTAAGTACAGTGTAGAGCTTTCTACCAGACCTGAAAATTCAATTGGTGCAGATGAAATGTGGGACTTATCTACTAATGGACTAAAGGAAGCATTAGAAGCTAAAGGCGTAAACTACAAAATTAATGAAGGAGATGGAGCATTCTACGGTCCAAAGATTGATTTCCATCTTGAAGATTCCATAGGACGTACTTGGCAATGTGGAACAATACAGTTGGATATGAATTTACCGGAAAGATTTGAGTTAACTTATGTAGGCGCTGATGGTGAGAAACATAGACCGGTAATGATTCATAGGGTTGTTTTTGGAAGTATTGAAAGATTCATTGCAATATTGACAGAACACTTTGCAGGTGCATTCCCTGTGTGGCTTTCTCCGGTACAGGTTAAAGTTTTATCCATAGTTGACAAGCATCATGATTATGCATATGGCATTAAAAAGCTACTGGAACAACATGATATAAGAGTAGAAATAGATAACAGAAATGAAAAGATTGGCTACAAAATCAGAGAAGCTCAGATGGAAAAGGTACCCTATATGCTTATAATAGGTGATAAAGAAATGGAGAGTAATAGTGTATCTGTCAGATCCAGAAAAGACGGGGACCTTGGTACTTTATCTGTTGAGAATTTTGTAGATAAGATTGTTGAAGAAATAAGAAGTAAGGCAAAATAGTTTTTGATATAGAATTATTTAGGTAAGTTCTCATAAGAAATGGGACTATGGGTGTTATATGTATTAACTACTCATAGTTCCATTTTTTTACTATTTAATAAAACATGCATTATTGGATAACGAAATTGAGATAAGGAGTAAATTTTTGCAATATTTAAACACCTAGTTATAATAAAACAATTTTGAATAAAATATGGAATTTTATGTTCACTTTGCAGGAAAATAGTGGCTTCAGATAGAAAACATATATAATGTTGAATTATAACGAATTTTTATTTATTTAATCAGAAAGTAGGGAAAATTGAAAATGAAGGTACTTGCGAGAGATGGAGGAACTCCATTTAAACAAAAGCCATTTCCAAACTGGCCCATTTACGATGAACGTGAAATAAATCTTGTTACTGAAGTAGTAAAAAGCCAAAACTGGTGGAGGGTGACAGGAAGTAAGGTTAAAGAATTTGAAAAGAAATTTTCTGAATTTCAAGGTTGTTCTTATTGTCTTGGAGTTTCCAATGGCACAAGTGCAATTGAACTGGCGCTTTCAGTATTCGGAATTGGTGAAGGTGATGAAGTTATCGTACCCGGAATGACGTTTATTTCAACTGGTTTGGCAGTTACTAACTGTAATGCAACTCCTGTATTGGTTGATATAGACCCCGATACATTATGCATGCTTCCAGAAAAGTTCGAACAGGCAATTACACCTAGAACGAAGGCTGTAATTCCTGTACACATGGCAGGACATGGGTGTCATATGGAGCAGATTTGTGAAATAGCAAAGAAAAACGGCATTATAGTAATTGAAGATGCTGCCCATGGCCATGGAGGAGAATGGAAAAATAAGAGACTCGGTTCCTTTGGCGATATTGGTATATTCAGCTTTCAAAACGGAAAATTGATGACCTGTGGTGAAGGCGGGGCAATGGTTACAAATAATAAAGATATTTATGAAAAGGCATACGTGATTCAGGATGTTGGAAGGCCAAAAAATGACGTAATTTATGAACATGTAATACGTGGTGCAAATTATAGAATGAACGAATTCCAGGCTGCACTCCTTTTGGCGCAGATGGAACGTGTTGATGATCTGAATAGGTTGCGGGAAAAAAATGCAACAGAGCTAGACAAACTATTTGCAGATGTAGAAGGCATTAAGCCACAGGGTAGAGAGGCTGATGCTACAATATTTACCCACTATATGTACATGTTTTACTATGACAAATCATTTTTCTCCGGATTGCCCAGAGAAGAGTTTGTTGAATATCTGAAGGCTGAAGGAATCCCGTCGTGTGTTTGCTTCCCTGTTTTATCAAATACGAAATTCTTCGCTGAAAACGATTTTAATGGAAGAAATGTTAATTATGACAAAAACAAAGAACATGATTTAACTAATGCAAATAAAGCCGGAGAAAACATGGTATGGCTTCATCACCGTACACTAGAGGGAGATGAAGAGGATCTAAGGGAAATTGTAGGTGCTGTAAAGAAAATACAAAATGAATTTAATAAATAATATAAGTTAACTAACCAATTTGGAGGTATTTATGCAAGCAAGTAAAAAAATATCGAATATACCGAAGTGGCCATTTGCAGATAAAATGGAAGAAGAAGCAGTAAAGGAAGTTTTATCATCGGGTAGCTGGTGGCGTAATACAGGAACACAGGTAAAATTATTTGAAAAAGAATTTGCACAATACCACGGCTGTAAAGGCGGTTTTACAGTTGCTAATGGTACGGTTGCTTTGGAAATTGCCTTAAAATCTTTAGGAATTGGCGAAGGTGATGAAGTAATTGTTCCGGAATTTACCTTTTATTCTACAGTGTCTGCAGTCCTAGCAGTAAGAGCCATCCCGGTATTGGTAGATGTAAAAGAAGATACTTTTTGTATTGACCCGGAAAAAATAGAAAAGGCAGTAACCAATAAAACAAAGGCTGTAATTCCGGTACATATGGCAGGGCAAATAGCGGATATGGACGCAATTAATGAAGTTGCAAAAAAGTATAATCTTTTTGTAATAGAGGATTCTGCCCATGCACATGGCGCAATGAGAAAAGAAAAAAGTGCAGGTTCCTTTGGTACAATGAGTACCTTTAGTTTTCAAAATGCAAAACTGATTACTGCCGGAGAGGGTGGTATCATACTAAGTAATGATGAAAAGCTACTTGAACATGTACTGCTTGAAGCCAATTGTGGAAGAGCTGAGGGAGATACAACCTATCAGCATGTTTTGATAGGTGGCAATGCAAGGTTGTCGGAGGTACAAGGGGCAATATTGAGAGTTCAGCTTTCAAGACTGTCTGAGCAAATCAAATTAAGAGAAAAGAATTATAAATATTTAGAAGAAGGTTTAAAGAATATTCCCGGAATTGTTTTGCAGGAAACAGATGAAGCTATGACTGTTCATCCTCATTATATGGTGATGTTTTATTATGATAAAAATGCTTTTGGCGGAGCATCTAGAGCGGAATTAGTAGAATATTTAAAGAATGCCGGAATCCCGGTAAATCGCTCCTATGAATGTATCCATAAGCTTCCTGTATTTAAAACACTGCCTGCAGATGCCTGGAGAATGGACGGAGCTTGTGCTAATTCCCAGCGTATTAGCGATGAGGTTGTCTGCCTGAGCCATAATATACTTTTGGGAGACGAAGGACTGATAAATGATATCATAGAAGTAGTTCGTAATTTTAATTCATAAATTTATAGAATCAGGGCTAATATTATTATGAAAGAACTAAAAGTTAATTTAAAAGAACATTCTTATCCCATTGTTATAACAGAAGATTTTTCACTAATCTCGAAGTATGCTCAGAATAAGAATAAATGTGTAATTGTCGCAGACAAAAATGTGGAAATGCTGCACATTGCAGAGCTTAAGGAAGCTGTAAACAAACATTTTAAAGAAGTGCTTGTTTATTCTGTTGAGCCGGGTGAAAAAAGCAAATCCTTAGATATGTCACACAGACTATATAATTTTTTTATTGAACATAAAATGTGCAGACAAGATGTGGTTATGAGTTTTGGAGGCGGAGTTATTGGTGATCTTGCAGGATTTGCAGCGGCCACTTATATGAGAGGCATAGAGTTAATTCATGTTCCAACCTCTTTGCTGGCACAGGTAGACAGCAGTATCGGCGGGAAAACGGCTGTAAATCTGAACCAAACAAAAAATATAATAGGAGCATTTTATCAGCCGTCTCTTGTATATTCAAATTACAAAGTACTTAAAACGTTACCAAAAGAAGAAGTTAAGAACGCAACGGTGGAAATACTGGTTCATGCAATAATTAAGGATGTTGAGTTATTCCGCTATATGGAAGAGAATCTTGATAGGATTTTAAATCTTGAACCTGATATTATGGAAGTACTGATTGCGTGGAACTGTGATATCAAGAAAAGTGTAATTGAACGGGATGAGAAGGATTTAGGTGAACGTGCAATTTTAAATTTTGGACATACCTTTGGTCACGCTATTGAGAGTGCCATGGATTACAGATATAAACATGGTGAGTGTGTTGCTTTAGGTATTATGGGAGCATGTTATATTTCAGAACAACTTGGTTTATGTGAAGATTCATTAACATTAAGAATAAGGAATATTCTAAATAGGATAGGTGCATTGAATAATATACAGGATTGTGATCAGGAGAGAGTGTTTCATTTCCTATTGCATGATAAGAAGGTTAACTGTGGAAATATCAATTTTGTGCTGCCAATTCAAATCGGAGAAGTTGTAAAACATGAAATGAAAGATATTTCACTGATAACGGATGTTTTTGAAAAACTGAAAAATCAGAAATGGTAATTTAAATATGTAGTGATGAAAGAATGTGAATCTGATAGATTCACATTCTTTTTTTGCAAAAATTTTAACATTAAAGAGAATTTCAGTGTATACTAAGAAAGATTATATACTTGATATGTTTGGTAATTTGCTAAAACTGTTTTCAGTAAACAAAAACAGGGTATCCTAAGTGTGGAAAATAGTAGAATCCTATTGAAAGGTGTGAAAAGAATGTCATTTAAAAATCCGGACAAGTTGAAGAAAAAGAAGAATAAAGTATGGAAAGATACTCGAGCTCCTAAGTTAGCTAAAAAAATCAAAGTAAAGAAGCCAAAGGCTAAAAAATAATAAGACAATTATTAAGGATGGAACAAAATGATTGAATTAGGGAAAAGCCAGAAACTGCAAGTAGTTAGAAACACCCGGATTGGGTTATATATGAACACCAAAACTGATAAAAGCAAGGATGATATTTTATTACCCCAAAATCAGGTGCCGCAAGATGTTCAAGTTGGCGATGAGATAGAGGTATTTGTTTATAAGGATTCTGAAGACAGAATGATATGTACAATAAAAAAACCAAAGATTACACTTGGTGAACTGGCTCTTTTACAAGTTGTACAAACTACGAATATAGGGGCTTTTCTGGATTGGGGATTGGAGAAAGACTTGTTTTTACCTTTCAGAGAACAGGTGGGGAATGTTGAAAAAGGTGAATCATATTTAGTTGCATTGTATATAGATAGCAGCAACAGATTGTGTGCAACTATGAATATATATAATCTGTTAATCAGCGAATCACCCTATAAGGAAAATGACAGAGTTAGTGGAACCGTCTATAGTATTAGCAAAGAGTTAGGGGCTTTTGTGGCTGTAGACAACAAGTATCAAGGATTGATTCCAAATAAGGAACTATATGGAAACTATAAAGAGGGCGATAGTGTTAATGTACGAATTAAAAAGGTAAGGCAGGATGGAAAGTTGGAATTGAGCCTTAGAAATGAGGCCTATAACGAAATAGAGAGTGATGCTCAAAAAATTATGGACATGTTTAAAATAAGTGGTGGAACTATTGCTCTTAATGACAAAAGTTCTCCGGAAGCTATAAAAGCTGAACTGAACATAAGTAAGGCAGCTTTTAAAAGAGCTGTAGGAAGACTACTTAAAGAGGGTGCCATAAAAATAACAGATACAGGTATTCAAAGGATGTGGTGATGTTAACGAATCTATCGATAGATCCTAAGGTACAATTCATTATCTGCCAGTTGTGGCTGAATCATATCTCTTTTGCCCAGTCAAAACTTCTCCAGTTGAACATCAGCAGGTAGCTCACTTAAAGCGCGGATAACCTATTTAATAACACTAAATGGGTGTCGTGCTTATCTGCAAGATTGTGTATATAAATAACCTTTGACTTGATCATAAAAATATTAAGGGATAATTTGAAATTGAACCCAAATATAGTATAATATAGTTACATTTAAATGAACTATTGATAGTTGCATTTTCTAATCAATTTATTTATTCGATGCATCGGATATTTAATTCTAACTAACAAACAAAACTCTTTTCATTGTGCCATCTTCCGTAACAGTAAAGAATATCCATGAAAGTAAAAGCCTATGTTTCAAAAATGAGAAGCAAAAGATGCGGATACTGCCGGTTAACCGAGTCCTTTGTTAAATCTCAAATTTGAATATAAAACAAAATAATAAGAGCGGAGGTGATGGCTTAAGGAAAGTAGGTAGAGGATGTTGATTTAATACCGGCGCAGCATTGTTTAACACAAGGTAGCCTTGCAACCAGCGGTGGAAATATTGATCTCCGTCTTGACAGCCTGAAGCAATACAAGCTTGGGATGTAACTAAATTCGCTGCTGATATGTAATTGAGCCATAAATGGCGGTAGGACACAGAACACAGAATCGAGCAACGGTTAGCAAGGGCAGATATGGTATCTGCAAAGGACTATAACAAAAAAGAGGAGAGTTGATTTATGAAAAAAAACAGTTTTAAGTCTTTATCAGTGGCTCTTTCAGTCTTATTGACAACACTGATGATTGGTTCGGTGACAGTTAGTGCCGCTACCCCAACAGGTACAAGGTTAAAGGATGTTCAAAGCAGAGTTATGGTAGGAACCGAATTCTCTAGTGGTTTTTATAACAATGATTCCACATTTTTCAACACTGCCACCCCAGAATTTAATCTGGTAACTGCTGAAAATTGTATGAAATGGGATGCTTTAGAACCTTCACAAAATAGTTTTAACTTTGGCGAAGCAGATAAACTCCTGAACTGGGCAAATACTAACAAATATAAGGTTCATGGACATACGTTTGTTTGGCACAATCAAGCTCCAAGTTGGTTACAGAATCTTAGTGCCAGCGCAATGGAGTCTGCCTTGAACAATCATATTGACAAGGTTATGGGACATTATAAAGGCCAGATTCCTATTTGGGACGTAGCTAATGAAGTTTTTGAGGACAACGGAAGCTACAGAAATTCCTTCTGGTATAGAACTATGGGTAAGAGCTTTATTGAAAAAGCATTTATCCGTGCTCGTGCTGCTGATCCTTCTGCTAAGCTAGTATACAATGATTACAATCTTGAGTATACCGGTCCTAAGTCCAACGCTGCCTATGAGATGCTCAAAGACTTTAAGAGCCGTGGTATACCTGTAGATGGTATTGGGTTCCAGATGCACCTAGATATACAATACGCAATCGACTATGATGACTTCGCTAAGAATATGCAACGTTTTGCAGATTTAGGCCTTGAGATATATGTAACTGAGATGGATGTACGTGTATCCAGCAATACTAATTCGACTGAACTTGAAAAACAAGCCAGCTACTATAAGAATATCATTGAAAAATGTATGGCACAGCCTGCTGTAAAAGCTATCCAATTCTGGGGCTTCACAGATAAATATTCTTGGGTACCTGGAACATTCTCAGGCAGAGACAATGCTTTACTCTTTGATAAAAACTATAACCCAAAACCAGCTTATTATGCAGTGCAAGCAGCTCTTGCTACATCTCCTACACCTACACTAAAATATGGCGACCTTGATGGTAGCGGTAGTGTAGACGCTATAGATTATTCACTTATGAAGCAATATCTGCTGGGCTCAATAACCAAATTCCCTGCTGAAAATGGATTGGTTGCAGCAGATGTAAATGCAAGTGGATCAATAGATGCGTTAGATTTCGCCCTTATGAAGCAATATCTGACTGGAATTATAACCAAATTCCCTGCACAAGTATAATAAGAGTTAAAATATAAAGTAAAAGTAGAAATGCCAGTTTGCTTCAGCAGACTGGCATTTTTTTTGAGCTATTTTAATAGCCATTTTTCAGCTTCTTCTTTACTTTCATATAACCTAAAATGATTACCTTTGTTGGTTTCCAAGGCCATTTCTTTAAATCGGCCTTTTTGAATTGTCTCCTTAGGAACAATAGCAGCAGCTTTTATACCATAGTTTACAAATTTTTGAATAATATTACCCGCTACTTTTGTTTTAAGTTTAAAGAAGTCTTCTGATAAGGTTTCATAGTGTATCATCAGTGAACTTGACTCATGTTCCCAGCATAAAGCTATCAGGTCAAGTGCATCATTATCCGTACTTAAAGGTTCGGTAGTATAAACCACTTCAATATATTTTTTGCTTCCTATTTCTCTAATTTGGTAGTCCATTTTATCCTCCTCAACTTTATTTTGGAACAACTTCTGTCGGGTTTCATAAACCCAATTAAGTTCATTTTGATAGGTGGAAATAATATTCTCCGAAATCATTTCCCATATCAAGCTTTCTTTGGTGCTTCTGTTAGGTGAATGAAGTGAACGTCTGTACTTCTCTTTCTGCATCATTAGTTGAAGCTTGATTTCATTTTCATATTTTGAAAGTAACTCACTTAACTCCTGATTACTCAACATATCCGACCATGCGAACTGTACCAAAAATGTCTTCTTTATTTCAGGGGCTTCTGGTGATGACAAAAGCCAATTTTTAAGTTCTTTAAGTCCTTCTTCTGTTATTGTATAAATTTTCTTTGAAGGAGAGTTATCCTGATGAATTACTTCATTAGTAACAAAACCATCGTCTTCCAGATTGGTTAGGGCTTTATAAATTTGATTATTGTTACCTGACCAATACATGAAGGAGGAATCCTCGAAAATCTTTTTTAGTTCATAGCCTGTTGAGGGTTTCCAACTTAGTATCCCTAATATAGCTAATTGTATTGACATAATTACACCTCTTTTATTCAGTAACATGGGTTAATAGTAACATATGTTACTGTAGACGTCAACGCGTTAGTTTATCTCATTTTACATTAGTTGAAAATTGATCCATTTCATGCTATGTTTTGTATTAGATATTATGTACGACTAGATTGGGGGACTACGGTGCAGAGATTCCCGGACGTGCAAGAAACTGGGCTTCTCAGATTTGGCCTATTGCACATGAAATCAAGATTGGAGACTGGATAGTTCTGCCGAGTAAAATGAAGGCATCTGTACATATCGGAGAAATAACAGGTGAATATGTATTCGATAAAAAGCAGGAAGATCCATATTTTCATTATAGGGCTGTAAGGTGGTTTGCTACAGATATTCCAAGGGTAAATTTTGATCAGGACATTCTTTATTCTTTTGGAGTCTTTATGACTGTTTGCCGAATAAGCAGGAATGATGCTGAGAATAGAATAAGAGAAATGGGAAAAAATAAATGGATGTTGAAAGAAGGAATAGAGATTCATCGTCTTCAGGATATTGAAGATGAGCTTAGTCAAGACGGCATTGATTTTGAACAGTATGCCATGGATCACATAGCAAAACACCTTATGAGAATAGCCAAAGATTTTTTAAAATTAATTAAAAGTGGTAATAATGATTACAATGTTAATAAGACATATATATTTTCGAAAACTTCATTAGGAGATTTTACTATGACAAATGAAAAGAGAGAGTTATTACCGGAACAGTCTGAGAAGCTGCTAAAAGACTTGAAAGTTCGTTTTGAGAAAAATATGAACCGTCATATTGATATTGAATGGGCTATGGTACAAGCAAAGTTGGAAGCTAATACTGAAAAACTGTGGTCCATTAGTGAGATGGAAAGAACTGATGGTGAACCGGACGTTGTCGGTTATGATAAAGAGACGGATGAATATATTTTTTATGATTGTTCAGCAGAAAGTCCAAAAGGACGCAGAAGTGTTTGCTACGACCGTGAAGCATTGGAGTCAAGAAAAGAACATAAACCCCAAAATAATGCTATAGATATGGCGGCTGCAATGGGGGCTGAACTTTTAACGGAAGAACAATACCGGGAGTTGCAAAAACTTGGGAATTTTGATATGAAAACCTCAAGCTGGGTGAAAACACCTGCTTCTATTAGAAAACTAGGAGGTGCTATTTTTTGTGATCGTCGTTATGATACAGTCTTCGTGTATCACAATGGAGCAGACTCCTACTATTCTTCAAGAGGTTTCCGCAGCTCATTGAGAGTTTAATATTTTATTTGTCCTATCAAGCTTTTACAACTGAAATTACTTTTGTTTTATGTTTATTTCGCTATCGTTCAAGGGCTAAAATCATATAAAATTATACAAAATATGTAACAAATTATAATTATTGACATACTTTCGATATGATGATAGCATTAAGAAAAGATGAGAAATACCGATAAAAGATAAAACAAAAGTAATTATCAGGAGGCTGTTTGGTATGAATTATCAGCTATCGGAGAATAAGCTAAAAATAAATATTCAAAAGGATTTAACTACATATTTAAACTTTTCCCTTCCCCTTTGTGCAATTCTCACTGATGACAGCCTGTATTCATGGTTTTACCAGCATTTTGTACAGCTTTATACATTGACTGACGAAAATGGAAATCTTTGGGTAGATTACTTGGAATCTCGTAATTTTTATAAGGATGTAGCAGAAAATAAAATTTATGAATATAAAAGCATGAGTGAAGAACCTGATATTGTTCAATTCATTATTAACAAAATAGATCAAGGATGTTATGTAATAATTTTTGTAGATGAATACTATTTGCCCCAAAAAACAAGTTACATGACAAAGCACTTTTTGCACCAAATAATGGTTTACGGGTATAATAACCAAACCGAGACTTTTATGACAGTTGCTTTTAATGAGAAAAGCGTGTTTGCAAGTAATGAATATACTTACAAAATCTTCAATCAAGCATATGAATTAGGGAAAGAAAACTATGAATCCTCACCGGTATGGGTTTTAAATGAAAATGCAGAGATTATTAAACCTAAAGAAAATGTAAAGACGTATAATTTCAAATTGGATTTATTTCTGGAGGAATTGAAGATTTATTTGTCGGGGGATGGAAATTATTCCATGATTCGTCCAAATAATCTTGAGACAAATGGAAGGCAGGCATCTTTTAATTTTAAAGTGCATGATGAATTAATTCTACATTTAAATAACCTAATCCAAGGAAAGAACACTATGGATTTTAGATATATGCATTTACTTTTCGAACATAAATCACTAATGCAAAAGAGGCTTGAATATATAAATTCACATTTTAATTCCAGTGAAAAATTAGGACAGCTTATTCAGGAATATTCAGAAGTAGTAAAAAAAGCATTTTATGCAAGAAATATTTTTTTAAAGCAAACTGTTATAGCTCAAAGCAGCGATAATGAGTCTTACAAGACTGGACTATTACTTAAGATAATAGATACAATTTGTGTGGTTAAGGCTCAAGAAGAAAAGATACTAACAAATATTTATGACGAGCTGAAGAATTTAAACGTATAATCTGCTTTATAGGTATTCTTCAGCTGTCATATTACTACATATACCTGTATTGTCAAAAAAATATACTATGGTTTGCGGTTTTCCAACACATATCTGGAAAAATTAAGCGAGGCCTGTGCTTCTCTGTCCAACATTTCCTCATCTGCGCCGTTGCTTATATCACGCCAGACCTTAATATTGGACCCGACGGTTCCACCCATTCTAACAAAAGGCTCCATAACAACGCTACCGTTATAACCTATATCAGCAAGGGCCTCACCAATTTCTATCCATGGAATTCTTCCTTTGCCGGGAACTTTACGATTACATTCCCCGGTGTGTAAATGTCCCAAGTAAGAGCCTGCAGTCCTGATTGCACCTCCGATACTATCTTCTTCGATATTCATATGGAAGGTATCAAGCATTACCTTTACATTGCCATGACCAACCTGTTTTACAAAATCTACACCCTCTTGTGCGGTATTTATTAAATAATTTTCAAATCTATTAAGAACCTCGAGGCAGAAATCCACTCCATATGCCTCAGCTACCTGAGCAACTTCACGGACACTTCCAACGCTGCGTTCCCAATCACCCTTTTTGTCAATTGTCTTTGTGTAATCAACTGGCCAATAAGAATATATAGCGCCACCTATCAAATGTACATCCAGCTTGTAAAGACGTTTGAGCAAATCTATATAAAAGGATTTAGCATTTTTGCGAATATCAGGGTCAGGAGAAGACAAATTTTGTTTAGCGCTTGGCCCATGACCTACTGTAAGGGTAATCCCATTGCCACGGGCACATGCTTTGAGTTCATTAATCTGCTTGTCACTGTAGAAAGGCAGTGGTGAAGCTGCTATCTCTAGAATATCAAAACCGAGTTTTGCAACCTTTTCAATATAATATTTGTAGTCAGCTTCCCATTCTTGCTCCCAATATGCGTAATATATACCATGTTTCATGTTAGTCCTCCTTAGTGGCAGAAATACTGATTTTATTCAGCAGGTTCAAGAATTACGTTGGCATTTCGAAGGATGTTACGAACTTCCTTCACATCCACCTGAGAGGGAAGAATATTCTGCCTAACTGCCAGTGCTGCACCTACGCCGGCTGCTTCTCCTATAGCCATACAGGTTGGCATAACCCTTGCAGAACTCATAACTACTGCATCCAGTGAAGCACATCTGCCACTAAACATGAGGTTGTCAATATCCTTACTTACTGTACACCCGTATGGAATACCGTAGGGCTTTATGCGCTTAACAATTGTACCTGCACCGTTACCTTCATGTATGTCAATGATGTAGGAACCCAGTGCCACTGTGTCTTCCGGCACGTCACCTACCATGATTTTTTCCTCAGTCAATTCACAGAGGCCTGTGAAACGACGTGTTTCACGGATACCCATTGAAGGATAAATCTGAGTTATATAGCAATTTTCAAATCCGGGAACATACTTTTTGAGGGTTTCCACCAGCTTTGGAATCTGTAAATGCCCCTCAATTTCTGAACGAGTCAAATCCAGTACATCACTGCCGTTAATTCCTAGATGTCGAGTTGAATTAATGTGTACCTCCCCGGGAAGAAGACTTTTAATGTAAATAAGAGTATCTCTGTCAACAGGCAATTCGCCTTTTGCTTTAAGTTCCAGAAAGAGTTTACGTAGACCAACCATTACATGGTGAGGGTTTGAACGGAAAAATTCAGCGTTGTACTTGTCAAAATCACACTCAATAGTATCGCATAAACGCATCTGTTCAGGGTCGCTTGCGATGAACTCGATTGTTTTGTCGGTATCAACATTACCTAAAGTAAACATAAGAGTAGGTGGCTGCAATGCACCCGTATCCTTTTGCCCCATGTTGTAGGTGGCACCGGCCATATAGCCCATGTCACCATCTCCGCTGGCATCAATATAGACAGCAGCCTCAACCTCGATATGATAACCTTTTCCAAATAGAGTAACTGTTTTAATTTTACCGTTCTCTACCGTGGTATCAATAATTTCAGTATGCAGGAGTATTTCTACGTCTGCATTGAGACACATTTCAAAAGCAACAACTTTAAAAATCTCATGGTCGTAAAGAGTTATAGAATTGTGCATAGGACAGGTATAGTGATCTGTACAGGAATTGCGTTTTTTAAGTTCATCAACAAGTTCTTGTGCAATACCTGCGGTTACAGGTTTACCGTCTTTGTCCAGATACCCTAACAATGGTAAACCTATCGTCAAATTACCGCCAAGATATCCGTTCTTTTCTACCAGAAGTACTTTTGCACCATTTCTGCTTGCTGCAATTGCAGCAGGGATGCCACCAGGACCACCGCCAATGACTACTACATCATATTTTCTTTGGAGGGTTTTCATAGTTTTGTCTCCTTTAATTTTTATAGTTTTATTTTATAGAGAATTAATCATTGATAACTGCACCTTGCTCAATCAAAGTATTTCGTAGATTAACAATGTCCACATTTTCGGGACAAACACCACTTTTTAATGCTATTGCAGCTGCTGTACCTGCTGCCTGACCCATTGCTATACATGCAGGCATTACTCTATAGCTTGCTGCGGCCTCTGAGGAACCGCATATACTGCGCCCTGCAACAAGCATATTGTCACAGTTCTCAGGAATCAGACATCGGTAAGGTATGGTGTAGTATTTATCAACACAGGTAAACGTAACACCACCACCTGTTGAATTGTGGACATCAATTGCATATCCGAAGGTACATATTGCATCATCGAAATGTTTACGTGAGAGTATATCTTCTGCTGTTAGCTCGTATTTTCCTACAATGTGTCTTGTTTCACGAACTCCTAGTGCAGTAGCTACTTGGATAAGCTGAATATTCTCACAACCCGGAAGGTATTTTTTCATAAATGCAATAACTTCCTGCACTTGACGTCTGCCTTCAATAAGCGCTTTAGTTATATCTGAAGTCTTGGTAGCATCAATATGTGCAATACGAGTGGTATTTATCTTCCACCTTCCGGGTATATTCTGCTCATAGTTACCTAATTCGTTACGGTCAAGGGTCCAGTCACCGTTGATCTTAGCTTCTTCTACATATTTTGCAAAACAATTGGCAATGTGGTTGTCCAAATTAGATTTATTAGCTTCAAGTTCCCCTAAATATTTATTACGGTCAATGTTACCAACTTCAAAGAAAAGGGAGGTAGGCTGCATAACGCCCGTTTCCTTTTTGCCAAGCCATGTAGGGACTCCGGCGAAATAGGCCACATCAGCATCACCAGTGCAATCTATATATAGTTTTGCACGAATTGCTGCAATACCTTCCTTCATATTGACAATTACATAATCTATTTTTTTATCCTTAGTAATGCAATCAGTGACCTGTACATTGAATAGTATTTGTGTACCTGATTCTTCAAGCATCTCTTCCATTACAACTGCAAGTATCTCCGATTGATACGGAGTAACATGTCTATGGCTTGCCATATAATATGAAGAATAAGATGTCATACCTTCCACTTTAGAAGGGTGAATAGCACCACCACGGGCCTCAGTCCGAAGACAAAGTTCATCAAAAATACCCTTTACTAATTGTTCCTCAGCATCGTTATCATAACAGGTCATAAACGGACCCACCAGACCTGCTGTAGCCATACCACCAAGAATGCTTAAACGCTCAATAAGAAGTGTTTTTGCTCCGTTACGTGCTGCTGCTAATGCAGCTCCGAAGCCCGCTGTACCACCACCGATTACAAGGACATCTGTTTCTATTACAGTTTTAATGGTTTTTGTGTATTGAATTTCACTCATGGTATCCTCCTTGAAAATCTTATTTTTTATGTTAACAAATTAAATTTCAATATTTACTTTAGCGAAATTATTGTAATCAAAAACTGCTGTATAAGCATGGAGGATTATCGTTTAAAAGATCATTTTCTTTAAATATAACATTTAATTCTTTCAAGTCAACAGAACAGGAAAATGAGTAAAAGATAGTGATAGTTTTTAAATAAATAGAACATAACTTCTATATTTATCTTTGTATTGATATACAAAATATACCATATTCTGATATAATATTTGTTTATTTTGCATAAAAATATTGTTGGTTGCTTATTATTTATGGTATACTATGAACACATAGGTTACCTTTGTATATTTGTTATATGTTCACAATTATATCCAAGGTATCTATACTATTTTTGTAAACAAAATAAGTTTCAAATCATCACATGTTTGTAAGTTAAGCATGGTTTCTATTGTAGATATCCAATTTTAATGCATAGGATTTATAATAATTCGGGTATTAGATTCAGATGGGAGAAAATTATGTATAAAGCGATTATTGTTGATGATGAAGATTTGGTACGCCAAGGCTTAAAAAAACACTTTGATTGGAGCGAACACAATATCGAGATAGTTGCCGATCTTTCTGACGGTGAGAAAGCCTTTCAGTATGTGAAGGACAATCCTGTTGATTTGGTGCTTACTGATGTCCTCATGCCTTATATGGATGGAATAACATTGGCAAAGAATTTACGAGAGATTTATCCTGAGATAAAGATAATATTTATTAGTGGTCATGATGATGTAAGCTACCTGAAAAATGCACTTAAAGTCGAGGCTGTGGACTATATTCTTAAGTCTATTGATTTGGACGAGCTTAAAGATACGGTTAGCCGAGTGGTAAATACTATGAATACTGAGAATCAAAGTAAAAAAACCATGGCTGATATGGAAAATCTTTTAAATCAGAGTTTTCCACTTTTACAAGAGCGGTTTTTTATAACAATGATTCGTGATGATTTCGAAAATCCGGATATAATGAAAGAACGTATAGAATTTTTGAATATTCCACTAAACGATGAAATGTATTATTGCGTACTGGTAGTGCAGATACAGCGTATTTACAGCAAGTTTCATGTATTATCGGAACGTGAGCGCCAGCTTCTTTCCCTTCAAATACAAAACGAATGTACAGAAGTCGGTAAACAATATAGTGATACCATCTGCTTTGAAAATAAGCAAGGTGAGTATGTTCTGATATTGTCCTTATTAGAGGATGAATATGAAGAAACTCTCCTTGAAGTTTCTGAAAATTTGGACAAGCGTCTCAATGGTTGTATGGATTTGCCGGTATCTATTGGTATAAGTGACAGATTTAAAGGTCTTGAAAATATAAAAACGTCTTATGAGAATGCATCTAATGCCATAAGTAAAAGATATTTACTTGATGACGAATTGACTATTTCCGTTGATAAATATGAAATGGACGAAAGTCTCAAAGAATTTAAAGAAAGAGCTGAAAAAAGTCTCCAGGAATGTTTAAGCAGTGGAAATACCGAGCAGGTATCAGAGGTTCTTAGGGAACTTTTCAATGTTATAAGCGAAAAATTTCATAATGATGAAGAGCAGAATTTAATGATATTTTTACTGCTGCTCCCGACACGAATAGTAACTGATATAAAAATAAATAAAAAAAGTGATTATTCCAATCAACGAATGCTTTTAGAGAAATTCCTTTGCTGTGGAGATTTTGAAGAACAATGTCTTCTGATTCAAAAGCTTTATTTTGAGGTTGCAACCCTCATGGGCAGTATGAGTAAAACATATTCTCATACAATCATTAATCAGGTAAGAAAGACTATTGAGGAACACTTTAAGGAACAGATATCAATAAGTACATTAGCAAAGGATGTTTACTTAACACCCACATATTTGTGCGTGTTGTTTAAACAAGTTACCGGGACTACAATAAATGATTATTTAACTCTGACCCGACTTGAGAAAGCAAAGAAGCTTTTATCAGACCCGTACATTAAACTGTATGATGTATGTTATGAGGTTGGATATTTATCACCAAGTTATTTTTCCCGTTTATTTAAGAAATACACAGGAATCTCGCCTAGCGAATATAGGAATGTTGCAATAGCATCTTCTGAGCAATAGAATTTGCAGATGAAATCGGTGTACAGAAAGGAAATATCATGAATCGGATTAAGTTACGCGAGAAGATTTCCAAACTAATCATATATAGTGATAATATGCGATTATCAAAAAGAGCAATAGCTCTTTTTGCTTTTAGTGTAGTTATACCGCTCACAATTATTGTATATTTGTATTCCATTCATTCGGCAAATATCATTGAGAATGAGCTTTCAAACAATATGCAATTGGCGGTGGGTCAAATAAAAAACAATTTAGATTACCGTTTTGAGCAGATTTCTGAGAGTGCACTTTCAATTCTTAGTACAGCCTATCCTTACGTAAGAAGTGGCAGTACGAGTCTTGAAACTCAGTTAAAAGAATACGATGAATTAAAATCTCTGGTTTCAGCTTACGAAGGAAAACACATGATAAGTAAAGTACGTTTATATGTGCCCTCCGGTAAAATTTATGCAAATCAGCAGGAAACATTTTATTCTTTGCCGGAGCTTTCACAGCAATCCAGTGAAACATACCAAAGGGGTGTTGTTTGGCTCAAAACCTATGGCTCCCGTATTTATGAGGGAAGAGGGTTAACAAATATTATATCCTGCCGGATGACAATTTCCAGTAAAACAAATTATGATGAAATTGCGAGTATACTACAATTAGATATAGAAGAGGTCAAGCTTAGCAGAATATTTTCAGCGGGTATAAGCACTGATGAGGAAATTTACCTGGTAGATTCAGACGGAGTTATAATCTCCCATCCGGATTCATCCCTGATTGGTAAAAATGGCCTTTCTGCTACTGAGCTTAGCACTGTATTGATGAATAAAACCGGACATTTGAGCGGAAGTATGAGTCAAAATGCAGATCTTGTGGCATTTTCAAAATTAAGCGCAGCGGACTGGTACCTTGTTATGAGACTGCCCGCATCTGCGGTTTACGGCTCTGATGTTTTTTCATTTGATGTTATGCGTGCACTGCTGATTATTGCTGTTGTCGTAGTTTTTGTAATCTCGCTGATTTTGATATATTCCAGCATTATTGAAAATACCATAAAACGAATAAATAATGCTATCATGGTACTTAACAATGAGGGTATTGATCAAGTCGATAGTACTTTTTCACAGAATAATAATAAATCACTTGCATTACTTGAGAATAATGCTAACCAATTGGTTGTTACTATCAAAAGGTTAATGGAAGAATCATATGAAGCAAAATTGAAGGCACGTGATTATCAATTAAAGGCTTTACAGGCACAAATAAATCCCCATTTTCTGTACAATACTTTAGATGCCATCAAGTGGATGATATTGGAGGATCAAAAGAAAGATAGTATATGGATGATTAACGCATTTTCAAAATATTTCCGCCTAAGCTTGAGCAAAGGAAGAGATGTTGTTACTCTACACGATGAATTGGAGTTGATTCAGGCTTATATAGGCATTATGCAAAAAAGGTTTAGTAATATTTCCGCCATAGATATTAATATAGAAGATAATCTCAAGGAGTGTCTTATTCCTAAATTATCTCTGCAGCCATTAGTTGAAAATGCCCTCAACCATGGGATTATGCACAAACAAGCCGGCGATGGTCGCCTTGTTATTACCGCAAAAGAAGAAAAGGGTAAATTAGTAATCATTATTAATGATAATGGTCATGGAATGAGCCTGGAACAGTTGGAAAGGCTCTTGCACTTAGAAAATAGCAGTACAAAGGGATATGGTCTTGGGAATGTAGATGAAAGAATTAAGCTATTCGGTGGAGAAGATTGTGGGCTCACGGTAAGCTCAGAGTTGAATATAGGTACAACTGTTACCCTGTATTTACCATTGAGATACATGGAGCAGGAGTGAATAGAGAGTAAATAACTCTAGGATGTTAGTAAAAAAAGAGTATAGGGACTGTAGAATGCTATATCTATAGTATATTCTATCAGTCTCTAATTCTATGTATCGACTTTTTTAGTGCTATTTCAATAAATTCCATTACAAAATGAACATATTTTTATGCAAATATAACAGTTTTGGATAAGAAATCAGAAGATTGAGTCATTCAACTTAGAATGTTTGTATGCTAATATAATAGCATAGATTGAATACAAACTTGAACTGAAAGCTTTCAAAGTCTATATTCTACACATTTTAAAATGTTCTATTATGTAAAGTTTCTACTGACTGGCAATTTTCGGAGGAATAATACTATGAAAATGATTGCTTCAAAATCAAAAGCAAAAAACGAAATACAAAAGCATTCTAAATTCGGAGCATATTTAAGAGAGCATTATCTCATGTATATAATGTTGCTCCCCGGACTATTCTTTTTGATAGTCTATAAGTTCTTGCCACTGTATGGTATTACAATTGCATTTAAAGACTATAGTATTTTTGCAGGTAATAATCCGTTGGATGCAATTGCAAAAAGCGAATGGGTAGGATTGCAGCATTTTGAGCGATTGTTCGCAAGTTCAGCCTTTATCAAAGTTCTTTTAAATACTTTGATTATTAACCTTTATAAGATTGTGTTCTTATTCCCAATTCCTATAATATGCGCGATTTTACTAAACGAGATTCGTAATAAAGTTTACCGTAAGCTGGCACAAACCGCAATATATGTTCCATATTTCTTTTCATGGGTTGTTACGTTTGGTATTTTCTATTCCTTACTGGGAACTTATGGAATTGTAAACACCGGGTTAGCTGCGTTCGGGTTTGAAAGGATTAGTTTCTTCTCGGATACAAACGTATTCCGTGGACTGTTAGTCTTTACTGAGGGCTGGAAAGAAGTCGGCTGGAATACAGTCATTTATTTGGCGGCTATTACTGGTATTGACATTTCACTCTATGAGGCAGCTCGAGTGGATGGTGCTTCCAAGCTACGTCAAATCTGGCATATAACATTGCCGGGAATGGCATCTACCATAGTATTGATGTTAATTCTTAAGGTAGGGTATATTCTGGATACAGGCTTTGAACAGATTCTCGTATTCTACAATGCAACAGTATACGATGTGGCGGATGTAATCCAAACTTATGTTTACCGTATGGGTTTGGGTCAATCAGATTTTGCCTTAGGAACTGCACTTGGTTTATTTAATTCGGTTGTAGCATTTATCTTAATTGTTGGTGCAAATTCTATTTGCAAGAGGTTACTTCATAGGAGCATTTGGTAATTAACTTAAAAGTATATTCTTGTTAGAGGTGAAAACTATGTTTAAAAAGAAAAAGAAAACGGGCACTCCGCTGGAAGCAAGTGAGAAAGTTATGATAGTGATTTCCTACATCATCATGAGTATACTTGCATTGTGTGCGATACTTCCTATTTTGCATGTACTATCGAAATCATTTAGTAGTGCCTCTGCTGTTACATCGGGTTCTGTATTATTTTGGCCGGTTGATATACAGTTTGAAACAATGAAATATGTTCTGAAAGAGACTACATTTTTACATTCCCTTAAAAATACTATTATTGTTACGGTTGTGGGTACAATCATCAGTATGGTAGTAACAATTACAACTGCGTATCCGCTATCTAAGCCCTCATTCAAAGGTCGTAAAGTATTTATTATGTTATACATTATCAGCATGGTGTTCTTCGGTGGAATAATTCCGGCATATATGGTAGTTCGTACCCTAGGCATTATTGATACATTTGCTGCGCTGATACTCCCGTTTTTTATAGTCCATTTCAATATGTTCATTGTTAAAAATTATTTTGAAGGCTTGCCTGAAAGTATTGAGGAATCAGCAAAAATTGACGGTACCAGTGATATAAGAATATTGATATCAATTGTATGTCCAATGTCTACACCTGTATTGGCGACAGTAGCTATGTTATATGCCGTTAATTATTGGAACAACTATTTCCACGCTGTTATGTATACAAATAGTACCGAAATGCAAACCTTGCAGCTATTTACCTTTAATACTATAAGTAATACACAGACAATTGTTGAACGTCTTGTAGCAGGTAATTACTCTAATGTTTCAATCGATGGAATTGTTTCAGCAGTAGTTGTTCTTTCACTAATACCTATTGTTGCATTATACCCATTGGTTCAGAGATATATGGTTCAAGGTATTACCATTGGCTCAGTCAAAGGTTAACCAGATTTAATTTTATTTCACATTGTAGTTTATCGGGGAAACCGATAAAAATAAAAAGGAGGAAGGGAATTTATGAAGAAGATTTTTGTATTGTTTCTTGCGGTTTTGATGATTGTATCTAGCTTAGCGGCTTGTGGACAGAGCAGTAATTCCACTCCAAGTAACACCTCAACAGCAGGTACAGCAACTGGGGCGAAAGCTCTTGATGGAGAGAAGCCGGAACTCAAGTACCTTGGCTATAACGTCAGCTTTGATCCTAACACTGACGGCATGGCAAAAATCTATGAAGAGAAAACCGGTTACAAAGTAAAGTACAACGTACTTCCGGCTGAAAATGCAGATGAAAAGCTACTTATGGAAGTTGCATCCGGCGCTGATTATGATGTCCTTCAGGTAAGTGTTTCGCAGTTCCAAACGCTACTCTCACAAGGTGCATTGAAACCCCTTTCAGATTTGCTTAATCAGTATGGTCAGGATGTCCTCAAAGGTGTAAATGAAGATTCCTGGAAGGCTTGTTCAGGTTCAGATGGTAAAATCTACGGTATTCCTTACAAATATCCATACCCAACTGAAGTAACAACGTTCATGGTAGCAAGAATGGACTTGATGAAAGCAGCTGGTATTAATGAACTCCCAAAAACAATAGACGAATTCTATAACACCCTTGTTACTCTTAAAAAGTTTTATGGAGATAAATACATTATCTTCACCGGTCCTTTCCGTGCTGCTTCAGAAGCATCAGTTAACTGGGATATCCCACAGAGTATCACTTCTGCATTTGGTATCTATAATGACTGGATGGTTGATGAAAACGGTAAAGTTTACTACATGACCGAACATAAGAATTTCCCTAAAATGATTGAATTCATGCAAAAATTGTCAAACGAGGGACTTATAGACCGTGATTGGGCGGTTAACAACACAACCACGGTAAATGAGAAATTATCTGCAGGAAAAGCAATAATTGCAGCTTCAAACCGTGTTGGTGTTGCTGTTACTACTCCAATAATGACAGGTAAAGAAGGTTTAGGCCTTAAGAACGAAGATCTTGGTTATATAGGTGCACTGGCAGGCTCTGACGGCACTTGCAAATATATGAAGACTGAGGCAATTAATCAGGTAACCTGTATATTGAAGAGTTCCAAGAAGGCTGAGCATGTTATTAACTGGATTAACGTTAAGCAACAAAATCAGCTCTACTTGAATATCGGTGTTGAAGGTACACACTTTACCTATGATACTGATGGTTCCATAAAACCGATTAACCCTATCTTTGCAGAAGAACGCGGTAATTCCTACTGGTACCTTAACAGTACAAACGAGGAAGAGTTTGCAAAACAGTGGCCTTCCCGTGTTAGAAAAAGTGATGCAATGTGGGCTGCATTCGATGCAGTTACTAACAAAGCAAACAAAGAAACACCTAATATTTTTGTAGATAATACTTTCGCATTCATGCCTTCGTTGGAGAATTACTCAAAATTTAATCAGTCATTATTTAAGGCTACCAGCGACTTTACCCTACAGCTGATTGGTGGAACTAAGAAAATTGGTGACCTTAAAACCTTCCAGTCAGACTGGGCAAATAGTGGCGGAGAGAAGATAAGAACAGAAATGCAGAATTGGTATAACGAGTTCTACGGTAAAAAGTAAATGCATAGCTAGTGATATTATTTGTAGCAGTCCCAATGGGGCTGCTACAAAACTAAATAAAGAAATATAGATAAGGAGAAAGCGTATGAGTAAAATTAATTATACAAAAGAACTTCCTGTTTATCGTGATATAGATGTTCTTGTTGTTGGTGCAGGCCCTGCAGGTATTGGTGCAGCTATATGTGCAGCAAGAAACGGTGCAAAGACGTTAGTAATTGAAGATTCCGGCTGCGTGGGAGGACAGGCTACTAACGGTTTGGTTGGCCCTTTTATGACTGTATATGATGCAAAGAGCGAAAAGCAGATTATAAAAGGTATTTTTGAAGAAATAGTAAATCGCATGGTTGAAATGGGTGGTGCTATTCAGCCCAGTGAAGTGAGGTCCAGAACATCTCATGCAGGATTCTATAAAATTGGTCATGACCATGTTGGCCCCTTTGACCATGAGGCATTAAAAATGGTTGCTTCAGACATGATTCAAGAAGCCGGTGCAGAACTTCTCTTGCACACCCAGTTTATAGATGTACTAAAAGAAGATGACAAGATTGTTGGAGTGGTGATTGCTAATAAATCGGGAATGTCCGTTATACGTGCAAAAGTTATAATCGACTGTTCAGGTGATGCAGATGTAGCAGCAAGGTCTGGAGTTAAATATGAACTGGGTAACATAAACGATGGCAACATGCAGCCGGCGACTATGTTTTTTAGAGTTTGCAATGTTGATTCAGAAAGATTGAAGGCACATATTAAGGAACATGAAGATGAGATTCGTCCTTTTTATGGCCCGTTCAGCTGGCTAATCAGGGAAAAGCAGGAGGAATGGGGAGATGTCCCTCGTGCAGAGGTATGCCTTTTTGAAAGTCCTGAACCCGGTGAATATCGTTTAAATGTAACCCGAATTTTAGATATTGATGGAACCAATGCCGAGGATCTGACAAAAGCTGAATTAATCGGTATGAAGCAGGTTCATAAAGTATTCGATTTTATGAAGAAATACGCTGTTGGTTTTGAGAATGCAAAGTTTATGGGTACAGCTGCCAGAATAGGAATTCGGGAAACTCGTCATATTGAAGGCTTGTACAAACTGACATCAGAGGATGTTATAAATTGCCGTGTCCCTGAAAACTCCATTGCTGTTCTGGCAACAAATATGGATACTCACAATAAGAGCGACCCGGGTGGAACCTATTATACCTTAGAAAAAGGCCCTTACTTTGGTGTACCATACACTTGTTTGGTACCAAAGGGTGTAAGTAATCTTCTTGTAGCAGGTCGTGCTCTCTCAGCTGATGCCATAGCCGGTTCAGCTACCCGTATGATACCTTGCTGTATTGTATTCGGTCAGGCGGCTGGAACTGCAGCGGCATTAGCTATAAAGGAAGATAAGCTTCCGGCTTCTATTGATGTAAACAAGCTTCGTACAAAATTGAAAGAGCAAGGTGCATTTTTAGGTGACTAAACATAGGGGGATACAGACATGAGTTTTGAATCAGTATCATATCAGAAATCTTTAGAGGTAGCAGCACATTTTGACGTTGTTGTCATTGGCTCCGGCCCTGCCGGTATTTGTGCAGCTGTTTCAGCGGCTCGAATGGGGGCAAAAACCGCATTAATTGAGCGTTATGGTACCCTAGGAGGTAATTTGACAAATGGTGCGGTTGCACCAATTCTCGGAAGTGTATCAAAAGGAACATTGCGTGATGAGCTTATTGTGCGTCTGGGTGTTCCGGACAGCGACGAAACAGGTGAAACTCAACAAACACACGATTTTGAAAAAGCAAAACGCGTTCTTATAGATTTTGCACATGAAGCAGGTGTTAAGATATATTTACAAACCCCTGTTGTGGATACAATAACAGATGGTAAAAAGCTTACAGGTATTGTCATTTCTCAGAAAACAGGTATGAAGGTCATTCGGGCAAAAGCCTTTATTGATGCTTCCGGCGACGGTGATGTTGCATATTTTGCAGGTGCTGAATATGAAATGGGACGTGAAGAGGATTCACTCTTACAACCTGTTACTTTGATGTTCCGTTTGCAGGGTGTTGAGGAAGATGCACTAACTTGTATAGGTGAACTTGACCATGTTACTTACAAGGGTGAAAGATTTCTTGATTATACAACCAGACTTTGCAACGAAGGACATTTACCTCCTAATGCAGCGTCAGTACGTTCATTTCGTACTTCAGTTCCCGGTGAGCGTGTTATAAACACAACACAATCAAACGGTGTTTCTGCACTGTTAAGCGATGATTTGGAAAGAGCGGAAATTGATTTACGTGCCCAGATTGATGCTGTAACTGATTTTCTGCGAAAGTATGTTGATGGTTATCAGAATTGTTTTGTAAAGAGTACTGCAAATACATTGGGAGTTCGTGAAACTCGTCGCTTTATCGGTCAATATATGCTTCAGGATTCAGACCTTCGTACAGGAAGAAGATTTGAAGATGTTGTTGTTCACAAAGCAAGCTTTATAGTAGACATTCATAATCCGGCAGGCAGTGCACAGGCTGAAGGAGTGCCGGAGGAAGTAATCCCCTATGATATTCCGCTGCGCAGTTTGATCCCAAAAAGCTTGGACGGTTTAGTACTTGCCGGCAGATGTATTTCTGGTACACACCGTGCACATGCTTCATATCGAGTTATGTCAATCTGTATGGCCATAGGTGAGGCAGCCGGCATAGCAGCTGCATTAGCGGCACAGAAGAATATAGAACCTCGTGAAGTTGATTTCCAGGATGTGCATAAAGTTTTGGGTGAACGGGGAGTTGAGCTTTTCCATTGACTTGTCTCTTTAGCGATAATTTTAGCCATATAATTATTGAGCACTGCAAGGAGGATTTATGTTTATTAATGAAAACGAAAAAAAAATTCAAGTTATAGATAGCTACGATGTAATTGTATGTGGAGGCGGACCCTCCGGTATTATTGCAGCAATTGCTGCAGCTAGAAACGGTGCAAAGACATTATTGATTGAACGTTATGGATTTGTAGGAGGTATGGCATCAAGTGCCCTTGTAACTCCTATTAGTATATTCAAAAAAAAGAAAAAGCTAATTATTGATGGAATCCCTTTCGAGCTAATGAAGAGAATAAGTGATTTGAATGGGGCTGACGTTACACAAGATAGCGGAAATGTTCCTGTAGATGATGAGATGTTCAAACTGGCAGCTCAGCAATTACTCTTAGAAAGTGGTGTTACGCTGCTATATCATACTTATTTTTCAGATTGTGTTATGACAGATGGGAAGGTTAGTCATGTAATTGTACAGAACAAGGCTGGACGGGTCGCATATGAATGTAAGGCTGCCATTGACTGTACAGGTGATGCAGATCTGGTTCGGGCAGCGGGATTTGAAACTACCAAGGAAACCAAGCTCCAGCCTGCGTCTCTCTGGTTTCAACTTGGAGGTGTAGATACTGATGCACTTAAAGATTTATTTGTTGATGCTGTAGATGAAAAAATGCCAATCAGTGCAGAAATACGAGGAAGATTGAGTGAGCTTAACCAAAAAGGCGAGATGCCAATATTTGGAGGGCCATGGATAAGCAGGCATTTCCGAGATGGTATAGTTACTATTAATTTGTTGCGTGAAAGCACTGATGCAAGCTCTCCTGAACAATTTACAAGGACTGAATGCAGCTTGCGAGAAAATCTGTTTAAAGTAATAAATATTATGCGTGAGAATTTTCCAGCCTTTAAAGATTGTTGGCTTCTAAAATCGGGAACACAGTCCGGCGTACGTGAAACCTACCGTATTGCCGGAATGTATAAGATGACAGCAGATGATGTACTCAATCCAAAGCAATTTACGGACACTATTGCAAAGGGAACTCATGTTATAGATATTCATAAGCCAGATAGTATCGAACAGGACTGCATTAGTTTAAAACAGGAATACAATATACCCTATGGTGTACTCGTCCCTGTAAACAGTAACAACCTGATTACTGCAGGACGCTGCGTATGTGCCGATAACTCTGCTTTCGGTTCAATACGAGTTATGGCAACCTGTATGGCAATGGGGCAGGCGGCAGGTACGGCTGCAGCTATTAGTGTAAAGAATAATTGCTCCATGAGTAAAATGGATACTGAGCTTCTGGTGAAAAAATTGAAAGAACAGGGTGCTATTATTTAATTAACATAAACGGAAGGGAGATGCGCTATGAGCAATGTGCCAAAAACAATGAAAGCTTTAGTGGCCTATGGAAAAGGGGATTACCGTTTTGAAACAAATTATCCTACCCCTGAATGTGGTCCAGATGATATCATCATTAAAACAGAAGGTTGCGGTGTTTGTGCAAGTGACCTGAAATGCCAGCATGGAGCAGCTATGTATTGGGGTGGTGATAACCAACCGGCATGGGTAGAACCACCATTTATTCCGGGACATGAATTTTTAGGTCATGTTGTTGAAGTAGGCATAAACGTAAAGGACTTTCATATTGGAGAGAGAATTATAGCAGATCAGATTGTCCCATGCGGAGAGTGCAAATACTGCAAAACAGGTAGGTATTGGATGTGTCAGCCCCATGCAATTTTTGGTTTTCAAAAAGGTAACAACGGAGGTATGGCTGAATATGTAAGATTCCCTAAAACCTGCGTGATTTCAAAAGTACCTGAAGAAATACCTCTTAGCGCTGCTCTGTTAATTGAACCTTATGGATGTTCCAAACACGCAGTAGACAGAGCTCAAATTCGCAATGATGATGTTGTAGTTATTTCCGGTGCAGGAACTCTTGGTCTTGGTATGATCACATATGCAAGGATGCAAAATCCTCAAAAACTAATAGTACTTGATATGGTTGATGGGCGTCTGGAAAAAGCAAAAGAATTTGGCGCAGATATAGTTTGGAACCCATCAAAGGTTAACGTTGTGGAAGAAATTATGAAGCTGACCGAAGGTTACGGCTGTGATATTTATATTGAAGCTACAGGCCACCCATCTAGCGTTATCCAAGGGCTTAACATGATAAGAAAATTAGGACGATTTGTGGAATTCAGTGTATTTGGAGAACCAACTACCCTAGACTGGTCAATAATTGGTGACAGAAAGGAGCTTGATTTACTTGGCTCCCACTTAAGCCCATATTGCTACCCATTTGTAATTGAAAATATCAAAAATGGTAATTTAAAAACAAATGGGCTTGTTTCAAAGACCTTTACAATTGAAGAATGGGAAACAGCCTTTGAATACGCTTCTGGTAAATATGGTGATTTTAAAGTTGCAATTACCTTTAAATAAAAAAGGAGGGTTATATCGTGAAAGCTTTTTTTATTGAAAAACCCAATTTGGGTATAGTACGAGATGCTGAAATACCTGTTCCTGCAGATGATGAGATATTGCTTGAGGTTAAGGCCGCAGGTGTTTGTGGTACTGACGTTCACATATATAAGGGTGAATATTTTGGAAGCTACCCAAGAATTCCGGGTCATGAATTTTCTGGAATAGTAGCAGGCGTTGGAAAAAATGTTACTAAGTTTAAGGTTGGACAACATGTTGCAGCAGATCCGAACATTTTCTGTGAATCATGTGATGCATGTAAGGAAAATCGTCAGAACTTCTGCTCAGATATGGAAGTTGTGGGTGTTACAAGACACGGAGCCTTTGCCCAGTACCTAACTGTACCTGAGCGTTGTGCTTTTGATGTTTCGGGACTAACCTTTACTGAGGCCTCAATGGTAGAACCCTTGTCATGTGTGGTTTATGGACAGGAAAAGGCAGGTATACCGTTAGGAGCTTCGGTGCTTATATTTGGTGCAGGACCAATAGGGCTTATGCATTCTCAGCTTGCTGCGATTAATGGTGCGGCAAGTGTTACCGTTGTTGATTTATTTGAGGATAAGCTTGCTTTAGCAAAAAAACTTGGAGCAGACTACACCTACACATCAAAGGAATTTGAAAAGCTTGGACTGGTCAATTCCTTTGAAGTTGTTATTGATTGTACCGGTGTACCGAAAGTTATAGAGGGCGAAATAAAATATGTAAAGGACACGGGAACAATACTTTTCTTTGGTGTATGTCCTGACAATAGTCAGATTTCAATAAATCCTTATGAAGTGTTTAAGCGAGAACTGAAGCTTTGTGGGAGCTTTGCACTCAAAAAAACTTTTGGAAAAGCAGTTGCTTTTGCGAAAAGCGGTAAAATTAATTTGACAGGCCTTGTAGATAAGAAGCTTTTATTGGATGATGCACCTAGACTTTTTGAGGACATAGTATCCGGCAATTCAGGGCTAAAAACTATTTTTTACCCCAATGGAATTGAAATTTAATTAAATGGAGGATATTATATGTTACGTGCAATTATGACGAAACCTGGTAAAATTATATTTGAGGATGTTTTGGTTCCATTGGTAGAAGATAATAAAGTATTAATTAAAATGGCAAGAATAGGCGTATGCGGCTCTGATATGCATGTTTATCACGGAAAACACCCGTATACCTCATATCCGGTTGTTCAAGGGCATGAAGTAACAGCGGTTGTAGAAAAGTGTGGTGCCGGAGTTGTAGATTTTGCTCCGGGGGATAAAGTAACTGTTCAGCCGCAAGTATTTTGTGGTGAGTGTGCAATGTGCAGAGAAGGAGATTATCATATTTGTGAGAGTCTTAAGGTAATGGGATTTCAAACAGAGGGTATGGCAGCAGAATACTTCCTGGTAGACCAATCAAAGCTTGTACACATACCCGATAACCTGGATCTTGATTCCGGAGCACTGATAGAGCCTGTTGCTGTTGGTATTCATGCGGTAAGAAGATTAGGAAATGTAAAAGGCAAAAAAGTATTGGTATTTGGGGCAGGTCCTATTGGAAATCTCACAGCTCAATCTGCAAAAGCAATGGGTGCGGAAAGTGTTATGATAACTGATTTAAGTGATTTTAGAATTCAAAAAGCTGTAGAGTGCGGTATAGATTTCTGTGTTAACACAGCAAAGGAAGATTTAAAGGAAGCAGTTTTAAAGAATTTTGGTAAAGATGGCGCCGATGCAATATTTGAATGTATCGGGATTCAACCTACAATGGATCAGGCTGTATCCATAGCCAGAAAAGGTACTACAATAATGGTAGTGGGAGTATTTGGTGATATACCAAGGGTAGATCTTGGGCTTGTACAAGACAGAGAACTTACTTTGCGTGGTACTCTTATGTATAAAAGAGAAGATTTTGATGATGCAATAAGATTCATGGCTGATAAGAAAATTGTAGTAACACCACTTATATCACGTCATTTTGCATTTAAAGATTATCTTAAGGCATATGAATTTATTGAAGAATCTAAGGATTTAGCTATGAAGATTTTAATCGACATATTCTAAATAATTATAATTGAAAGTTGGTGAAATATGATTGATGTTGTAGCTCTTGGGGAACTTCTTATAGATTTTACACAAATTCGTTCCAATGATGATTCAGCCAGACGCTTTGAACAGAATCCGGGTGGAGCTCCGGCTAATGTGCTAGCAGTATTATCTAAATTTGGAGTAAAGTGTGCTTTTGTTGGCAAGGTAGGAAACGATGTGTTTGGAGAGTTTTTAAGGAAACAGCTTTTAGATCTTTCAATAGATTGCCGGAATCTTGTTTCAGACCCAAAGCATAATACAACCTTAGCCTTTGTTACTTTAGATGATAAGGGGGACAGAAGCTTTAGCTTTTATAGAAATCATGGTGCTGATACGTGTCTTTCAGAAGAGGAAATTGATTTAGAACTTATTAAGAATTGTAAGGTATTCCATTTTGGAACATTATCAATGACTCATGAGCCTTCACTTTCTGCAACATTAAAAGCTATTGAATATGCCAAGTCATGCGGAAAAATAATATCCTTTGACCCAAATTACAGAGCACTTTTATGGGATAATGCGGACAGTGCAATCTCAGCAATGAAATACGGGCTGAAGTATGCAAATATTGCAAAGCTGTCTCTTGAGGAAGCACAAATGGTAACCGGAAAAACATTGCCTGAAGATTGTTTGAAAGAACTCCTTAAATACAATCTTGACTTCGTAGCTATAACAATGGGCCCTCAAGGCTGTGTTTACGCCACGGATAAGTACATGGGTTCTTTCCCTGAGTATCCGGCGAATGTGGTGGATACGACAGGTGCTGGAGATACTTTTTGGGGAACACTTATATTCGGATTTTTAAATAATGGTGCAAATTTTCATGAGATTTCGGAAGAAAAGCTTTCAGAAATTGTACTAATGGCAAATATAGCTGCTGCAATGAGTACTGAGAAAAAAGGTGCAATACCTTCAATCCCGGAACTTGCTAAAGTCAGAGGGGCTTATAAAGAAATTAATAGCAAGTAAGCAATATAAAATTTACTAAAAAACGCTCGATTAGGATTGAATTATCTTAATGAGCGTTTTTAATTTTATAATAACAAGAAAACGTAAAAAGTATTTTAGGGTGATGCTTGAAATGGCTATAATAACATACAGATAATGAATGTCAACAAAAAAGGTAGATCGGTTTTACGTGGAGGACATTAATCGTGGACTTATTAACAATTATTTTATTATTAATGCTTGGACTACTTATATCTGATATTGTAAGTCATTATATTCCATTTGTCCCTACAGCCTTGACCCAAATTTTGTTTGGGATAATCATAGCGTTTGTGATTGGGGATTATACTTTTGAAATTGGCGCAGAATGGTTTTTGTTATTGTTTGTTGCACCACTATTGTATAATGACGGACGACATTTTTCACGCGTAGAATTATGGGGGATGAGGTCTCAGATCTTTGGCAATGCCTTCATTCTTGTTATACTAACCACAGTGCTCGGCGGTTTTGTAATTAACCTGCTTATACCCGGTATTCCAATAGCTGTTGCCTTGGCTTTGGCAGCAGTTCTTTCACCCACAGACCCTGTAGCTGTAAATGGTATTGCCAAAAGGATAAAAATACCTGATAAGGTGTTGGTTCTTGTTAGAGGAGAATCATTGATCAATGATGCCTCCGGACTTGTAGCCTTTGAATATGCTATAGCAGCCGCTGTTACAGGTTATTTTTCTTTGCGAGAGGCGCTTTGGGATTTTTCCTATACATTTCTAATTGGAGCTGTAGCTGGGATATTACTAGGTTTGATTATAACCTTTGTACGCTTCAGACTGCGTAAAAACGGTATAAATGACAAGGTGTTCCACTCGCTGCTGCAGATTCTGACTCCCTTCGCAGTCTATATAGTTGCTGAGGATATCTTGCATGCTTCGGGAGTTATTGCCGTCGTAACCGCCGGAATTATTCACTCCATTGTCAAGGAACAGACAGAAACATACATTGCTGAAGAACAGTTGCTCACCGAAAATACTTGGTCAATCGTTTTGTTTGTTTTAAACGGATTTGTGTTCTTATTATTAGGTATGAATATTCCGGCAGCAATGTTTGATACTATTTCGAACCCTGATATAGGGAACTGGCTAGCTTTGGGATATGTTGCAGTTATCGGACTTGTAATTCTCGCAATTAGATTTGTCTGGTCCTTTTTGAGCAGCGCTTATAGTTATTATTTCAGGAAAAAAAGTGGTGTTGAAAGGCCGAATGTAAGAGAAGCAATAATTACGACCCTGGCGGGTGTGCGGGGTGCGGTAACCATGGCTGGAGTCCTTACAGTGCCTGCTTTTTTAGGAAACGGAAAAGTATTCCCAGAACGTTCGCTGCTTCTTTTTATTGCCGCAGGAGTAGTTCTTTTGTTATTAATTCTTGCAACGGTATTTTTGCCTTTGCTCTGTAAAAAGGAAGCGCCTTCCGGAGGTAAGGAAGAGCGTGAGGATTTGACCTGGGCCAAGAATACACTTTTGCTGACGGCAATTAAAAAGATCAAATCAGAAACAAATGCTCAAAATGAGTTGGCAGCCTCAGAATTGATTAACGAATATACCGTCAGTTTTCAGAGAAATCTTTCGGGACAGCAGTCCGACGAACAGCAAGCAGAATATTATAACAGGAAAACAAATGAGGCACGCTTGCTGGCCTTAAACCTCCAAAGAAAGTATATCAACAATCTTTTGGCCAATGATGAAATAAACATAACTGTTTACGACACCATAACTAAATTTTTGAATCTTCGGGAAGAAACTTTGGATAATAATTTACGTTTCGGAACAATAGTTTTCTTTAAACGAGCCATAGGAGATTTCCGTCGCTTAGGTGTGAAAAAGCACATTTCTTGCGGTGGGGGCTTAGATAATTTACATTTTGTAAGGGACATTCAGATTAAGGCTATAAGTGTAGCCATTACTGGCTTAGAGGAATACGCCAAAACACAGGAACAGCCGGAGTACGTTTATGCAGTGCTTCTGGATTATGAAAAAATGTTGCAGCGATTAAAATATACCGGAGAAAGTTATAATGACAGTCTCGAAAACCAAAAGGAAGAATTGCGTTTTGAGGTAATGGATGCAGTGCATTCTAAAATACGCAAAATGTATGAAGACGGCGAGATAAATGCAAATCAGGAGAAGAACCTGAGGAGATTTATGAACTATATTGAGAGTATCGTTTTATATGAACATAACGAATAATGCCCACTACTTTTTTATCCTAATAGATTCAATTACCAGAAGTATTTACTATTTACCAATAATAGGATACTATTTTAGTACAAATAAGTAGAGGGGGATTTACATGTTTAAAAAGGCATTATTGTTAACTATTGTGATCAGCAATATAGTTGTTGGGGCAATGACAACGGGAACTGTGGTTGCCACGGAAGTGGTAAAACCCACGGTAACAGCCACTACTAATAATGTTAAATATGGTGATGTTAATATGGATGCTGCAGTTGATTCGGTGGATCTGGCATTAATAAAAGCTTATCTCTTAGGTAAATCAAGTACATTACCAAATCTCACAGCTGCGGATGTTACAGGTGACGGTACCCTTGATGCACTTGATTACGCTATTCTTAAAAAGTATCTTTTGGGCTTAATCACCACATTGCCTGCTGACGCTGTTGATGATAGCGGGAAGATCCTTGTTCCCCATGAATCATGGACGTGTGGAATGGCTGCTGGAATACCTCAGCCTGAAAAAGGAGTACTTGTTTTTGAGACTACCATGAAGCTACAAAACAGTTATGATTTAGGCAAAACCCAATATGGACAGAGAAAAGTTTACGTAGTTCAAAGTGGCAGTATAAGCGGCACTAAAATACAAGGTTCTGTAATGTCGGGAGGACTTGACTTTCAGTTGACTCTTTCAAATGGTGCAATGGAAATAGAACAATTACTAATGTTAAAAGCCAATGACGGAAGTTATATTTATCTAAGAAATGCCGGAACAGCCATAAACCAGAATGATGTAAGGATGGTATGGGATTTCGAGGCTCCAAACTCAAGCTCATATAATTGGCTTAACTCCGGTAAATATGTAGGCAGACGTATTATAGACTCAGCAGCCGGAACAATGAAGATTAGTGTCTACGACGTTTCCAATTTAAATTTCACACCGGATTCCACGAATTCATTAACAGTAACTGAACCGGACGATGTTCCGGATCAACCATGGGATTTTAGAAAGGCATATTCTGAAAGAAATGGTAATAAATTTATAACAGAGTCAGTCAGTCTTGGGGCAAGTCAATCGGTAGGGGCAAGCAAGAGAGGGAGCAGAAACATTATTCCTATAACAGGCGGAACTGTGACCGGAAATCTAACGGCCAAGATATTACCGGCCGGTGCCGATTATCAGAACCTATCGAATCCTATGACGATTGATGCCAGATATCTTTGGCAAACTGATGACGGAGAAATCATTATTGTTCGAAATGGAGGCCAATTTGGGTCACTTGTACCTACATTCGAAGTTCGGGCAGATAGTAAATACTCATATCTTAACCAAAAGTTATATTTGAGCTCAGACCCCGGTGGTGGAGCAGGCGGTGTTTCAATTACATTCTACGAAAGTATAAAATAGTTAAAAATACATAGTGTCAGCTTTTCATTGAGTTGCGGAAGGTACTGGGAGTAGAGCCGGTAATTTGATGAAATTGCCTGACAAAATGTTCTACATTGTTATATCCGCAAAGCACCGCTATCTCTGCGATAGTGTGTGGACTATGGATGAGCTGGTCCTTTGCAAAACGAATTCTACAATTAATTACGTCTTTCATGCAGGAGACACCAAAAGTTGATTTATATAATGCTTGCAGATAGCCTGGACTTAAATGCAGGCTATCTGCCATAGCAGGAACACTCCAACTATAGCCCGGATTATTATGAATATTTCTGCGTAATTCCAATATTGATTGAAATTGACTGAAGTTTTTCGTGTGTTTGGAGGCTTCGTGTAGCTTGATAAATAATACTTTAAGCAAATAGTCAATTGTAAGCTCCCTATAACTGTTACTTAAAGTGTTCTCTGCTACAAGTAATTGAAACAGCTTGTGGCAATACCCCGGATCAGCCAAAGGGAATGGAATACCCAGAGGGATTGATGCTTCAACAAGATATGGCTCAGCGGAATCAAAGCGAACCCAATCGTTAGCATATTTGTCCGAACAGGCCCGGTAAAGTATTTTATGATGTGGAGGGTATAACACAGCACTGTTTGCCGGGTATTCTGTCATTTGTCCATTTACCCAGAATTGTGCCGGAGTCTGTGTAAGCACCAGAAGCCAACAATCATGTCCACCCGGCATATCAAAAACAAAACTTTCGGAGTGAGTAGCATCGTACTCCACATAGTATATATGAGCCATTTCTTTCTCCAATCTTAGAATAAATCAATTTTATCTTAGTATATATCATTGCTTTAACCCGTTCAATATTTTACAATTTTGTTGATATAGCTGTGTAGCTAAAGCACACGGCATATTAATATTAGCTTCTGAGCGTTTTTACAATTATTTGAAATCATCAACTAAAGTTGCACATACTTATATAATGTTATAACAAAATGTAAAGATTATAAGTAGTAAAATCATAGCAAAGGAAGGTAAAATATAATGATGGTAAAAAAGCAAGGTTTAAACCCATACCTCCCGTCATGGGAATATGTTCCTGACGCAGAACCACATGTTTTTAATGGTAGAGTCTATGCTTATGGCTCTCATGATCGCTTTAACGGTCATGCATACTGCTTGAATGACTATGTATGCTGGTCGGCACCTGTAGAGGATTTGTCTGATTGGCGTTACGAAGGTGTTATTTATAAGAAGACAGATGATCCGCAGAATCCTGACAGTAGTGCGTGTTTGTATGCACCTGACGTTACTCAAGGTCCTGATGGACGTTATTATCTGTACTATGTACTGGATAAGGTTTCAGTTGTTTCGGTGGCAGTTTGTGATACTCCGGCAGGCAAATATGAATTTTATGGATATGTACATTATTCCGATGGAACACGTCTTGGTGAAAAAGAGGGAGATCAGCCTCAATTCGATCCCGGTGTGTTGACAGAAGGAGATAGGACATATCTGTATACCGGATTTTGCGGAAAAGGTGATAAATCAAGAAAGGGCCCTATGGCAACAGTGCTTGGAGCGGATATGCTTACGATAGTGGAAAATCCGGTCTTTATAGCACCAAGCGAACCTTATAGTGCAGGCAGTGGATATGAAGGACATGAGTTCTTTGAAGCTCCTTCTATTCGCAAGAGGGGAGATACCTATTACTTCGTTTATTCCTCTATTGTTTACCATGAATTGTGTTACGCTACCAGTAAACACCCAACCAAGGGCTTTGTTTACCGTGGAGTAATTGTAAGTAACAGCGATCTTCACATTGATACTTACAAACCGGCGGAAAAACCTATGTTTTATGGTGCCAACAACCATGGTGGTATGTGTGAAATTAATGGCAAGTGGTACATTTTTTATCATAGACACACCAATGGAACGAATTTCAGCCGTCAAGGCTGTATTGAGCCTATCACATTCCTTGAAGATGGCTCAATTCCTCAGGTGGAAATGACTTCTTGTGGCCCAAATGGAGGCCCTCTAGTAGGATATGGAGAATACCCGACTTATCTGGCATGTAACCTCTTCTACAAGGAGGAATCCGTCTATACGGATTGGACCGGAGCATGGATGGATCATCAGTTCCCTAAGATTACTCAGGACGGAAGAGATGGGGATGAAGAAATTGGCTATATCGCTAATATGAAGGAATCTGCCACAGCCGGATTTAAGTATTTTGACTGTAAGGGTATTAAGAAAGTCAAAATTAAGGTTCGCGGATATTGCATCGGTGAATTCGAAATAAAAACAGCCTGGAACGGAACGGTTCTTGGAAAGATACCTGTAGTATTTTCTAATATATGGAAGGAGTATTCTGCGAATATTGTGATACCGGACGGTGTACATGCATTATATTTCACATATACAGGGTCGGGCAGTGCAAGTTTAGCTTCTTTTGCACTAGAATAAGAATGTATAGAAATTAACAAAAAACTAACCCTCCAATTGAGCTAAAATTGGAGGGTTAGTTTTTTTGTTAACTTTTATTAGACAGAGGTTTTGTGCTGTATAGACATGTAAAATATTGATTTAAATGTAACAGTTGAGATATAATTGAGGAAATACTTAGTTGAATTGTTATGTAATCAAATAATGTCTACGATATATTCCATTTTAAATGATAAAATCGTTAATGTTTCTTTTGTTAATGTTTCTTTTAATGAGCAGCCGACTAAGGAAGAATTGAGTACATATGGAGAGGTTGTTGCTTTGAATGAAATGAAAGCTTCTATTAAAATCCCCAAAAGTAGCGTTACCAGTGTTGTGAACAGACTACTGACTTCTTGTGATATTCTTGATATTAGTATAGAGGAAACTTCTTTAGAGGATGTTGTAGAAAAAATAATATAGAGACAGTTGCTTTATGAAAGTTATGTAAGAGATACAGTATTATCTGATGAATTTTGATGACGGCAGGAGTGCCAGATTGGAGGAGTTATTCGTGAATGGTTTTTTTATTGGAATTGACATCGGAGGGACTCATATCCGCATTGCAACTTATGATGAGGCTTTTGGGTATATTTCCGACATTAAAAAAGTAAAGTTTAAAAAATCCGGGAATTGTGAGCTTGAAGTTTCTGAAAATATTTGTGATTTGATAACATCTGCTATAAATGAAAAGAAGCAGAAAAATAAAGTTTTAAAAGGAATAGGGATTTCCTCGGCTGCACTTTTTGAAAGAACAACCGGAAATATTGTTAAATGGCCAAACAATATGACTTGGAATGGTTTTGAACTAAAAAAAAATTTGCAGTCAAGATTCAATGTTCCTATTATTATGGAGGACGATGCAAATTCAGCTGCACTTGGAGAAAAACTTGAGGGAGCGGGAAAAGGACATGATAATCTTGCGTACATTACAATTAGTACAGGAGTAGGATGTGGGCTGATTCTTAATAATACACTTATTACTGGTGCAAATGGGTGGGCAGGTGAAATAGGCCATATAAAGGTGGCTGAAGACGGGCCGGAATGCAATTGTGGAAATAAAGGATGTCTTCAAGCATTAGTATCGGGGCCTGCACTCTTGAAAAGATTTAAAGAGTTAAGGCAAGCTGATTTAAGAGATGCCGAGCAGATACAGCTGCCGGAGGTCGCTACTTTAGCAAGGAACGGAGATGCTGACGCAATAGAGGTTTTTTCTCAAGCCGGGATACATATTGGAAGAATGATATCAAATATTGTTATGTTCCTTGATATTTCCGCTTTTGTTATTGGCGGTGGTGTGGCCGAGGCAGGAAATATTCTTCTGGAACCAATAAGGGAAACAGTTGTACACCAACTGAAGTACTTTAATAGAAATGTTAAAATAGAAAAATCTACATTAACTGATATTAATGGGGTAATAGGAGCACTTGGTCTTATATACAGACATGTAAATAACAAAGAGCCGGAAATGATGCTGAGATTAAGATGTTGATTGAATAGTAACCCATTTTGTATTTTACTTTATTTTTTGTTATATAAACTCTATAATGAATTAGAGCGTAGAGACATCATTGGAAATATATGAGTTTGAGGAGGATTGACATAAAATATGGGTTTTACAGTAGTACTAGCAGAAAAACCTTCGGTAGCAAGAGACTTGGCAAAAGTCCTGAACTGCGGACAGAATGCCAATGGATATATAATGGGGAAAAAGTATATCGTAACCTGGGCCTTGGGACATCTTGTTACCCTTGCAGACCCTGAGGCTTACGGCAACAAATACAAGACATGGAATCTTGAAGACCTTCCAATGCTTCCAAATAAAATGGAATTGGTAGTAATAAAGCAGACCGCAAAACAATACGGTGTAGTCAGAGGTCTTTTGAACAGGGCAGATGTGGACGAGCTTATAATAGCCACTGATTCGGGACGAGAAGGAGAACTTGTTGCAAGGTGGATTATAATGAAGGCAGGGTTTAGAAAGCCCATAAAACGTCTATGGATATCCTCTCAGACAGACAAAGCCATAAAAGAAGGGTTTGCAAAGTTAAGGCCTTCCAAGGAATACGACAACCTGTATTACTCTGCACAGGGTAGAGCAGAAGCCGATTGGCTGGTCGGGCTTAACGTTACAAGGGCATTGACCTGTAAATACAACGCACAGTTATCAGCAGGGAGAGTACAGACACCTACTCTTGCAATGATTGTAGAACGAGAAGAGGAAATTCGTAAGTTCAGGCCAAAAGACTACTGGACTATTTCCGCACAGTTTAACGGTTTTACGGTTCAGTGGCAGGACAGCAGAACTAACCAAATCAGAACATTTAACAAAGAAGAAGCAGACGGAATAGTAGCAAAAATAACAGGCCAAATGGGTGAAGTCGTTGAAGTCAAAAAAGAAACCAAGAAAGAATTGCCTCCATTGGCTTATGACCTGACAGAGCTGCAAAGAGATGCAAACAAAAAGTTTTCATACTCAGCAAAACAAACCCTTAATATAATGCAGCGTCTTTATGAGTCACACAAGCTGGTTACGTACCCCAGAACAGATTCAAGGTACATAACAGATGATATCGTACCGACCTTGAACGAACGCTTGAAAAGCATAGCAGTAGGCCCCTATGCAAAGCTCGTACAGGGGGTTATGAGAAACAAAATAAGTGTTACAAAAAGGTTTGTGGATAATAGCAAGGTTACAGACCACCATGCAATTATACCAACAGAACAATTTGTTGATTTGTCCTCACTGAATTCAGAAGAGAGAAATATATATGACCTTATAGTCAAGAGATTTATAGCAGTACTAAGCCAGCCTTTTGAATATGAGCAGACAACAGTAAAACTTGACGTAGCAGGAGAAAGCTTCTATGCAAAAGGAAAAATAGTCAGACTATCTGGTTGGAAAAATGTATATGAAGGGTTTGGAAGGCTTGATGAAGACAGTGACGAAGATGACAATGACCAGTCTCTTCCGGATATCCAAAAAGGACATAAGGCAAAAGTTGTTGCACCTAAAGCCATAAATGGAAAAACCAAACCACCTGCAAGGTATACCGAGGCTACTTTACTTTCAGCGATGGAACATCCGGGAAAATTTGTAGACAACAAAGCATTAAAGGAAGCCTTAGAAAGCACCAGTGGACTTGGTACCCCTGCCACAAGGGCAGATATAATAGAAAAGCTGTTTAATACCTTCTATATAGAAAGAAAAGGAAAGGAAATCTACCCTACTTCAAAGGGAACACAACTTATTTCCCTGGTTCCTGCTGACCTGAAATCTCCTGAGCTTACAGCAAAGTGGGAGCAACAGCTCTCATTGATTAGCAAAGGTAAGGCCAACTCAAATGCTTTTGTAGGTGAAATGAAAAATTACGCTAAAAAATTAGTAGGAGCAGTCATAGCAAGCTCGGAGCAATTCAAACATGACAATGTAACACGGGAAAAGTGTCCCGAATGTGGGAAATACCTTTTGGAAGTTAACGGCAAGAAGGGGAAGATGCACGTCTGCCCTGACAGAGAATGCGGATATAGAAAATCCGTAACCGTAATATCAAATGCCAGATGCCCCGAATGTCACAAGAAGATGGAAATTAGGGGAGAAGGCGAGAACAAATCCTTCTACTGCTCCTGCGGTTACAGGGAGAAGCTGGATGCCTTTAAAAAACGCAAGGGTGAACAAGTAGATAAAAAGGATGTTGCCAGATTTATGAGACAACAGGATAAGGACGAAAATATAAATTCAGCTCTTGCTGATGCATTGGCCAAGTGGAAGAAATAATTGACACGGATATCTGATTATTGTATTATCATTATAATTTATATAGGATAACTAGGGATAAGATTTCCGGGAGGATATTATGAGCGTATTTGACAAACTTGATTTTCTGAAAACTAATATAAAATCATTAGGGAGTGCTGCGGTAGCTTTTTCTGGCGGGGTAGACTCTTCCTTTTTATTAAAAGTAGCATTTGATGTACTTGGAAAAAACGTTGTAGCAGTAACGGCACATTCCTCCACATACCCTGAAAGAGAGATGAATGAAGCAAAGGAATTTACTGCAAGCTTTGGTATAAGACATAGGATAATTGATTCTGAGGAACTGGATGTTGAAGGATTTTCAGAAAATCCTGTTAACCGTTGCTATTTATGTAAAAATGAGTTGTATGATAAAATTAAGGCGGTTGCCAAAGAGGAAAGTGTAAAACATATTCTTGAAGGCTCCAATCATGACGACCTTGGGGACTACAGACCAGGGCTTCAAGCTGTTAGCGAACATGGTGTCCTTAGCCCACTGAAAGATGCACTTCTTACAAAAGATGAAATACGTTTTCTTTCAAAGGAAATGGGCCTTAATACATGGGATAAACCTGCATTTGCGTGCCTTTCCTCCAGATTCCCATACGGAGAAAAGATTACACACCAAAGACTCAGAATGATAGACAGGGCTGAACAGCTACTCATGGACTTGGGTTTTAGACAGGTGAGAGTAAGGTTCCATGGTGATATAGCAAGAATCGAAGTAGGGCAGGAACAGTTCTTGAGATTTATTGATAACGAAATAAGAGAAAAGGTTTATTCTGAATTTAAACAGATTGGATTTATGTACACCGCTTTAGATTTAAAAGGCTATAGAACAGGCAGTATGAATGAAGGGTTAAATATAAAATAATAAACAAATTATTTAAAGGCTGTGCAAAACTATACAGATACAATATAGCTAAAGGATTATGTTTAATAGTACGGAAGTACTATTTAAACATAATTCTTGAAAGTTTTCTCATATATTGTATTTAGTTTTGCGACAGCCTATTGTTTTATGGTCAGATCCGAAGATTTTATTATCTTTGGCTTCGGTAAGGTAAAAGCAACCAATATTGCCACAACAGGAAGGATCGCAAGTATTTCTAATACAGATTTAATTCCATGGTTATCCGCAACAATACCCAGTAATGGTGCAAATACTCCGCCTATGCTTACTGCAAGACCAAGAGTAACACCTGAAGCCAGTCCCATGTGGTTTGGAAGATACTTCTGCCCAAGAACGACTATAGGACTGAATGGGGCAAAAAGTGAGAATCCCACTGGAATAAGCATAAGCATTGCCAATTGTACATTTCTGCTGCAAATAAAAATAATCATTGAAGGAATCAAAGTGGTAAAACCTATTCTGATGATATTACGGTATCCATACTTATCTCCAAGCCTTCCTGCAACCAAGGATGCTATGGCTCCTACAAGAAGTAGGATAGTCAGAGCAGTACTTCCGAAGGCTTTTGTCTTGTGGAACACATCAATAAAGTATAAGGGCAGAAAAGTATTCAATCCAAAAAACATTATGGAACGGCAGGTAATTACACCGGTGAGTCTGAAAAATGAATTCCACTGATCCGGAGGCAAATGGTCAGATGAGTCGGATGCAGCCTCATAAGAGGTATTCTGATTGGCAGTTATTTGACGAGAGAATATTAAAAAAATAGCTGCAACTGTCAATGAGGGAATCAGTAGAACAAGACTTCCTTTCAATCCCAAAATTGAAAGTGCGGCCGTAGTGATAATAGGCCCTATAGCAAAACCGATATTTCCTCCTGCTGTAAATGTGCTGACTCCTGCTCCTTTGCTTTTACCAGAGGCATGATTTGTGAGTCGTGCTGCTTCCGGGTGGTAGGCTGCAATTCCTATTCCGCTGATTGCAACTGCAATAAAAATAAGCCAGTAGCTAGATAGCAGTCCGGCTACAGCAAGTCCGCAGCCTGCCATGGCTATACCAAGAGGCAGCAGCCAGGGTACGGATATTCTGTCTGAAAAGTATCCAAATACCGGTTGAATAATAGAAGAGCTTATGTTTGCTGCAAAAACAAGGCTTGCAGCGGCTGCATAGCTAAATTTATGGGAAGCCATGAGAAATGGCAGTAGGGCCGGAAGTGCACCCTGATTTATGTCCGTAACAATGTGTCCTGCAGTTAATAATGCAATTAACCTGCGTTTCATATAAATATCTCCTTTGACTGTTTTGAAAAATTCATTTAACATTATAGCAAAGAAAAAACTATATGAATAATACTAAAAAAGTTGCTTACATATACGAAAAAAGTATAATAAAAGAAGGAGGCGGTTTTGGTGGATATAAAACAACTACGATACTTTTTGGCTATTTGTGAGGAAGGTAAGATACTGGCTGCTGCAAAGCGTTTGCATATGGCACAACCTCCGTTAAGTCAGCAGCTTAAATTACTGGAAAATGAACTCCAGATTAAATTAGTAGAACGTGGAAACAGAAGAATACAGCTGACAGATGCCGGCAAGAAGCTAAGAGACAGAGCTGGGCAAATTATTGAGCTAGTGGATACTACGGTCGCGGAAATCAGGGAAATGAGAGAAGGGTTTGAGGGAGTGCTGTCTATCGGGACAGTTGCGTCACTTGGAACATCAATTCTACCGGAATATATACAGAACTTTAATCTGAAATATCCAAAGGTAAGATTTCAGCTTTGGGAAGGTGACTCCTACAAAGTAACGGAGTTGCTGGACAAAGGAATAGCTGAAATAGGTATTGTCAGATTCCCATATGATGCTGAGTCGTACAATTCATTAAATCTTCCTGATGAACCAATGGTCGTTGCGTGGTCGGAGAATTTGAGGCTAAAGAAGGATGAGGATATATTCAGAATAAGCATGCTAGAAGGAAAACCCATTATGATCCATCGCCGACACGAAAAGCTGATTACGAGATGCTGTAGAAATGCCGGCTTTGAGCCCAATATCCTATGCAAAAGCGATGATGTAAGGTCTATATTGACCTGGGCTTGTGCCCACATTGGAATTGCAATAGTTCCAATGTCAGCAATAGACTATATACCAAGTAATGTTTTAAAATATTGTGAAATCCCAGAAAAATCACTCGAGACTACGGCTGCAATAATTTGGGTACGTAACAGGCACCTTTCTACAGCAGCAAAGCATTTCATAGAAATGTTTTCGTCTATATATAAAACATAAAGGAATCTTCTTCCGGGTTTCTTTCAGCTTCATCAACAAGATCGGAGAGAGTAATATTCTGCATAACTTCGGAAATTGATTCATCTATCTTGTTCCAGACCAAGGCGGTTATTGACTTCTCAATTCCCTCTGCCTGTTCTGAAACGGAACGCTCGGTTTTTTCAAACAGACTTATTTCTACTGCTTGTAAAATATCATAAACTGTAATTTTCTCTGGTGTTTTAGTCAGTTGATATCCGCCCTGAGACCCCTTGATGGAAGTAACAAGCTTTGATCTTTTCAAAAGCGAAAAAACCTGTTCAAGGTATATTTTTGATATTCCAAGTTTTTCTGAAATGCTTATTACAGTAACAAAATCACCGTTTCTGCCTAATTGTGCAATACATATCATAGATGCTATCCCATATCTGCCTTTTGACGATATTCGCATAATTACCTCCAATTTCATACTAATTATATATGTTTTATTGAACCACATACTTTATATTGTGTCAATGTTTTAAACATTATTAACCATTTATTCCCAATCATACCATAACAATGGTAAAAAAAAACATTGACAATAATGATAACAGACATTATACTAAAGAAAACAATAGAATACATATATGAATTATATGAATAGTATGTATATATTCTAACTGGTAGGTGAATATATAATGGACAGCAAGCCAGTAATTAAAATAGAGGGATTAACAAAAATATTTTCAGGAAAAACCAAAGAAGTTAAAGCTCTTGAAAATGTAAATCTTACAATAAACCGGGGCGATATTTTTGGAATAATTGGAATGAGCGGAGCAGGAAAGAGTACTCTGGTCAGGTGTATTAACTATCTCGAAAAGCCCACAGGTGGAAGAGTAGTAATAGATGGGGTAGATCTGGCAGGTCTCAGTGAAAAGGAACTAAGAAAAGTCCGCCAGTCTATGGGAATGATATTCCAGCAATTTAATCTTTTGATGCAGCGTACGGCAATAGAGAACATAACATTTCCTCTTGAAATATCAGGTATAGATAAAAAAGATGCTCTAAATCGTGCAAAGGAGCTGCTGACGCTGGTTGATTTGGCTGACAAGGCAGAATCCTACCCGTCACAGCTATCTGGCGGACAAAAACAGAGAGTTGCCATAGCCAGGGCATTAGCAACAAACCCTAAAGTTTTGCTCTGCGATGAGGCTACATCTGCACTTGACCCCAATACTACAAAATCAATCCTTTCATTACTGAAAGATATCAATAGCAGACTTGGAATTACCATTGTAATAATTACACATGAAATGAGCGTAGTTGAACAGATATGCTCACATGTGGCAATCATAGATAAAAGCGGTATTGCAGAGCAGGGAAAAGTATCTGAGGTTTTTTCACACCCCAAGACACATGCAGCTCAAAGATTGGTTTTCCCAAATGGCAATAAAAATGAAAGAGATATCGGAAGTCGTCGCTGCAGGATAGTATTTGACGGCAGCTCCTCTTATGAGCCGGTTGTAGCCAGAATGATATTGGATTGCGGAGCACCTGTTAACATAATGTTTGCTGATATGCGTGATATAGATGGGAAAGCATTCGGCCAGATGGTTATACAACTTCCCGAAGATCAACTGACATCAGAAAAAATAATCAATTACCTAAAAGAAAGAAATCTTGCGGTAGAGGAGGTTTTTGACCATGTGGGATAGTTCAACGTGGATAATGATAGCCAAAGGTCTTCTTGAAACAGTTTATATGACATTGCTTTCTACATTTGCAGCGTATGTGATAGGTCTTCCCCTTGGAGTACTGCTTGTTACAAGCGAAAACAATGGAATTCTACCTATGCCCAAGCTAAACAAGGTTCTGAACGTAATAGTTAACCTGCTTCGTTCAATTCCCTTTCTTATATTATTAATAGCCGCAATGCCATTAACAAGATTATTAATCGGAACTACCATAGGCTCAACAGCTACCGTGGTACCCCTTGTAATAGCGGCAGCACCTTTTATTGCAAGACTTGTGGAATCCTCCCTTCAGGAGATTGACAAAGGCGTAATAGAAGCGGCTGTTTCAATGGGCTGTAGCCCGTTTCAGATAATCCGTAAGGTAATGTTGCCTGAATCCGTACCATCCCTTATTACCGGGGCGGCAATAGCAACCACAACAATACTCGGATATTCCGCAATGGCGGGAATAGTGGGTGGCGGAGGACTCGGTGACATTGCAATACGCTATGGCTTTTACAGGTATGAGAATGACATAATGTTTATCACTGTTGCACTGCTTGTTATCGTTGTTCAGGTAGCACAGGAAGTAGGAACAGGGATAGCCAGAAAGCGCGATAAAAGAAAACAAAGTTAATATATTTAATTTACAAAGGGAGGTCATAAAATGAATAAAAAGAAGTTACTTGCAGTATTACTTACAACGGTATTTGCAGTCTCCGGTATATTATCAGGCTGTGGATCCCAGTCTAAAAAACTTGTGGTTGGAGCATCGCCTACACCCCATGCGGAGATACTCAAAGAGATTCAGAGTGTACTAAAGGACAAAGGATATGAGCTCGAAATAAAAGAATTTACTGACTTTGTCCAACCAAATCTTGCCTTACAGGACAAAACCCTTGATGCAAACTACTTCCAACATAAGCCGTACATGGACAATTTCAATGAAGAACATAAAACAGAACTTGTTTCTGCAGCTGAAATCCATTACGAACCGTTGGGAATATACCCAGGAAAGATAAAGTCACTTGATGCTATCGCTGATGGTGCAACTATTGCCATTCCAAACGACACAACAAACGAAGCAAGAGCACTTTTACTTCTGGAAACAGCCGGGCTGATAAAGGTAAATCCTGATTCAGGCCTCAAGGCAACAGTAAAGGATATTACGGAAAACCCAAAGAATATTAAAATCAAGGAACTTGAAGCTGCTCAGCTGGCAAGAACTTTGCCTGATGTAGAGCTGGCAGTTATAAACGGAAACTATGCATTGCAGGCAGGTTTCAATGTTGAAAAGGACGCTCTCGCAAAAGAGGAAGCTAACTCTGTAGCCGCAAAGACATATGCTAATATTCTTGCTATCCGTAAGGGTGATGAGAACAGAGAGGATATAAAAGCTTTGGTGGACGCACTTAAAAGTGAAAAGGTCAAGAAGTTTATAGAAGAAAAGTACAAGGGAGCGGTTGTTCCACTATTCTAATTTATATATTTTTTAACCTGTACGAGAGTATAAATTGTATCAATGGAAGCTTGATTAAAGATATTTGCAGTTGTTTATCGGCGAACATGGATATTTTACCGGAAAACCTATCACGAAGTAGGTTTTAGCGACACAATGAATCATGGACGATGAATGTGAGCGACGGTAAAATACCCTATGATGAGCCGCCAGAAACTCTTGCAAATATCTTGGAAGCAATCATTGATACAATTATATACGGGAGTACAGATGTTAAACAGAAATATAACACCTACTTAATTGCCTTATCGGCATAGGTATTGACAACCACCTTATCATAGGGTGCTTTCTTCTTTAGTTCTCCTGCCTGTTTCATTACGGTTTGGAGTAGCTCAAAAGACTCTTTTTTCATACCAGGTTCTTTGCACCAAGCATCAATTTTCTTATACCTTTGGGCAACAACCGTCAGAAGCTTCGTATCAGTATCGGGAAAGGACGGCTTCAACACTTCTGCAATTTCTTTAGGAGAATGAGTGTCTACCCACACTTGACCTTTGTGGAGTGCATCTGTAAACTTCTGAATTACATCTTTATTTTTATCTATAAAACTCTTTTTTGCGAAATAAGCAGTATAAGGTATCTCACCGCTTTCCTGCCCTACGGAAGCCAATATATAACCTTTTCCTTCCTTTTCAAGAGAGGAAGCAACAGGTTCAAACAAGGTTACATAATCGCCCTTTCCACCGGTAAATGCGCCAGCCATAAGTGCAAACTGTATACTTGTATCAACATTTACATCAGCTCCGGGAACAAGCCCGTTTTTATTAAGAACGTACTCAAGAGTCATTTCAGGAACTCCGCCTTTTCTTCCACCTATGATATTCTTTCCTTTGAGATTACTCCATTTGAAACCCGGTTCGGGCTTTCTTCCCACAAGAAAGGAACCATCCCTTTTGGTTACCTGCGCAAAAACCTGAGCGTAGTCTGCTTTACCTTCGTTATATACGTATATACTTGCTTCGGGGCCTGCCAAGCCTATGTCACATTGTCCCGATAATACAGCAGTCATAACCTTATCGGCACCTTGGCCGTTCTGAAGCTCGATATCAAGTCCTGCATCCTTGAAAAAGCCTTTATTTAATGCAACATATTGTGGAGCATAAAAAACAGAATGTGTTACTTCACTTAACTTTACTTTAGTTAGACTATTATTTCCTCCGCAGGAGGACAATATAAAAATAGTACTCATTAATATAGCTAATAAAATAGATAATTTCTTCATAAACAACTCCCCTTTCTTTGATGAAACTTAGATTATTATCAGATATGTTTCTTTATAAGAATTTTCTGAAGCAATACAACTGCCTGGTACATAATACCTGCAGCAATGCATAGAATAATAACGCTTGCCATAACCAAATCTAGCTTAAAAACCTGCCCTCCATATACTATAAGATAGCCAAGTCCTGATTTAGAAACCAAAAATTCACCAACAATTACTCCTACCCATGAAAGACCGACATTTACTTTCAAGGAGTTAATTATTACAGGAAGGTTCGAAGGGAAAACTACTTTGGTAAATACTTGAAACCTACTGGCACCAAAGGTTTTCACAAGTTTTATCTGCTCTTCGTCTGTAGCCATGAATCCGTTTAGAACTTCCAGAATAGACACAACAATGGATATAGCAAGGGCAATAATAATAATTGAAGTAGTTCCTGCCCCAAACCAAACTATAAAAATAGGACCAAGTGCTATTTTGGGAAGACTGTTCAATATAACAAGATATGGTTCAAGTACTTTTGATAAAAACTCCGACCACCAAAGGACTACGGCAATCAATGTACCAAACACTGTACCGGCTACAAAGCCTACAACGGTTTCCCAGCATGTAATGCCAATGTGGTGAAACAATTGTCCTTCTCTATAGAGATTGATTATGGTATTAACAATACGTGACGGCTGGCTTGTAATAAAGGAGTCTACAATATTTAGTCTTGCAAGTATCTCCCACTGTGCAAAAAACACCACAAGAATCACTAGTTGTGTTACAAGTACAGATACTTTCCGTCGCTTTTTGGATTTAAGATACTCAAGTCTTTCCTGAGACAAATTCGTTTCTTGTTTATGCTTAAACATGTACATCCAGCTCCTTCCATATTAAATTGAAATAGTGTCTGAATTCGGGAGCTTCACGGCTGTTGAAGGGGGTTCTTACGTCATTGCAGGATAACGATATGTTGTGCTCACTTTTAATAGATGATGGCCTACCCGTAAGAACAAAAATTCTGTCAGCCATACTTATACTTTCAGCTATGTCGTGGGTAACCATAATTGCAGTTTTGTTTTCTTTCTTGATAATATAATATATATCCTCTGTTACTGCCAGTCTAGTCTGGTAATCCAAGGCAGAAAATGCTTCATCCAAAAGAAGTATTTCAGGCCTTAAAGCCAGAGTTCTAATAAGAGCAGCACGCTGCCGCATCCCCCCTGACAACTGGGAGGGATATTTATCTTTAAATTCGCTGAGTCCATATGTATAAAGGAGATTATAAACATAATCCTTGTTTTCAGGGGTAAGGGCTTTTTTTATTTCAAGCCCCAGCATCACGTTCTCAAGTATAGTACTCCACTCAAAGAGAAAATCCTTTTGAAGCATATAACCTACCTGCTGCAAACATTCACCGTTACGGCCGCCATTTATAACAATTTTGCCGTAAGAGGGCTTTACAAGTCCCGCGATAATAGATAATAGCGTTGACTTGCCACATCCACTGGGCCCTACAATACAAATAAATTCGCCCTTTGATATATTTATACTGATGTCAGCAATGGCAGGGATTTCGCCATTTGGTGATTGATAATTCATTCCGATGTGCTTAATTTCAACTATGTAAGACATAATAGACACCTCCCGCCACTTGTATTAATTTATATACAAACTCTTAATATAGTATATAGACATAACACCTAAATGGTTAAAGAATTATTAAAATAAAAACGCATAGACCAAGAAGGTCTATGCGTTAAGGAGAAGCGGATGGATGTTAGCCCTCAACAGCTAATACACTTAATGTTGCATTCATAATTGATGCTCCCGGAGTTATATCAATTATAGAATTTGTAGAGAGTTGTACGGAATAAGTGTAGTTGCCGGGAGCCAGCATGGCATCAACAAATTGGAAACTGAAGGATTCTGCCTCCAATACTTCAACAAGTGTTGAAAACGTAAAGGTAGGGCCGACTTTAACGGCTGAACCATCTTCAGAGGAACGCAAAATCTCAAAGTTGAAGGTTACGGAAACCCCTAAGGGCAGGTTAATAATACTTGTAAACTGAAGTAAATTAGTAGTTCTTCTCAGGCCGGTTGTGTCAATGGTAGTTGATACTACATTAATGGGATCGGCAAAAAGAGTGGTAATTACGGGCAATGGTCCAAGTCCTCCCGTATTTGCACTTAGTACAACATTGTTGTTTCTTGACCAGGATCCGGATGAACCTTCGTGTTCGTCTGACCCATTAGCATGATGAAAATAGTAGTAGTCACCATCTGGCATAAAATTCACTCCTTTTAATATTCAAAGGTTTACATAATCCTTTGTAATATATAATATTAAATAAAATTACAAAAGGTTACATAATTAGGAGTAAAGTGTGCCTAAAAAAACAGAAAATCTCTATTGATTTTCTGTTTTCTCAATTTTTTTATTCCTGTAGTATAGACAAATATCTGTAGACACCATAACAAGGTTGATTATGTACAATATCATAACAATATCTCTTTGGTACAAAATCTTGTTTGTTATACCGCACAAATAGCCGAATACCAAAATGAACAGGAAGGCAACACTTTTTCCGGCTGTCTTCCTGGATTTATAAGACCTATATATCTGCGCAGGCCATGCAGCACCGAAACTCAAAAGCATTAGTGCTTCAAAAATACTCATATGTGATTAATCTCCTGATTCTTTAAAATGTGGTGTTGCCTTGATAATTATACACCACTGGAGAAAAAATGGGTATTTAAGGGCAGAATTTTTTAAAGAAACTTTCAGTAGAAACTCCGTGGGGGCGGTTTTTTCTCTTTAAGCCGTAAAGAATGTCTTTTTTATTTTTGTTAATGATATTAACACCTTCAGAACAAGACAAAGTTGCCTTAAAGCCCATTTCCTTTAATATAGGTACTGAATCGCTACACATATAACCAAAGGGATATGTAAAGGTATTCGGCTCGATACCCGCAGATTCTTTAAGTTTTTGCTGAAGGAGTCCTACGTCTGAGTATAAAAGGTTCTTGTAGGCTTCAATGGATTCGCCTCGATTCTTTTTTGCTCCATACCTCCTTTTTCCGTATTTGTGAAGATTATATGTGTGATTTTGTATTTCATAGATACCTGAGTCACTCATATTTTTAATTTGTTCCCATGTTACATAGGAATACTGAACATTGTTTTCCGGTATTTTGGTAGATGCTTCAGTAAACTCTCCTACCACGGATATAACTCCTTTCATATCATAGTTTTTGAGAATAGGAGTTGCATATATATAATTATTATAATATCCGTCATCAAAGGTCAGCATAACAGGCTTAGACGGAAGTTCCCCGTCATTATATACATAGTTTATAAGGTCCGTCATTGTAATTGAAGTATACCCACGGTCTTTTAAATATTTGATATCGTTTTCCAGTTCTGTAGGGGTAATCACAAATTTACCCAAGTCCTTGGATTTTGGAACTGTCCCATGGTACATTACTATAGGTACTCTGATTCCATTTTCTTTTCCCAGACTTTCAAGTGCATCGTCAAAAACACTGGTTGTAGCAGACAAGATAAGAGCCAAAGGCAGTATCAGAATTAGAATTACAGCAATAACAAGTAAAATATATTTAATTAGTTTTTTATTAAACACTTCATACATAACAAAGCCTCCAATTTATATAATAATTTTAAAAATGATAGTTCATATTCGGTTCAATAATGTCGTAAGTACGGTAAAAATCACGGGTTTCTTCGTCCTTTGTAACTGCTGAACGATTCTTTTGAAGAAGGTTTATAATATTATAAACATCAATCCAGATTTCATTATTGCTTTCTTTCTGAGATTCATCAAAAATAAGCTGCATACCAAAGTGAAGATGAGGTGTGGTAATGTTGTTAACGTTTTCACGTGTGCTGTAGCCAGTCATCCCAAGGTATCCTATAACATCTCCGGCCTTCACAATCTTACCTTCATAAAGGTCTGCATGAAATGGTCTGTCTTTTCTTAAATGGGCGTAGTAATAGTATCTTTTCTGGTCAAAGCTTCGGATGCCTATTCTCCAGCCTCCGTACATATTCCAGCCCATTACCTCCACAATACCGGATTCCACCGCCATAATAGGAGTTCCTATAGAACCCATGAGGTCGTTGCCCAAGTGTTTTCTGGAAAAGCCGAAAGAACGGCTACTTCCAAAATCTTCGTAATGGCTGAAGCTGTAACCTCTGGCGATAGGAGAAAAGACCTTTAAACCGTACTTCTTCTGCCATATGGTTTTTTCGCTGTTATCAGGGTCTTTTACCTGAATGTCGTATTCACCGACAAAGTTACCTAGAATAGCATCATAAGCCTGATAAAAATAGTTATAATGCTTCATATTTTCAGTGAGCTTTTCCATTGTCTGCCCCTGATTCAACTTGTCGGCAAGCTCATCTAAATCCTTTGCTTTATATTTTTTAAAGTTTCCACCGTATTTAGTAGCAATATATGCCAGCATTTCAACCCAGTGAAGCTGAACTGGTTTCTCATGGGATTTTACATCCATGCTTAGTGCCTTCTCCATCGCTTCGTAGGGTACATTATATTCCACCCATTTTATATAGCCCTCGTTACTCACCGATAACACCTGACCTGTATTATCCCTCAATAATATTGCAGTTGAACCGGCAAGGATACAAACTATTAAACCGAAACACATTACTATTTTAAAGAACTTGGTTCTAGCCAAATAAAGTCACCTCTTAACCGTTTAATGAAAGACAAGTATCTACTATTTAAATCTATGCAGTACAAACCCAACATATCCTAGCAATTTATATCCAGTTAATAAATTCCAATAAATTTATTAACTTATTACTTTACTTTAATAAAGTTATGAAGTAAAATAATATGTAGAAGAAAGACGAAATAGAGAGAAAAAGAAAAAAGTAAAACATTATTTTATTTGAAGGGATTGGTTTTGTGAAAAAAGGTAGGATAATCAAGGCTTTGGCCAGCGTTATGGCATTGACATTTTTAGTTGCAGGTTGCGGGGTTCAGGGAGAAGCTTCAAAAAGTTCAAGTACAGCAAGTGAAAGCATAGCTGCTTCAAGCACTGCTGCGGCTGTAGATCAGTCATGGGACAAGGTCAAGGAAAAGGGTGAGCTTGTACTGGGCTTGGATGAGAATTTTCCTCCTATGGGATTCAGAGATGAAAACAATAATATAGTAGGGTATGACATAGATCTTGCAAAGGAAGTTGCCTCACGTTTAGGTGTTAAACTTACACTTCAACCTATTAACTGGGATTCAAAGGATCAGGAATTGAAAACCGGAAACATTGATTGTATATGGAACGGTTTTTCCATTAACGAAGAAAGAAAACAAAATATACTGTTTTCAGATCCTTACATGAAAAACAATCAGGTAGTTGTTGTAACGGCTGATTCAAAGTTCAAAACTCTGGCAGACCTGAAAGGAAAGTCAGTTTCGCTACAGGCACAATCAAGTGCTGCTGATGCAATAGACAAAAATACTGATTTCAAAAAATCACTAAAAGAAGTAGTAGAACTCAAGGACAACACACTATGTCTTATGGACCTTAAAACAGGCAATACCGATGGTGTTGTTATGGATGAGATAGTAGCGAGATATCAGATTAAGATGAATAGTGAAAAATACAGGATATTGGATGAATCGCTGGCTGCTGAGGAGTATGGAGTTGGTTTCAGAAAAGCTGACGTTCAATTGATGACAAAAGTAAATGATACCCTAAAGGCAATGGCTAAAGATGGTAAGATTACTGAAATATCAAACAAATGGTTTGGCAAGGATATATCTATCATAGAAAAATAATTTAACGCTTAAAAGAAAAATTGATCATATTCGTAAACTTCAAAAAAAGGGCTGATATAATATATATATCGGCCCTGTTTTTAGGTGATAAATTGAAAAATGACAGTAAATAATGCAATATAAATGTAGAAAATTGCTCTATTGTAATATAAAATAGATAAGCACGGGTATAAGGCCCGGCTTAGTTAAAGACGGAGAGGGGAATTATCAGTGAAGCTGGTATTGTTGTTATTGAAGGGAATGGTAGTTTCTTTGCAAATATTTGCACTAACGCTTATTTTTGCAATACCATTAGGACTTATTATATCCTTTGGTAGAAGGTCAAAAAACATAATTATTAGCGGGATTACAAGTTTTTATATCTCAATAATGAGAGGAACGCCATTAATACTGCAACTACTGGTTGTTTATTTTGCACCGTCCTATCTTTTCGATGCTAAGGTGGGGAGATTTACTGCTGCTGTTATTGCATTTGTACTTAACTATGCGGCTTATTTTGCTGAAATATTCAGAGGCGGAATAGAGTCTATTCCTAAAGGACAGTATGAAGCAGGAGAAGTTCTAGGATTTACAAAACTACAGGTGTTTTTTAAGATAATTCTGCCACAGGTTGTCAAGAGGGTATTGCCCCCTATCAGCAATGAAGTAATAACCCTTGTTAAGGATACTGCGCTTGTTTCAACAATCGCTGTAAAAGAAATGTTCGGAGTTGCTCAAAATGCTTCCAGCACGGTATCCTCGATACAGCCCTTGTTTGTAGCCGGAGTCTTCTATTATGTAATGAATCTTATTGTGGCTCAGGCGTTTTCATTTGCAGAGAAAAAACTTAATTACTATAGATAGGTAAAAAGGGATTTATCCGGAGGTAATATATGGAAATGATAAAAGCAACAGATATATATAAAAGCTTTGATGGCAACGTCGTACTTTCAGGAATCTCATTTGAGGTTAACAAAGGCGAAGTTGTTGCAGTAATAGGCCCATCGGGTTCTGGAAAGAGTACACTGCTCAGATGTATTAATCTTTTAGAAAAAGTAGATATGGGCTCAATTACCGTAGAGGATGACATAATGGTTTCTACCAATGCACAAGGCAGAGCTGTCTATGCAGACAAAAAGAAACTGAGGGAGATACGTTTAAAAATAGGTCTGGTATTTCAGAGCTTCAATCTTTTTCCGCATTATAGTGTTTTGGATAACATTATGGCAGCTCCTATAAGCGTTGCGGGGGTGAGCAAGTCAGAGGCTAAAAAAACAGCCATGGAGCTCCTTGTAAAAATGGGCCTTGAAGATAAAGCAAATGCGTATCCATGCAATCTGTCAGGAGGCCAGTGTCAGAGAGTAGCTATAGCGAGGGCACTTGCACTCAAACCCGATGTTCTGTTTTTTGATGAGCCAACGTCTGCACTTGACCCCCAGCTCACAAACGAGGTGCTCAAAGTTATCAGACAGCTTGCTGAAGAACATATGACAATGGTGGTTGTAACTCATGAAATGAATTTCGCACGGGAAGTTGCAGACAGAGTTATATTTATGGATGGTGGCATTATTGTAGAAGAAGGCAAGCCGGAGGACATTTTTACAAATCCCAAAAAGGAAAGAACAAGAGCATTTATAAGAGGTTTCATCGGATAAAAGCTGTAAATTTGTGTTAAGCAGTTGCACATTCAAAAAAGTGTAACTGCTTTTTTAGCGGATAAAAAGCCATCATTTTAAGTACATGTTGTATATTTATGCAAAAAAACGTTAGATTTTATTGACACTGATAATATAATATGATATACATTTATTTGTTGTTTAATTGAAGTAAACAAAAAGTTTACTTATGCTAAATGAGGAACGTCAATGAAAATCGGTGAAAAAATAAAACAGCTAAGAGTTAAAAATGGTCTTACACAAGAAGAACTTGCAGGAAGGTGCGAATTGTCAAAAGGCTTTATATCGCAGTTGGAGAGGGATCTAACTTCTCCGTCCATTGCAACCCTGATGGACATTCTGGAATCACTGGGAACCAATATAAAGGACTTCTTCAATGAATCTGTCAACGAAAAGGTTGTTTTTAAAAAAGATGACGTTTTTACTAAAGAAGACAAAGATTCGGGTTACGTGATTCACTGGCTTGTTTCAAATGCCCAGAAGAACGCAATGGAGCCTATTCTTATAAATTTGGACCCGGGAGGCAGTTCAGAGCTTGACAACCCCCACGATGGTGAGGAATTTGGGTATGTTGTCAGCGGAGGTATAACTGTTTATCTGGGTACACAGAAGTACAAGGTAAAAAAAGGCGAAAGTTTCTACTTTAAACCTGTCACAACCCATAAAATAGTTAATTCAGCCAAGAGTCAGTCTGTTATTTTATGGGTATCATCACCGCCTAGTTTTTAAAAGAGAAGCTAAACAGTAACAATTGTTGAAGGAAAAGAATGAGCGAAAATCAACCAATTATATTACTACAGGATGTTAAAAAGAGTTTTGATGATAGTCAGGTTCTAAACAATATCAATTTATACATACTAAAAAATGAGTTCATTACCTTTCTGGGGCCTAGTGGCTGCGGAAAGACAACCACTCTTAGAATAATAGGCGGGTTTGAAAAGCCTGATAGCGGAGATGTTTTTTTTGAAGGCAAAAGGATAAATGATCTTCCTCCATATCAAAGAAAGGTCAACACTGTCTTTCAGAAGTATGCACTTTTTCCCCACATGAATGTATATGAAAATATAGCATTTGGCCTGAAAATAAAAAAATTGGACAAAGCCACAATAAATAAAAAAGTAGATGAAATGCTGGAGCTTGTAAACCTTAAAGGCTTTCAGAAGAGGTCGGTGGATTCCTTGTCAGGGGGACAGCAGCAGAGAGTTGCAATTGCAAGGGCCCTTGTAAACCAGCCCGAGGTTTTGTTGCTTGACGAGCCTCTTGGAGCGTTGGATTTAAAACTTCGCAAGGAGATGCAAATAGAGCTGAAAAACATACATAAACAGACAGGTATAACCTTTGTCTACGTTACTCATGACCAGGAAGAAGCCCTTACAATGTCTGACACAATAGTAGTTATGAACGCGGGCAGTATACAGCAGATAGGCACTCCTCAAATGATTTACAACGAGCCTAAGAATGCATTTGTAGCTGATTTTATAGGCGAGAGTAATATCGTAAAAGGAAAGATGATAAAGGATTTTACAGTTGAATTTGCAAATAGGGTCTTTGAGTGTCTTGACAAAGGCTTTTCAGAGAATGAAGAAATAGATGCAGTAGTACGACCTGAAGATATCAAGCTTGTCAGTGAAGATAAAGGAATGATATCGGGCAGGGTAAAGTCAGTTACCTTTAAAGGAGTTCATTATGAAATGCTGGTAGAAGGACAGGACTATGTCTGGACAATCCACAGTACTCAGATGGTAGAGACCGGTTCAAGAGTAGGTATGGTAATGAATCCCAATGATATTCATATTATGAAAAGGATGGGCTGATAATGAAAAAGAAGTGGTTGTCTTATCCATACCTTGTATGGATGGCTATTTTTATAATTATACCTTCATTGCTGATCCTTTTTTATGGATTCACAGTAAAGGATGAGCAGGGTTTCAGATTTTCACTGCAAAATTTTTACAGATTCTGTGATCCTATATTTTTCGGTGTTTTGTTCAAGTCACTTTGGCTGGCTCTTTTAAGTACCTTTGTGTGTCTCATTGTAGGTTATCCGGTTGCACTTATACTTGCCAGTAAGGAGTACAGTAAAAAGACTACCATGTCCTTGCTTTTTATTATACCTATGTGGATGAACTTCCTGCTGCGTACATATGCATGGCTGACACTGCTGGAAAAGCATGGCATAATAAACTCCATACTGTCATTTTTTCATCTCCCGACGATTAATATTTTGTACACAAATGGGGCTGTTATACTTGGAATGGTCTACAATTTCCTTCCCTTTATGATACTTCCCATATATTCAGTACTAATGAAAGTAGACAATAAGTTGGTAGAGGCTGCACAGGATTTGGGCGGAAACTGGATTACAGTATTCAGAAAAGTGATTTTTCCTTTGAGTCTGCCGGGGGTTATGTCAGGACTAACTATGGTATTTATGCCGGCAGTTACAACCTTTGTAATCTCAAAGCTACTGGGGGGTGCACAATATACTCTTATAGGAAATCTCATTGAGAGACAGTTCCTGACGGTGTACGATTGGAACTTTGGCGCGTCGATATCTATTATAATGATGATATTCATATTAATAAGCATAGCAATTATGTCCAGATTTGACGAGGACAAGGGAGGAGGGGCAGCACTATGGTAAAAAAGGTCATAATGAAGTCATATCTTGGTCTGATACTGCTTTTTATGTATCTGCCAATAATAGTTTTGATTGCCTTCTCTTTTAACAAGTCAAAGTCCCGCGGTAACTGGACTGGCTTTACCTTCAAGTGGTATGAGGAGTTATTCAGGAATTCACAGATAAAAGATGCTCTTTACAACACAATTATTATAGCCCTGCTTTCTTCTGTAATTGCTGTTGTAATAGGTACCTTGGCAGCAATAGGAATACATAGCATGAAGAAAGCAAAAAAGACCACTGTAATGAATCTGACTTATCTGCCTGTTCTGAATCCGGATATAGTTACAGGGGTTTCCCTAATGCTGATGTTTGTATTTATAGGTACCTTTGTCAAAATGCAAATGGGCTTTTTTACAATGCTTCTTGCACATGTGACATTTAATATACCCTATGTTATTTTATCTGTTTTGCCAAAGTTAAAGCAAATGAATACAAATTTGTATGAGGCAGCTTTGGATTTAGGTGCAAGCTCGTCATATGCACTTAGAAAAGTAATAATACCGGAAATAATGCCGGGTATTGTATCGGGATTTCTTATGGCAATAACTCTTTCAATAGATGATTTTGTCATAAGCTATTTTACTACCGGCTCGGGAGTTTCAAACCTGTCCATTACCATATATTCAATGGCAAGAACAGGCGTGAAACCGACAATCAATGCGTTATCTACTCTTATGTTCGGAGGCGTACTTCTACTTCTTTTTATAATAAATATACGCTCAGACAGAGAGGCAAAGAAAAGTAAGTCAATTAAAACTGATGGCATGGAGGTTTAAAATGAAAGGAATATTATCAGGTATTTTAGCTGCAGCTGTAATTACTGTAAGTGTTGCATTAACCGGCTGTGGAGGAGCTTCAAGCGATAAAACAACCTTAAAAGTATACAACTGGGGAGATTACATCGGTGAAGATGTAATTCAGAAATTTGAGGATAAATTCAATATAAATGTTGTGTACGATACATTCCCTACAAATGAAGAAATGTACGTAAAGCTTAAAGCCGGCGGAAGCGACTATGACGTTGCCATTCCATCAGACTATATGATAAAGAAAATGATAAATGAAGGTATGGTTAAGAAAATAAATTTAAATAATATACCAAACTACAAGTATATTGAAGAAAAGTTCAAGAATCTGTCCTTTGACCCTAATAATGAATACTCTGTTCCTTATATGTGGGGTACCGTAGGTATTATTTATAATAAAACAATGGTTAAGGAACCTGTGGACAGCTGGAATATACTGTGGGACAAAAAATATGACAAACAGATATTCATGTTGGACAGCCAAAGGGATTCTATAGCAGTTGCATTAAAAAAACTTGGTTATTCTCTTAATACTAAAAACAAGGATGAACTTGAAAAAGCCAAGAACGAGTTAATAAAACAGAAAGATATTGTACAGGCCTACGTTGGAGACGAAGTCAAAGATAAAATGATAATGGGTGAAGGAGCCTTGGCTGTAGTCTGGTCAGGGGATGCAGTATATATGAAGAGTCAGAACAAAGACCTTGAATACGCAATACCAAAGGAAGGAAGCAATTTGTGGTTTGATTCTATGGTTATTCCAAGTACCGCAAAGCACCAGAAGGAAGCAGAGGAATTTATAAACTTTATGTGCGATACTGAGATTGCACTTGCAAATACCAACTATATCGGATACTCAACTCCACAGACTGAAGCAAAGAAAAAGCTTGACCCTGCTTTATTAAAGGACATTGCTGCTTATCCAACCGATGAACAGATAAAGAACTGCGAGGTTTTCGTTGATTTGGATGCTTCTATCAAGGATTATGATAAGATATGGACTGAGATTACTTCCAGATAATTTAACATATAAAAATTGAAGAAAACCCTATGGGATAGGCTATTTAAAGAAGCCATTCTATAGGGTTTTTTCGTTTCTTGCATTAATTGCCTTATCTATAATAATGGGAATTTAAATACATTTCTGGGTAATCTGCATAAATTACTTTTCAGAGGAAACAATATACATTAAATTTTATTATAGGAGGACAGCTATGGGAAAGTTATCAGGTACAAGGACTTCTGAAAACCTTGCAAGAGGGTTTGCCGGAGAATCACAGGCAAAAAACAGGTATACATTTTATGCGAATTATGCTAGAAAAGAGGGACACGTTATTATTGAACAGGAGTTCAGACAAATAATAAAAAACGAGGAAGCTCATGCAAAAGTGTTCTATGATTTACTTATTGAAGGAATGGGGCCAGGTGCCAACAACGTCAATGTAGACGGCGGATACCCATTTGAACTGGGAGATACACTTGCAAACCTAAAAGCTGCTGCTGAAGGTGAACATGAAGAAAATTCAAAAGTATATCCTGCTTTTGCTGATGTTGCCAAGGAAGAGGGATTTCCCCAGGTAGAGGCTGCTTTCAGAATGATAGCAAAAATCGAAGGTGAACATGAGAAAAAATTCAAACAGATGGCAACTGAACTTGAAAATCAGACATTATACAAGAAGAATGCACCTGTTAGATGGGTCTGTACCAACTGCGGACACATACATGAGAGCACTGAGGCACCGGGAATTTGTCCTGTATGCAAACATCCTCAGGGTTGGTTTGAAGTAGCAAAGCAATCATAAAGAAAAATGGTTAAAATATTAACAAAGTTATGAAATCCTCTATTAAATTAAGATAAAGAGAGCCGACAAGGAAATATTGTGTTTAAATAAAGATAATGATTGTTGTTTTTTTAACAAAGTAGATATAATATTAACATATAATTAAAAGTTAACAAACAAATTAAAATAAATGGAGGGTAAAGTTATGTGGGAAAACAAGATTGATATTAACCAAGTAGTGGAAATAAGGGCTAAAACAACAGCGTTTTTTGGCGTGGGAGCAATCAACAAGATGGCGGATGTTGCAGCAAACTTGTCTGGAAGAGGTATTAAAAAGGTTATAGTTATGACAGGAAAAAGTTCACATGTTAAGACAGGTGCATGGGACGTAACAAAGAAAGCTCTTGAAGACAATGGAATCAAGTACTTATTGTACAGCAAAGTTACTCCCAACCCTACAGTTGATCATGTTGACGAAGCAACTGCAGAAGCAAAAGCATTTGGTGCTGAGGCTGTTATTGCAATAGGCGGAGGAAGTCCTATTGATGCAGCTAAGAGCGTTGCAATACTTCTGGCTTATCCTGAAAAGAACGCGACAGAGCTTTATGAACTTAGCTTTGCTCCGGATAAGGCAGTTCCGATTATTGCTATAAACCTTACCCATGGAACAGGTACTGAAGTTGACAGATTTGCAGTTGTTAGTATTCCTGCTAAAGAATACAAACCTGCAATAGCATATGATTGCATTTATCCATTGTTTGCTATTGATGACCCTGCATTGATGACTAAATTACCGGCTGAACAGACAATATATGTATCAGTTGATGCTATAAATCATGTTGTTGAGGCTTCAACAACAATAGTTACAAATCCTTTGGCTATTCTTCTGGCAAAGGAAACAATAAGATTGGTTGCAAAATATTTGCCGATTGCCATTAAGGAACCTGAAAATCTTACTGCCAGATACTATCTATTATATGCTTCATTGATAGCAGGAACTTCTTTTGACAATGGCTTGCTGCATTACACCCATGCACTGGAACATCCTTTAAGTGCAGTAAGACCTGACCTTGCACACGGACTTGGACTTGCAATGCTTCTTCCTGCAGTTGTAAAGGAAATTTATCCTGCATCAGGAGAAGTTCTGGCAGAGATTTTTGAACCGATACTTCCAGGATTTAAAGGTACCGCTGATGAAGCTGACAAGGCATATACAGGTTTAAGAAACTGGATTGAGAGTGTAGGTATAAAGTCACATTTGAGAGATGAGGGCTTTGATGACAGTGTTGTTGATAAGCTTGTAAATCTTGCATTTGAGACACCTAGTCTTGACGGACTGCTGGGTATTGCACCTGTTAAGGCAACTAAGGAATCAGTTAAAAACATTTATGTTAACTCACTTTAATAACTTATAAAATAATTTAGTATAAAGCAGCAGTTGTATATTTACAGCTGCTGTTTTTTGTGTGTTGGTGACGTTGCTTCCGAAAACGAGAATGAATTTGTCCAATAACGTGGTGTGTAAATGAAATATATACATATTCTTTATTTAATCAGTAATTTTGATTTAAAATAGGAACTTTACTTTAGACACAAATAAAGTATACAATTGTTGTTATAAATCTATTGTAAAGGATATGATACTATGCTAACAAATGTCATCGATAACGAGATCTTAGCTGCATTCACAAAGGTTATACCTTATATGGCCGTATTTTTCGACAATACAGCATCAATAGCTATTACAGATAGAGAAAGTTATATAATTAATCAAAGTTGTCCTACCCTTAAGTTAAAGGCAGAACCCGGAGATCCTATACCGGAGGGCGGGGCCGCGTACAAGGCAATTCAAACCGGCGAGATGACTATAAGTATTGTTCCTAAGGAAGTTTATGGTGTACCATTCAAGTCGTATGCTCTACCAATAAAAGAAAATGATAAGGTAGTTGGTTGTATTTTATTGGGTAAAAGCTTGCAAAAAAGCTCTGATTTAAATGAGGCCTATAAAAACCAATCTACAGCATTACAACAGATTTCTGGTGCAATTAATGAGGTGTCTACCGGGTTGCAGGATGTTGTGGCAATGAGCAATGAAATTCAAAAAGAAGCTAATGAAGCAGATGATAATACAGGGACTACTGCTGAAATACTTAGTTTTATTAGAGGTATTGCGTCACAAACAAATTTGTTGGGGTTAAATGCAGCCATTGAAGCAGCACGGGCCGGCGAACACGGAAAAGGGTTTAATATTGTTGCACAGGAGATTCGTAAATTAGCCCATTCAACAAATGACTCCATAAAGCAAATTGATTCAGTACTAAAACAGATTAAAAATTCTATAAAGGAAATAAGTACAAAGATAAACAATGCAAATGATATTTACCAATCTCAAGCAGCTTCTTTTGAAGAGATAGCGGCTTCGGTAGAAGAGTTGACTTCATCTGCAAAAATATTGGAAGATATGTCTAAGGATATATAAATTTACAAATATTAGAGAAGTATAAGATAAAATTTACATAATAGAAAAAATAACTAAGTAAGGTTGGGGGAATTCTATGCTAAAAAAGTATGAAAAGTTATTCGAAACCATTAAAATTGGTTCTGTAGAAATGAAAAACCGGTTTGCCATGGCTCCTATGGGACCTTTAGGTCTTGCAGATGCAGAGGGTGGTTTCAATCAACGTGGAATCGACTACTATACTGCTCGTGCCAAAGGCGGTACCGGATTGATTATTACCGGAGTTACATTTGTAGATAATGAGATTGAAGAACATGGAATGCCCAATGTCCCGTGTTCTACCCACAATTCGGTACACTTTATCCGTACTGCCAGAGAGATGACAGAACGTATTCACGCCTATGATGCAAAGATATTTTTACAACTTAGCGGAGGCTTCGGCAGAGTAACAATTCCAACAAACCTGGGTGAATATCCTCCTGTTGCACCTTCACCGATTAAACACAGGTGGTTGGACAAGACTTGTCGTGAATTGACTGTTGAGGAGATAAAATCAATAATTAAGAAATTCGGAGACGGCGCCTATAACGCAAAACGTGCAGGGTTTGACGGAGTTCAGATTCATGCTGTACACGAAGGCTATCTTATTGATCAGTTTGCAATTTCTTTTTTCAATCACCGTACTGACGAATATGGAGGATGTCTTGAAAACAGGCTTAGATTTGCCAGAGAAATTGTTGAAGAGATTAAAAAAAGATGCGGAGAGGACTTTCCTGTTACATTGAGATTCAGTCCTAAGAGCTTTATTAAGGATTGGCGTGAAGGGGCTTTGCCGGGAGAAGAGTTTGAGGAAAAAGGAAGAGATATACCGGAAGGTATCGAAGCAGCGAAATTACTGGTTTCCTATGGGTATGATGCTCTTGACGTAGATGTCGGTTCTTATGATTCCTGGTGGTGGAGTCATCCTCCAATGTATCAGGAAAAAGGGCTATATATACCTTTTGCTAAAATTGTAAAAGAGGCTGTAAATGTTCCTGTTCTGTGTGCAGGGCGTATGGATAATCCTGATCTAGCGTTAAAAGCTATTGATGATGGCGCTTGTGATATTATCAGTCTTGGCCGTCCCTTGCTTGCCGATCCTGATTTAGTGAACAAACTTAGAGCAGGTAAACTAAAATCCATAAGACCTTGTCTATCCTGCCAAGAGGGATGTATGGGACGTATTCAGGAGTATTCTGCTCTGAACTGTGCAGTAAACCCTGAGGCATGCAGAGAAACGATACATGGCTTGACTCCGGCTTTAAAAAGTAAAACAGTGCTTATAGCAGGTGGGGGAGTGGCAGGTTGTGAAGCAGCCAGAGTTCTGGCACTCCGTGGCCACAAGCCGGTTGTGTACGAAAAACGCAGTCGCCTTGGGGGTAATTTGTTACCCGGAGGAACACCGGACTTTAAAGAAGATGATCTTTTGTTGGTCGCTTGGTATGAGGAAACTCTTAAAGAACTTGGTGTAAAGGTGAATTGCAATACAGAGTTAACTGCGGAGATTGTAAAAAACAGTGAAGCAGATACCGTTATAATCGCCACGGGTTCAAAACCCAAGATATTCAATCTGGGTGAACATAATAAAGTTTTTACAGCGGAAGATGTTCTGCTGGAAAAAGAAGAATCAGGCAATGAAGTAATTGTTGTCGGAGGTGGTTTGGTTGGCTGTGAGCTTGCACTCTGGCTTGCACAAAAAGGCAAAAAAGTCACTATTGTAGAAATACAAAACAAACTTCTTGCATTAAACGGTCCTCTGTGTCATGCGAATTCAGAGATGCTGGAAAGATTAATACCGTATAAGGGGATTGAAGTACTTACTTCCTCCAAGATAATAAAAACAACCGAAAAAGGTGCTTTGGTAGATGTTGCCGGAGATATCAGGGAGATTTGTGCCGACAGTGTAGTTTTAGCCGTAGGCTACAATTCCGAACGGACTATTTATGAGCAGATTAAATATGATATTGACGATATACATTTGATAGGAGATGCACGTAAGGTAGCTAACATAATGTACGCTATTTGGGATGCATATGAAGTTGCCAGAAACATATAGGTTTGAAATTTAGAATGAAAGGGTGTTTAGTATGGATAAGCAAGCAGCCTATGTTGCAGCAAATGAAATGCCGGAAGGAACACAAATTTTATTCGGTGAGTTTTCTGAAGGTGGAAAGTACTATTCATGTACATACTTAAAAGATATTACTTATGCCAAGTATGGTGACCTGGAATTGAAACTTCAAGTAATAAAACCTTGTCAGGACGGCCATAAATTTCCACTTGTAGTTTATGTACAAGGCTCTGCATGGAGAAATCAGGATTTATATTGTGCTATACCAAATCTATCTCATGTTGCAGCAAAGGGATATGTAATAGCAAGTGTTGAAATAAGGGATACAGATAAAGCACAATTCCCGGCGGCTGTTGAAGATGTAAAGTGTGCTATCAGGTTTATGCGTGAGAATCAAGACACATATGGAGTTGATCCTGAGAGGGTTGCAGTATGGGGAGATTCATCAGGCGGACACCTTTCATTAATGACCGGACTTACTATTGGGGAGTACAATAACGGACTTTATGGCGAACAATCAGATGAAGTATCTGCTGTGGTAGATTATTATGGAGTTTCAGATTTACTTACCTTAGGCAAATACAATGATATTCTAGACCATGATTCTGCAGATTCTCCTGAAGGTTTACTTGTGGGAGGAAGAGTAAAGGACAATATTGAACTGTCCAAGAAAGCAAGTCCCGTTTATCAGGATTTAACAAAAAAACTTCCACCTTTCCTTATCATACATGGAGACAGTGATAAGATAGTTCACATTAATCAAAGCATTGAAATGTATAAGGCACTAAGGGAAAATGGGCAGAATGTTATATTTTACAAGGTTGCAGGTGCAGACCATGGGACAGGCATATGGAATCCTCAGGTACTTAAAATAACCGAACAGTTTTTATCTGCAAATTTAAAACGACATGACAAGCGATGAATTAATAAGCTAAGGGGAAATCATATGAATTTTGAAGAAATATTAACAGTGAATGTTAAGATACAAAGTGCAAGCGATTTAAAAAATGATAATGGTGATTCAGTTGTAATGATTTCTTTTACAGGCAGTGCTGAAGGTAAGTATTTTGAAGGACAAGTACTACCGGGTGGAATTGATACTCAAATTATCGGAAAATACGGTGACAGACATACCTTGTCCGCAAGGTATATGCTTGAGGGAAAGGATTACACAGGTGCAGCCTGCAAGATGTTCATAGAGAATAATGGGGATATGAACAAAAATCTGCAAGGTGTCCTTTTCAGAACTTATCCAAAGATAATAACAGATAGTAAGGCTTTAGATTTTCTGAACCATGACGTTTTAGTAGGAGAAGGCTTCCCGGCTGAGGATGGTGTAAAAATAGTAATATACAGGGCTATATAGAGGTTTCCCCCGTATTATATAATATTTATCTTATAAGCGGAGTGCTGAGAAACCAATACCAATAAGTTAATCAGTTAGTTTGAAATCAAAGTGAAAAGTAGTCAATAATAGATTTTTCTATTTTTGACTACTTTTTGCATGCAAATAAGACAGAGGATGCACCTTGTTGTGTTTTACAGTCGGATTGCACTATATGAGCAATTATAACTTAAATTACATAAAATGTCGAAAAAACAATTAATTCAGATTGAAACACAGAAGAAATATGATATAATTTTTATATATTATAGAAAAATATAGAATTTATTGACTAACTGTAAAAAAACGTTAGTAGCAGAAAGGAAATATCCAATGTATATTTATACCATTGAAGAGAAATGCACCGGATGCAATAAATGTATTCATACTTGTCCTATATTAAATGCTAATTCTGCTTATATTAAAGATGGAAATAACAAGGTACATGTTAACGACGATGCATGTATTACTTGTGGAAAGTGCTTAACTGAATGTGATCACGGGGCCAGAGAATATGAAGATGATACTGAGAAATTTTTTTCTGATTTAAGTAAAGGTAATTCAATTTCTGTACTAGCTGCTCCCGCTATTAAAACAAACTTTAAAAACTATAAAAAATTATTAGGATATCTAAAATCTTTAGGTGTAAATGTAATATATGATGTTTCAATGGGAGCGGATATTACTACTTGGGCTTATTTAAGAATTATTAAAAGTAATAACCTAAAGAATGTAATAGCACAGCCATGTCCTGCTATTGTTAATTATATACAAAAATATAAGCATGACTTGATAGAGAATCTTGTACCCATTCAAAGTCCTTTAATCTGTACTGCAATATATGTAAAGGGATATTTGAAAAATAATGATAAACTGGCATTCTTATCACCTTGCATAGCAAAGAAGATAGAAATTGAAGATAACAGTACTAATAAATATGTCAGTTATAACGTAACATTTTCTAAATTAGTTAATTACATTCAAAAAAATGGTGTAGATATTGATAGATTTAATGAATGTGAATATACTTCTCCAGCTTTCACATTAGGAGATATATATTGCATGCCTGGAGGGTTAAAGGAGAATATTAAACACTATAATAGTGAATTAAGTATAATGCAGGTTGAAGGAACCGAATATGTATATGATTACTTTGATGAGTTTTCAAAAAGAAAAGATTTGAAGAAAGACTTACCAGATGTTTTAGATGTTTTGAGCTGTAAACATGCCTGTAGCTTAGGTAGTGGTTCATGTCATGAGCTGCAAATCAGTGACATAGAATTATTAGCTAATAGCATCAGACAGAAAAAAAGAGGCAAGTATCATCGAAAGCCTGAACAACTATTAAAACATTTTGATAAAACTTTGGACATAAATAGATTTTTAAGAAAGTATAAGAAAGAGGACGTTAAAGATTCGAAAATTCCAAACATGAGCCAAATAAGCACTATATTTGACTCAATGCTAAAGAAAACCGATGAATCAAGAATGAAAAACTGTAAAGCATGTGGATATAGTACCTGTAATGATATGGTTACAGCAATATATAATGGTTTGAACCGTATTGAAAACTGCATGGATTACAATTTGAATGTCGCATTACAAAGTAAGTTTTTATCATATGAAAATGAAAAAGTTACAAATGCATTGACAGATGCTAAAAAAATAAGTGAAGAAAAAGAAACTAAACTAAAGATTCTAAAAGAAAGACTTAACGAAATAACAGATTCTATTGAAGAGGTTTCATCTGCGAATAATGAAAATTCTCAAAGTGTTAGCAATATAAGTGAGGACATTGGAGCATTGATGAAGATTTCCAATTTACTTAATGAAAAAATAAAATTTATGGAAAATAATATTAGTAATTTTGCTAATGTTGCTAACGAAATAGTACAAATATCAGATCAGACAAATTTATTGGCATTAAATGCAGCAATAGAGGCAGCAAGAGCAGGAGAAGCAGGAAGAGGATTCTCGGTAGTATCTGATGAAGTTCGTAAGCTTGCAGAACAATCAAGGCATGCAGCAGACTCAACTAAAAATGACCAGAGTCAGCTTCATAAGAATATTGCTGATATTGTTATTATTTCAGATGAAATGAAGAAAAGGGCAGATAATATTAGCAAAGATATCGACACCATTTCTTCTACAATTGAAGAAACAACGGCTAAAAATGAGACAATTTTATCTACTGCAGAATTAATTTTGAAGGAACAGCAGTAAAACAAACTACAATTAGTTTTAAATACATATTGAAAAGTAGTCAATAATAGATTTTTCTATTTTTGACTATTTTTTTGTATTCAATTAAAACGCTGATATATCTGCGCCTTGTAAGCTTATAAGGAATATTATATACGTAAATTGGTAGGTATAAGTTATTGACAGGCTAGTAAACACTAGCTATACTAAGATAGTAAACGCTAGCTTATTTCGATAGTATTGTTTATATAAAATTCACTGGAAAGGGATGGTATTACAATGACAACTAAAGAAAAAATATTAGATGAAGCATTAACACTATTTTCAAAGTACGGTTATGAAGGTGTATCGGTTAAGGATATAGCAAATAACGTAGGAATAAAAGATAGTTCACTATATAAGCACTTTAAAAGTAAGTATCACATTTTTGAATCAATTATCCAACAGATGTCAGACAAAACAGCAGAGATACACCAGAAATTGCAAGTTCCAAATGCATTGGAACAGGATATTTCTTTATGCTTTGCTGATATGACAAACGATAAATTAGTGGATATAAGTAAGGAATTATTTTTGTTCTACTTAAAAGATAGTATTGTGGGAAGATTAAGAAGACTATTAACAATTGAGCAATATAGGAATTCAGAAATAGCACAAACATATCAGAAAATTTTTATTGATTCGGCAATTGACTATCAAGCTGAAGTATTTCGTCAAATGATAGCAGCCGGTTTCTTTGTAGAAGGTGATCCTTATTTAATGGCAATTCATTTCTATTCACCAATATTTTTATTATTACACAAGGTTGACCATATGCCTGAAAAAGAGGCGGAGGCTTTAGACATATTAAAAAAGCATGTTATTCAATTTGGAAAGATGTATAGTGCATGATATTTATCAAAAATATAAGGAAGTTAAGTGGTATATGAAAATAGGAGTTAAAAAAGTTATGAAAATCATAAGTATTGCTTTAATATGTATAATTTCAACATATCTGGTTGTACAAGGAATAAGATGTGGTATTGAAGTGAAAAAAGCATATCATCGCATTAAAACTTACGATGCTAAAAAAATAACATTGAGTTATGGAAATATGACCTATGTTGACAAGGGTAAAGGTGAAGCAATATTAGTTGTTCATGGAATTTGTGGAGGATATGACCAAGCGTATGATACAGTTAAGGAAAGTTTTTTTGATTATAGGATTATCGCTCCCTCCCGATTTGGGTATTTAGGTAGTGATGTTCCTGAAAATCCTGTTCCTAAGGAACAGGCCAAAGCATATGTGGAGCTACTCGACAAATTAGATATTGACAAAGTATATGTATTAGCCACATCGGCAGGGGGAACGGATGCGATACGATTTGCTTTGGATTATCCAGAACGAACCAAAGGCTTAATTTTATATTGCTCTGCGGCACCACTAACACAAGAACTGGATACTTATCTCAAGTACCAAGGCCCACCTTCATCTCTATGCTATAATTATCCGATGATGCTTATAAGTCCTTTGTTTAAACCATTGATGGGTATGGAATCAAGTACAATTTACAGCATGCTGCCAATTGATGAACGACATGATGGTATGGTGATAGATGCCTCATTTACAAATCCTGATATGGCTAGAAATTTTAATGATTATCCTATAGAAAGTCTTAAAGTCAAAACGCTTATTTTACATGCAAAAGACGACAAATTATCAAAGTATGAGACAATGAAACAGGCTGTGGCACGTTTTCCTAATTGCACATTTGTGTCATTTGATACTGGAGGACATCTCATGAATGGACATTCTAAAGAAATAGAAAAGGCACTAAATGAATTTATGGAGCAATAAATATTTTGTGTGAATGGAATAAGGATATAATCAACAACTGTACGTACTAGAAAGGAGTATAAAAATGAGTGTGTTTTTTTATGGCTGTATAACTTTAGACGGCTATCTTGCTGATAAAAACCATAATTTGGACTGGCTCTATCAAACCGGCTCAATAGAAGAAACTGATTACGAAAGTTTTTATAAAAGTATGGATATTACTATCATGGGAAAAAGGACATTTAATGAAATTGAAAATATAGAGAATATAGATAGCTTTTATCCGACTACTAAAAACTACGTTTTTACACATGCTGAAAGCCTATCAGTAAAGGGTTTTATTCCTGTTAATTACGATATTGTAGAATTTGTTAAACAAATAGAAAAGGATAAAAACATTTGGATTGTTGGAGGGAACACAATTTTAGCTCCATTATTGGATAGTGATATGATAGATAATATAATAGTACAGATTGCTCCTGTGTTATTAGGAAGTGGAATACCATTGTTTTCACAGAAGGAAGGATTAAAGCGGTTTTACTTGAAAGAAGTAAAAAAATACGGACAATTTGCAGAATTAATATATACTCGATTGCAAAAGTAAGTTCTGGATTTTGTGACAATATTAAGTTTGGTATTAAAGGCTATTTGTGGGTAAAATATAGAAAGTGAATTTATAGAGAGAGGGAGGGCGAATGTACTATGTGGCAATGCCCAAATTGTAAACGTGAGTTTAAGAACACAAATCAAGACCATTACTGCGGCGAGCCGCCTAAAACCATTGATGCCTATATTGCTGAGCAACCGGAGGAGGTTCAACCGTTGTTAAATCAGGTACGAGATACGCTCCGTGCCACACTCCCCAATGCTGAAGAACGTATTTCATGGAGAATGCCAACTTACTGGCGTAAACAAAATATAATCCACTTTGCGGCATTCAAAAGGCACATCGGGCTGTATCCTGGTGATAAGGCTGTTGCACATTTTAGCGAAAGGCTCACAGAATATAAAACAAGCAAAGGTGCCATACAGTTTCCGCACAACAAGCCATTACCACTCCACCTTATTGCCGAAATAGCGAAATGGAGTTACGATAACGGAAAACATGACTAATTGAAAGCTCCTCAAAACGAGGGGCTTTTAATATCTGGAAAGAAAGAGGAAGATAAACCGGTAACCGATTATAAGGAATATTATATACGTAAATTGGAAAGGTATAAGTAAATATATTTGTTGTAATATTGATTGAAAAGGAATACAATAATATAATTATAACCAGGTAATAATTATATTATTGTATCTTATTTCAGGAGGGCATATGGCCAAAAAGGGAATCTCCATAATTAACGAAAAGGAAAAAAGAATTGTAAAGGGTCTGGGTTATTATGAAATCAGTCCTGTAGAAAACATCAAGGAACTACTTAAAAAAAGCATAGATACATTTGGAGATAAAACTGCATTTATATATAAATCAGGGGCAGACACTATAACAAAATCATATAACAACTTTGGCGCGGAAGTAGCTGCCGTTGGTACTGCACTGCATAAGCTTGGCTTAAAGGACAAAAGGATAGCGGTGATTGGTGAAAACCGTTACGAATGGGCAGTGAGCTTTTTTTCAATCGCATGTGGTACTGGAATCGCAGTTCCCCTTGATAAACACCTTCCTGAAGTTGAAATAGAGAAGCTCATTATTAGGGGAGAAATAGACGCAATATTCTATAGTAGCCATTTTGACGCTCAGATGCGCAGTTTGGCAGAACGTATGAAAAGCATCAAATACTTTATATGTATGGATGATATAGGTGAGGGGTACCCTTCTTCCTTTACAACTATAGACCAGCTTGTTGAACAGGGTGAAAGCCTTTTAAAAAATGGTGACAGAAGCTTTACAGATGCATCCGTAGACTCAGAAAAGCTGTCTGTTCTGCTTTTTACCTCAGGTACTACCAGTATGTCAAAAGGGGTAATGCTAAACCAGCGAAATATTTGTTCAGACGTAAGTGCTGTATCTTCTGCAATAAAAGTACTACCCAATGACGTACATCTTTCAGTACTACCGTTGCATCACACTTTTGAATTATCCATAGGAATGCTTTTTATGATAAAAAACGGTGTGTGTATTGCGTATAGTGAGGGTATAAAGCACATTGCAAAAAATTTAAAGGAATTTAATGTAACTATTCTTGTGGTAGTTCCTGCCATACTGGAAGCAATGTATAAAAAAATGAAAGAAGGAATAAAGAAGTCAGGAAAGGCCAGACAGGTTGCAATACTTGCCAAGGTTTCAAAAGGACTCAGCAGCATTAAAATAGATATAAGAAGAAAGCTATTCAAAAGAATTCTGGAACAAATGGGACCGGGTTTGAGGCTGGCCGTGTCTGGGGCCGCACCTATAGACAAGGAAATAATAGAGGGATTTGACATGCTAGGTTTAAAGGTTATACAAGGCTACGGCTTGACTGAAACTTCACCTGTTGTTGCAGCAAACAATGACTTTTATAATAAGGCGGGAACCGTAGGACAGCCTTTATATGGTATCGAGGCAGCCATTTATAATCCTGATGAAAACGGCATGGGTGAAATTATCACAAGGGGCCGGAATGTATTGCTGGGTTACTACGATGACGAAGTGGGAACGAAAGAAGCCATTGATGAAGAAGGCTGGTTTCACACAGGAGACTTGGGGCATATTGATGATGAAGGGTTTATAACAATTACAGGAAGGGCCAAGTCAATGATTGTTCTCACCAACGGTAAAAAAGCCTTCCCTGAAGAGTATGAAACACTTCTGAATAATATTGAAGGTATAAAAGAATCCTTTGTATGGGGAAATGAGGCACCGGATGGAGATATACAGGTATGTGCAAAGTTAATTCTTAATGAAGCTGTTTTAAAAGATAAATACGGAAGGCTTCCATCTGAAAGCGAATTAGCGGAAATTTTGCAGCAGGAGATAAAAAGGTTGAACAAGGATATTCCACAGTACAAAATTATAAGATATTTTATTATGAGCTACGATGAATTGATTAAAACGACTACTCTTAAAATTAAAAGGCCCGTAGAGCACAAAAAAGTAATGGAAGTGCTTGATAATGCAGGATTAAATATGAGAAAGGCCAATGGAAAGTTGTTTTAAAAATACAAGCCTAATAAAGAGCAAAAGCCGTGGCATATAAGGTTTTTGCTTTTTTTTTGCTGGTGTAGTATAATCACGTGAGGATAATGATGGCTATTAAACAGGGGGATAAATGCAAAGGTTATTAGTCAAAAACAAGGAATTTTATTTGAAGCTTCTTACACTGGCATTACCGATAACTATTCAGAGCTTAATTTCTTCATCTCTTGGCGTCGTCGATTCTGTAATGGTTGGATCTCTAGGAAATCAAGCATTGGCAGCTGTTGGTGTTGCCAACCAGTATGGTTTGATAGTATTTTTACTTTATAATGCAATACATAGCGGATGCAGTATTTATGTTGCCCAATTCTGGGGTAAAAATGACCAGAGTAATATAGGCAGAGTGGTAAATCTCGATATTGCAATAGCAGGAGGAGCAGCTTTATTAATGGCAGCTATAGGTATACTGCTACCTGAACAGATTATTTCTATTTTTAATACAGACCCTGTGGTTATTAGTCAGGGTGCTGATTTTTTAAGAATACTCAGTGTGAGTTTTGTATTTGCATCAATAAGCTTCGGGTTCAGTGTGGCTCTCAGAAGTATTGGAAAATCGGCCATGCCTATGATAATAAGTGCGTCGGCACTGGGGTTAAATACTCTTTTGAATTATGTATTGATATACGGAAGATTTGGTATGCCGGCAATGGGCGTGAGAGGTGCTGCAACAGGTACATTAATAGCAAGAATAGTTGAATTAATTATATTTTTAATTGTTGTATCAAAGTACTTTCCACTCCTTAGAATCAGAATCAGTGAGCTTAGGAAAGTTACACAAGATTTGCTGGGCAGGGTTACCAAGACTATGATACCGGTAATTCTTAATGAAATGTGCTGGGGTCTTGGTGTTGCGGTGTATTCAATTGCATATGGCAGAATAAGTACTGAGGCATTTGATGCAGTGCAGATTACAAACAACGTAGTAAATCTGTTTATGGTTGCTGCTTTTGGTATGGCTAGTGCTTCGGCGGTTATGACGGGACATGCTATAGGTGCAGGAGAGGAAAAGAAAGTAAGGCAGTACGCGTGGAGCTTTGTCCGGCTTTGTATAATCGGCGGGTTCATTCTGGGAGGTCTTTTATATCTGTTCTCTCCGTTGATTGTAAGTCTGTTTAAGGTAAGCAGTGATGTTATTGAAACAGCTATAATCCTTATGGCAATGAACTCAATTATTTTGCCTATAAGATTTACAAATATAGTTGTCATTGTAGGAGTTTTACGTGGAGGTGGAGATGCTACCTTTGCTTTTATAGCTGAAAGCATTACTATGTGGCTTATAGGTGTTCCCGTTTCTTTTATAGGAGCATTGGTTCTAAGACTTGATGTTCAGTGGGTTGTCCTCATGGTAATGGCTGAAGAAATCGTGAAAATGATTTGTGGTATTACCAGATTAAGGTCCAATAAGTGGATAAAAAATGTTGTCAGAGAAATTTAATTTTTTTCATATGAAATATTGGGCATTATAATAATAAAATTGTGAATTATCGGAGGTTTTATGATTATTAAGAATGCTTCACACGAAATTACGGCTGTAAAGCCAAACCAGTACCCGATTACCGGCTTCCCGGAGATTGCTTTTGCAGGAAGGTCAAATGTAGGCAAGTCTTCAATAATTAACACATTGGTTAACAGAAAAAGTCTTGCAAGAGTAGGTTCAACTCCGGGTAAAACGCGGCAGATAAACTTCTTTAGTGTTAATGAGAATTTTTATTTAGTGGACTTGCCGGGTTACGGCTTTGCCAGTGTATCAAAAGAGATGAAGGCATCATGGTCGAATATTATTGAAACATATCTGTATTCAAGGAAAGAAAATTTTCTTAAAATGGTTGTATTACTTGTAGATATCAGACATTCTCCAAGTAAGGACGATATCATGATGTATCAATGGTTAAAGGGTTTTGGACTAAATACACTTATCATAGCCAACAAGGCTGACAAAATATCAAGAGGGCAGATAAATCCTCGCATAAATGATATACGAAAGGTTTTACAACTGGATGGTGCCGAAAAGGTTATACCATTTTCGACGTCAAACCGTTTAGGTCTTGAAAAGGTCTGGGCGGAGTTTGATAATGCTTTGAATGTAACTGGTGAAGAACAGAAGGTTTAAGGGCAGGGATTTTTATATGGAAAAGTACACATATACAGATGAAAATGAAAAGCTTAGAAAAAAATTAAGAACGATGAAAATTATTGCAACGTCCCTATTAGTGTTTATGACACTTGTTTTTATTATTTTTAAAAGGTTACAGGGACGAGGACTTCTGTATTCCTCAATTGCGGCTTTTGCAGAAGCATCTATGGTAGGTGCCCTTGCAGACTGGTTTGCTGTTGTGGCACTTTTTAAGCACCCTTTAGGACTTAGGATCATACCTCATACAGCTATTATTGCAAACAACAAATCAAGAATAGCCAAGGCTTTGTCAAACTTCGTTGTTTCTAATTTCTTTACACCTGAAATTATTAAGGCAAAGCTGGACAAGGTGAGTGTTTCAAAAACAGTTTCAGCCTATGTAGCCAAAAACAGAGACATGATTATAAATGCCATAGTTGTGAGACTTCCTTCTTTGGCAGATTCTTTTATAAATGATGAAAAAATCAGTAATTTTATAAAAGCACAGCTCCATACCAAAGCCGAGGATATAAGTCTTTACCCTCTATTAGGAAAAAGCTTAACTCCACTTGTTGAATCAGGATATCACAAACCCATTGTAAAGGGACTTCTTAACGCTACATATAAATTTATCAATGACAATAAGGACAAGACTATTCTTGTACTTGGGGGAATAAATAAAACCCTTGCACTGCCTTTTATTGGGGATTTGGTTTACCGAAAGATACTTGAATTCTTAATTAGGCAGACTGAAGAGATTGATACAAACGACGAGGCAGAAATAAATAAACTTTTAATGTCTGTTATTCCTAAGATTATTGATGATATGAAAAATTCTCAGGAGCTTATTGAAAAAGGGGAGACACTCAAGGGCCAGATACTGAATTCTGAGGTTTATAATAAAGCGGTAAATATGCTGACTGAAGTAATAGTTGATTACAAAAATTCATATTTTGAAAATGAAGCTAAACTTACTGAAAAAGTCAGCTTGCTGATTGATATGGTTATCAATGGAATAAATAAAAATGACACATTGCGTGAAACAATTGATAATTCCGTAATCGGAGGTATTGAAAGTATAGTTTCCCAATACGGTGACAGAGTGGGTTCTCTAATATACGATACTATGGAAGGCTGGGAAACAAAAGATATGGTAGATAAATTGGAAGTTCAGGTTGGAGCCGACCTACAGTATATAAGGATTAACGGAACAGTTATAGGTGGCTTGGCAGGCCTGATTATCCATCTTCTGTCCCAGTTGTTTTAATATTTATGTTGGAGAGGTTATAATATGGATAGGTTCAAAATTACCCGGCTTGTTGCAATACTAGGCATTGCAGCAAATATTTTTCTTCTTTGCATTAAGCTTGCGGCAGGCTTCTTAAGCCGGAGTCAGGCTATGATTGCTGACGGCTTTAACAGTGCCGGGGACGTTTTTGCTTCGGTTATGACACTTGTGGGAAACAGTATTGCCAGCAAGCCTGAAGACAGCGACCATCCCTATGGACACGGCAAGGCGGAATACATTTTTTCCATGCTTATAAGCATCTCTCTTATGTTTGTTTCATTTACAATTTTTAAAAGCTCACTGTCCTCAATAATAGACAGGTCTTCATTTACTGTATCCTGGTTTCTGATAGCTACAGCAGTAATTACCATAGTCGTTAAGCTTTCCTTGTTTATTTACACCAGTCGAGTAGGAAAGAAAATGGATAACCTTCTTGTAATTGCAAATTCGGAAGACCACAGAAATGATGTCTTTGTTACCTCCGGTACTATTCTTGGTATTATTATGGGATACTTGGGCTTTGCATGGGTAGACGGTGCTGTGGGTATACTTATTTCTCTTTGGATTTTTTATACGGGAATTAAAATATTTATTTCGTCATTTAAGGTTCTCATGGATACAAACATGGACCCGGCATTTAAGGAAAATACACTTAATCTGATTCAAAGTATCAGCGGAGTTGATCATATTGATTCAATCAATGCAAAGCCGGTTGGAGAGGGCTTTATATTAATTATTAAAGTGTCTGTAGACGGAGAAATGTCTGTAAACGAGAGTCATAAGATTGCAGGTAAAATTAAGGCAAAAGTTAAGGACATCAAAGGTATAAAGGATGCGGTGGTTCATATTAATCCGTGTTAAAAACAGCCAAGGGCGAGATTGAACCTACCCCCAAATGTTAGACCTAAAAATTTAACAATTGGAGGTCGGTTTTTTATGGCAAAATATGATTATGAATTCAAGAAAAAAATTGTAAATGCATACATGAATGGTGAAGGAGGAAAGCAGTTTTTAGCAAATAAGTATGGTGTAAAATCATCTCAAGATATCATGAAATGGGTAAATGCTTTTAAATCGTTTGGTGATCAAGGCTTAATGCGTTCAAGAAAAAAGGAGACATATACTTTCGAATTCAAACTTCATGTGGTAGAGTTATATTTATCAACTGAGGTCTCTTATCAGGAGTTGGCTATATCCGTCGGCATAAACAATCCACCATTAATTACTAAGTGGGTAAATGATTTTAGAATTGCTGGTCCTGATGCATTACGACCCAAACGAAAGGGACGGCGTTCTAAAGTGTCTAAGCCAAAGGAAAGCAAATCTACAATTATCGAAACTACAAACAATAATTCAGAGTATTTAAAACAACTTGAAGATGAAAATCTCAAATTAAGAATAGAGAATGTTATTTAAAAGAACTGAGGAGGCTGCGTTTAGAGGAGGAAGCTCTTCTGAAAAAACAGCGAGAATCATCCACAGCCTCCGAGGAGACTTCAAACTAAAAGATATTCTCGCATACACAGGTTTTCCTAAAGCAACATATATGTACTGGCAAAAACGTTTTGACAGAGAAAATTCAAACGGGGATCTTGAGCAAAGAATCCTTGAAGTTAGAAAAGAAAACAAAGATTTCGGCTATCGTCGAATTTATGGAGAATTAAGAAAACAGGGACTCATTGTAAACAAGAAACGTGTTCAACGAATTGTTCAGAAGCTTGGTCTTCAAGTTTTTTCGTTTACCAGAAAAAGTCGTAAATACAGTTCTTATAAAGGCAAGGTAGGCAAGGTTGCTCCTAATAGAATTCACAGGAGGTTTGGAACTCGTATTCCACACCAAAAGATTACAACAGATACCTCCGAATTTAAGTATTATGATATAGATGACAAAGGACGAATGATCATCAAGAAACTCTATCTAGATCCATTTATGGATATGTGCAATAGAGAAATAATTAGTTATGGTATTTCACAACGCCCATCTGCTGAGAATATAATGAATGCTTTAAATGAAGCCATAAAAATTACAAGCGATTGTAAATACAGGCGAACATTTCATTCAGATCAAGGATGGGCTTACCAGATGAAGGCTTATAATTATAAGCTGAAAGAAAATAAGATCTACCAAAGTATGTCCCGGAAAGGAAACTGCCATGATAATTCAATAATGGAAAACTTCTTTGGAATTATGAAACAAGAGATGTATTATGGTGTGGTTTATTATAGCTATGAGGAACTGAAAGAAACAATAGACAAATACATAAAGTATTATAACGAAAAACGAATTAAAGAGAAACTAGGATGGATGAGTCCTGTAGAATACAGACTCAGTCTCTTGGGTGCATAAAATAATTGCGTAGCAGTCAAAAACTACTACGCAAAAAAGTCTAACTTATTGGGGTCACATCAGATAAACTCTCACTCCTTGGCTGTTTATGTAAATGCTCTTCCTTATTAATCACTTATTACAATGTCGGAGCCGGAAACATTAACAGTTTTCATACCAAGAACATCTTTGAAAAAGCTTAGGGGAACAAAGGTCTTTCCATCTATAACTTCAGGGGCTGTTCCCAACTGAATTGGGGCAGTTTTCATATATATGTAGTTATCTTTGCCTATTGTCAAAGAAATGCCTTTACCCAGCATTACAGTTTTCGTTTTTCCTTCCCAGTTTACATCAAACTTCAAGTTCTCAGCAATTGCACGTAGAGGAACCATAAAAATCCCATTTTCATTTGTGTATGCTGATGGGGCTTCAATTGTCTTGTTGTTAACAACTATGTTCATAGAAGCAATATTACCGCTTAGTGCTTTCTCAGACAATACAACTATTTTATCCGGATTGGTCTGGGCAGGAATACTTTTGGTTGATATACCGTAAAGAACCAAGAGATTTCTGTTTGAAAGTTCACCTTCGAAAGCTTTTCCATCCTGTGATATAATTTCTGTTTCCTTAGATATATTCAATTTTAACATATTGTCGGAACTTACTAAATCTTTATCGAACCGGTCAACTTTTATACACTGACCTTTACTACTGGCAACATTAACAACTTCAATGTTATATTGCGGAGGATAAATCATCAGCATTGGTGCATTCGCATCATAAAATCCGGTTATAACAGACCCTATATCAAATTTTTCATTATTAACAACGTATGTACTATTTGATATTACAAGGTTTGCTTGCTGTCCGTCTTGGTTTTCTACCAGAACGAACTTTGAACCCTTTACGCCTTCAAAATCAGTTATTTCCTTAACTGTACCAGTGAAAGAGTTAAAGGAAGATTGGTTCTCTGTAGTGTCAATTTGCTCAGAAATATTGACTGCCTTAAGATTTTCTGGATAGTTTGCTAAAGATGGAACAGATGAAAGTGATAAAATTGTGACTGCTAATAATCCTGCTACTATTCTTTTGTTTATCATATTACTAAGCTCCCTTCGAATTTTTATTACATATTTAGACGCCAAAATATCATAAAAGTTCCCAGAAAAAGATTTAATAAATTTTTGTTTTAAGTCATCATCATCGGGTACATATATAATTGTTGTTAAGATTTCAGATTAAATAAAAATAAAATATAAAATTATATTGGGAGGATTTTTGATTATGAAGAAATTTGTTTGTTCAGTTTGCGGATATGTACATGTAGGTAATGAGGCCCCGGATGCTTGTCCTCAGTGTAAAGCACCTAAGGCAAAATTTATTGAGCAGTCAGAAACATCAGAACAGTGGGCTGATGAACATAGAATTGGTGTGGCACAGGGTGTTGATGCCGAGATACTTGAAGGACTGAGAGCAAACTTCATGGGAGAATGTACAGAAGTTGGTATGTACCTCGCTATGGCAAGACAGGCTGAACGTGAAGGTTATCCCGAAATCGGTGCTTTTTATAAGCTTGCTGCATGGGAAGAAGCTGAACACGCTGCAAAGTTTGCAGAATTGCTTGGTGAAGTAGTTCATGCTGACACTAAGAAAAACCTTGAGCTAAGAGCAGAAGCCGAAGCCGGCGCATGCAAGGGCAAGAAGGATCTTGCAACACGTGCAAAACAGCTTAACCTTGATGCAATTCACGATACAGTTCATGAAATGTGTAAGGACGAAGCAAGACATGGGGCAGGATTTAAAGGCTTGCTGAATAGATATTTTAAATAAAAAATAATACAAAATGATATAAAAAAATACAATTCTTAGTTATGGGGGTTGTATTTTTTTTGTACTTATGCTTGTTTTAAGAAAATTAGTCGGAGAATATTTTGCATTGAGATCTTCTGATATAGGTTGGGATAATGGAATAATTAAAATTTATAAGTTAAAGATGTTGTCAACAAAATGGAAGAGTTTTTTTGTCTTTACATTAGATAAAAGTCCATGTAACAAAGAGGAGTGGACTGAGATAATAGCAAAATCAAGTGATATGTTGCCGTTGCTAGAGGGGGCAATATCAGTCTGGTTAAAAAATTTCTACAAGTCAGCTGTATTTTGTACAAAATAACAAAATTTGACTACAAAAAACAAAATGTGCTAAAATAACCATAGTTTAATTCACTATATAATTACATCCATTATTGTAACTTAATAAAAAATAATGAAATTGAAGCGAGGAATTGTAGATTATAGACGGATACTTGCCTGTATATAATTTATTTCACGTTTGGAACTTTATTGCAAAATGGGGGAAGTTATGACAACTTTTTTTAAAAAACTATCTATTCTTTTAGTAGTACTAATGATTTTTGAGTTTACTTTTTATGACGAAGCCAATGCAAAAGCAAGCCATCGCGGTAAACCATCTATTATAAATACCATAAAAAAAACCAAAAGTAGTCTACCAAAGTCTCGGGGGTTACTTGCAGACAAAGGGTCTTTTGAAGCCTATACTTCTTCAGAAAAAGAACTACAGGGAGAAACTTCATCCGACCAGGAATCACTACGATTAATAAAAATTCAAATGTTTAACTCTGATAAAAGTGCAACAACTAATACTATTTTTCCCAGATATAAAATATTCAATACAGGGAATGTATCAATTAGTTTGTCTGATATCAAATTTAGATACTACTATACCGTAGACGGAATGCAGGATCAGAATTTTTGGTGTGACTGGTCAGACGCAGGTAGTTCAAATGTTACAGGAACATTCATAAAATTATCAGACAAGAAAAATGGTGCCGACACATATCTGGAAGTGGGCTTTAAAAGCGAGGCTGGCATGCTTGAACCCGGTAAAAGCGTTGAGGTTCAGTGTAGAATAGCCAAAAATGACTGGAGCAATTATAATCAGGCAGATGATTACTCATTTAGAAATACTAGTGATGAATATATGGATTGGACTTCTACCACAGGATATTATGCAGGGGAACTGAAGTGGGGAAATGAACCCGGAACGGAAATACCTGCTGATATAACAGCCCCAACAGCACCCGAAAATTTGAAAAGCCTCTCTACTACAAGTGACAAGGTAACTTTGTCGTGGGATACTTCTTCTGATGATACAGGAATTTCAGGATACATTATTTACAGAAATGGCAGCGAAATAGCAAGAGTCAATGGGTTGACATATACTGATTCAGGTTTGTCGTCTAGTGTAACCTTTAAATATGAAGTAGCCGCATTTGACTATTCCAATAACGTTTCTCAAAAAAGTCTTGCAGTTAGTACAGAAACTTGCACAAATATTTATAAGTCAATAGAAGTCAAGATGTTTAACTCGGATAAAACTCCGTCATGCAATACTATTTTCCCGCGGTATATGGTGTACAATTCAGGTTATGTGCCAATAAATCTGGAAGATATAAAAATCAGATATTATTACACAGTGGATGGAGATAAAGCTCAGAATTTCTGGTGTGACTGGTCTGATGCTGGTAGCTCTAATATTACAGGGACATTTGTAAAAATGTCAGACAAACAAAAAGGTGCTGACACTTATTTGGAAATAGGGTTTAAAAGTGGAGCGGGATTGCTTGAACCAGGTAAAAGTGTGGAGCTTCAGTGCAGAATTGCAAAGGTTGACTGGACAAGCTATTATCAAACAGATGACTATTCCTTCAATAGTTCAGATTCCACATATACCGACTGGGATGAATCAACAGCTTATTACACAAATGTACTAGCTTGGGGGACAGAACCAGGGACAAAAACTCAGGCAGATACCAACCCGCCATCAGTACCGCAGAATTTAACAAGCTACAGTATTTCAAATTCTGACATTTTGCTGTCGTGGTCGGCATCAACAGATGACACAGGTGTAGCCGGTTACATAATCTATAGAAACGGTAATGAAATAGCAAGAGTTGACAGGGGGACATCTTTTACAGACTCAAATCTGCCACGTGAAAATACGTATACCTATCAAGTGGCTGCATATGACTATGCCAAAAATGTGTCAGAAAAAAGCCGGATTTTAAGTACCAAAACAGGTCAAGATATTAATTCATCCATACGGGTTCAATTGAACAATGCAAATAAATCCTCAAATAATAATACCATATTCCCATGGTATAAAATATACAATTCAGGAAATGTGCCTGTTGAGATTGGAGATATAAAGGTCAGGTATTATTACACAATAAATGGTGACAGGGCTCAAAACTTTTGGTGTGATTGGTCAAACATCGGAAGCAGTAATGTTGTTGGTAGTTTTATTAAAATGCCTGGAGCGGTAGATGATGTAGACTATTGCTTGGAAATTAGCTTTAAAAGTGGTTCAGGAATCCTCCAACCAGGAGATAGTGTAGAAATTCAGTGCAGGATTGCAAAGAATGACTGGTCGAACTATAACCAGGCGGATGACTATTCATTTAATTCTATTGCAACAAGTTATGTAGACTGGACAAAGGTGACTGGCTATATAAATGGTAATCTGGCTTGGGGGGGAGAACCTGTGTCAGTACCAGAAAATATCGGTATTAATACGTCATCAAAAGAGATTACATTAAACTGGGATGATGTACTATCGGCAGTAGATTATGAAGTTGAAGCTGACGGTAAAATATACGCAATTGAAACCAATTTTTTTACACATAAAGACTTAATTCCAGGAACAAAGCATTTATACCGTGTCAGAGCTAAAAATCAAATGATAACAAGTCCATGGAGTTCATATTTCACAACATATACCCTACTGGATAGGCCCGCAAATATTACACAGGAAGTAACTAATGACCGAATAAAGCTGTCATGGAATCCCGTAGAGGGTGCAGGAAGCTATGAGCTAGAGGTTGATGGACATACTTTAGATAATGGTTTGGATACAAGTTTCGAATTAAATGCCCTAGCTTCAGGAACGCTTCATACCTTAAAAATCAGAGCTAACGGAAGTGATTTTGACGGTGAATGGACTGATTTAATAAAAATCTGGACTTTGCCTGATGTTCCTTCAAAAATTTGCACCTCACAAACTAGTTCTACTATAACACTGACATGGGATGCAGTGCCAGGGGCGAGCGGATATGAAGTTGAAGTTTATGGTACTGCAGTAGATATAGGAAGCAGTACCTATTTTACTCTCAACAGTCTGGAACCGAATACTCAGCGTACGTTCAGAATTAGGGCTCAAAATTCAAGTGGTATGAGTGTATGGAGCAATGTTATTGCGGTGAGTACGTTACCAGGTTCTGAATTTAATGTAAAGATGCAGTTATCAGACATTGCTATTAAAGTAACTTGGGATGTACAGGCCGGAGCAGAAGAATATGAGATTGAAGTTGATGAAAATAAAATAATAGAAGTAAATGAAAACTACTATATTCATACCGGACTAGACTCAAATACTGAGCACACTTATAGAGTACGTGCAAAAAATTCAGATGGGTACAGTGAATGGAGTTCACTGCAAAAGGGAACCACCCTGCCTTCCGTACCGACAGGTTTAATTGTGTCCAAGGTAACAAGTAACCAGATAACACTTGAATGGGGCAAGGTTGACGGTGTAACAGGTTATGAACTCGAGGTAGACGGAAAAGTTACGAATAATGACGTGAATACATCATATACAGACAGCTCACTAACTCCGAATTCCGAGCACACCTACAGGGTAAGAGCCAGAAATGGGAGTATTGCTGGAGAGTGGACACTCGAAATAAGACAATGTACCTTGCTTCCCGCACCCGCAAACCTAAAAGCAGCAGCTAACGGCAGTGACTTGTTGCTGGATTGGGATATGGTTGTGGGAGCGGAAAACTATCAGGTGGAAATTGACGGTGTAGTAATTGATGTCGGACCGGATACCGAATTTTTTAAGACAGGACTGAAACAGGGAGGTACACATGCTTTCCGTGTAAGGGCAAAGAATAGTAACGGATTTGGTGATTGGAGCAATTTTGTAACCAAAACAATCTCTTTGGCAAAGCCTCTAAACCTTGAGACATCTTCACAAAGCAACAGTATAACAGTCAGCTGGGATAGTGTTGACGGTGCTGAGGCTTATGATATAATAGTTGACGGAAGAGTAATAAACAACGGAAATAGCACATTCTATACCCATTATAATCTGGAACCAAATACGGTTCACACATATATGGTGAGAGCGAGAAACACAGAAATTATAGGAGAATGGAGTAATACGGTTTCTGCATTTACCACTATAGGAACACCTTCAAATGTAAAGGCCTATGCCTCAAGTACATCTATAACGGTTACATGGGATGATGTTGATGGTGCTGTCAGCTACGATATATCGGTTGATGGAAAACTTATTGAAAACATTACAAACACAGTATATGTCCACAGAGACTTAGGCTCAGATACAAGGCACGTTTACATAGTCAGGGCAAAAAGCAGGGACGGTGTAGGTGATTGGAGCGTTCAGATTTTTCAAGTAACAGGACCTTCAATACCAATGAATATAAAGGCTTATCCGGAATTAAACCAAATCAGGTTAACCTGGGACAAGCCCCATGGAGCAGTTTATTTTGAAGTGGAAGCAGATGGGGAGCTAATCGGGAAAATATCCGCACAAACCTATATTCACAAAGGACTTGAGCCTAATACGACACACAATTACCGTGTCAGAGCTATAAACTCCGACGGTGTTTGCAGTGCATGGAGTGAACTTCTGAAGGTTAACACCACTAACCAGATTATAATAAACGCTGAAAGGGATACCGGTTTCAACTTTGTTATTTCGGTGCCTAAGAAGGATAAAATTGATGGTTACAATATCATTCTGAACTATAATCCTGATGATGTTGAGATACTGGACTTGTATGCTTCTAACCAGAAGATTGATCTGGAACCGGGGAAAATAGATGGAACAGGTATCACTATAAAAGAAGTTTCAGATGGAAAAATTATATATCATGTAGATTCGTCGAATAAATCAGCACTTGTAATTATAAAGTTCATGTCGAAGGTAACGAATAAGACCGGTATGTCGTATACGGTAGGGTAATAAGCGTGCTAATTTCACTGTTTATAGTTAAGCAATAGCTAATATACAGGAGTGAGTTAATGAAAAGTTTTGTTAAAAAAGTAGTTTCATGTTTATTAATAGTATGTATACTAAGTAGTTTATATATTGATATAAACAACGGAAAAATAGGACTTAAATTTGGTGGAATAGAAGCGGACGCTGCTGTACCAGATCAATATTTTTATGATAAGTATAATGTAGCTACGGTATATAAAGATGATGCACCCTGGTCCACTGCCACAAGGGCTCCAAACCCAAGTGGTAAAATAGGAGGTACCTATTCTTTTGATCCATTAACAAATACTTATTCAGTCAGCGGTAGCGTTGTAAGAGTCGGAGTTGATTATTATGATCAATACTCATATTACTACGAAGTAAGCGATTATAGCCGGTCCGATATATATTATCGTTTCCAAAATTGGTCAACATCTACATTGGAAGTTAAATTAGGCTCTCAAAATTCCAGGTCCAGACAAAAGACAACTTTAGTTCAATCTAATATCATTGCAGATGATCATACTTATCCCGATAATGGAGAACAAGATGGTTATTGGTATGTAAAAAAAGATAAATACGATCCGATGTTTGGATATAATAATAATTCAGTATTCATGCAATATACAGACGGTAGTTATGAATACTTGGCAATACAAAAAGATAGTACAGATCCATCTTATGAGTATGTGGAAATAACGAAATCTGGAAATATGACTCCCCCAATATATGTAGGTACAATAGATAAATACAAAAAAGTCTCTGGCGTTTATGCGCAGGATAAATTGGGTGTAGTAATAATTAAGAATACTCCTATATCAGTAACTGCAGAGCAAAAAATTATGTGGAAAAAACCTACGGTCAAAAACTTATATGATAAGTATACTTTTCAGGGACCGAATACAATATCACAAGGTGAAACAAAACAGTACGACGGCTATGCCAGTAATTTGGACTTTTATAGTAATTACTATTTTAATCCTGCTACAGGCAAAATAATTCTATATAATTATTTGACAACCAGTAGTTATCCAATGATGAGCTCAGGCTATGTTAATTTTAATGGTACATATGGATATTATGCACAAACGACTAGATGGGAAGGTGGAACGATATACTGCTACAAATTTACTCCTTTTGTTGTAAATAAAATTGCATTATCTAAGGATAAGCTTGTGGAAGCAAATATTACAGCATATAGTGGGGCATTCCCGGATAATGGGCCATTCATCGACGGCTACTGGTATGTAAATAAAGGTGAAAATAAAGTTCCTTCAATATTAGCCACTTCACCGTCTCAAAATGATATTATATGTGATCTGGACAACTATACCCTCTCAATGAAAGTATCAGATTCAAGTGGAGATACTTTGACCTGCAAATACTATATTGATTCGATTGAAATGGAAACTAGAACAATAACTAATACTACATCTGGTCAAGTTGTGACTTTTAATCCACCTGACTTAAATAGTTTTTCGGAAGGGAATCACACAATTAAATTTGAAGTCAGTGATGGTTATTATGCCCCAGTAAGCCAGTCAGTTAACGTTACCATTGACAAAAACCCTCCTATGTTGAGTAGTGTTAACTTTTCTTCGGATAATACAAGCATTACCATCTCCGGTAATGCAACAGACAATGTTACAGATACAGCCTCTATAAAGTACAGATATACTGTCGGGAATATTGTATCAGATTGGGTTAGTGACACATCATACAAGATAAGTTCATTACTCCCTGATACTGAATATAGCTGTAAATTTGAAGCCAGTGATAAAACAGGTCACATAGCTGAAAAGGAACAGAGAGTAAGAACAAGTTTACAGGTTCCTCAAATAGTTATTTTGAATAATAAGCAAGATTCGTTTAATGTTCTGATTAATGACTTAAATCCACCCTCAGTTCAATATCAAGTAATGGTAGACTCAAGTTATGTCAATGAAAGCGGGGATTTGACACCCGCTCCCGAATGGATATCACCCTCAGGTAAGAATGTTCTAGTCAATGGACTAACTCCAAATACAGAATATACAGTTAAAGCAAAAGCAAAAAACAGTGATGGGATAGAAACTACCTTTTCAACAGGAACGGTGGGTACTACACTTGCAGCTCCCCCGAACAATATCCATCTTGAATCAGAAATAAATTCTATAAAGATAACATGGGATGCTGTAGACAGTGCAACAGGCTACGACATAGAAGTGGACGGACGAGTGTCTGATGCAGGAATAACTGCTTCCTTCAATCATGAAGACCTACAGCCTGAGACCTCGCATACATACAGGGTTAGGGTAATAAACTCAGGAGGAACAGGCGAATGGAGCGACCTGGTAAGCGGTATGACACTGCCCAGTCCACCTGACATACCTGCAATATCAGATACGGAAGCATCAAGAACTGAAATTAAAATCACTTGGGATGCAGTAGCAAAGGCAGATGGCTACGAGATTGAAGCTGATGGAAAAGTTATAAATACTGGTACAAACACAACGTTTATAGATCAGGACTTAATACCGGATTCTTCACATACATACAGGGTAAGAGCAAAAAATGCAGGAGGAAACAGTGAATGGAGCAATGTAAAAGAAGTTAAAACACTTCCGAATCCTCCAGAAACACCGGAAGGATTAAAAGCGAATCCAACCAGAACAGATGTTACTCTGGCATGGCAGGAAGCAGACAGGGCTGATGGCTATGACCTTGAAGTAGACGGACAAAGCTTTGATGTAAAGACAGTAAAAACATACATACATAAGGAACTTTTAGCTAACAGCCAACACACCTACAGGGTAAGAGCGTACAACAACGGAGGTAAGAGTGAATGGAGCGAGCCGGTAAGAGTCACTACTTGGCCTGAAATACCGGACACGCCGCAAAACATCATTGCAACAGCTCAAAGTGATTCCATATGTTTGACCTGGTACAGTGTAAATAATGCAGAAAGCTATGATGTTCAGATAGACGGAAAATATATTGAAAATGTAGAGGAGACCGCCTGCACAAATACAGGGCTTCAACCCGGAACAAAACACATTTACAGGATAAGGGCGAAAAATATAAGCGGTGAAGGACAGTGGAGCAACGTTGTAGAAATGGAAACTCTGCCGAAGGAGACCAACACGGGAACAGGATCATCCGAGCAGAAGTTGGCCAACATTGCGGCAGTAGTCACAAACAAATCTATTACAGTAACATGGCAGTCATTAGAACCGGATTCCCGGTATGAAATAGAAGTTGACGGAGAAATAAAAGATAATGGAAAGGACACTGTATACACTCATACAGGACTTAAACCCGAAACATTCCATACCTACCGTGTAAGAACCAAAGATGCCAATGGAAACGGACAGTGGTGTGCAATACTGGCACTTTCTACACTTCCCGATTTGCCGGGAGCACCGACAAATATAAGTGCAACAGCAGGTAATAACCAGATAGAGCTGAAATGGGACAGGCTGGACGGTACAAGCTATGACATCGAAATAGACGGGAATGTGGTAGATGCAGGAGATGCGGGCGGATACACTCACCATAGCCTTACACCAGGAACTTCCCATACCTACAGGGTAAGAGGGAAAAACATCACGGGGGTCACTGCATGGAGCGATGCAATATCAAAAAGTACAACGAGTCCGTCCCACCAGGTTGAATGTATAAAAAACAAAGATTTCAGCTTCCTGCTGTTTGCATCAGATGTACAGGACTTCTCAGGGATGACTTTTACAGTAACCTATAACCCTGAGGAATTAGATGTGACAGACCTATGCCAGTTCACACAGTCAAATGAAACAACATCCGGAAGAATACCAGGAACAAACCTTACTGTAAAATATACACCAGGGAAAATAGAATTTACAGTGGATGAGAACATAAACCCTGGAACAGTATGGTCAGGTGAAATATCCACAATAGTTTTCAAACCAAAAGTAAACGGAAAAGCAAGCATTGATTTTAATGTACTTTAAGCTGCTTAAGTTTAAGTATTTACATCGGAGGAATCAACATGAAAAAAATAACAAAAAGCCAAAAGCTTGTGGCTTTAATACTCGTGGCGATTATATTATTAACTTCTATTCCATTTGCGTACTCAAACTTTGCAGAAAAGGATAAAAATTCATTACAAAACGCGAGTGCAGAAGACAGAAGAATAGCATCTGAAATATCAAATGAAACGGGAGTTGCTATTGAACAGGTTTTTGATTTGAAAAATCATGGACGTTCCTGGGAGCAGGTGTTGGATATTTTAAAGACTAGGGTAAATTCCAAAGAAAAAAGCAATAAAGCTCATATGCAGAACGTACTTCTTAACACAGGGTTTGATGATGATTTTCTGCTGAAACTCAAGAAGGAAGGCTTTTCAGATGAAAGCATATCGCAGGTCAGGATGTTGGAGGAAAGAGTTCTTTTTCAACTACAGGAGATTACTTCTGATAGTCAGGAAAAAAGTACTAAAGTTGATAAACCAAATGCGGAAACAGCTGGAATAGACAAGGACTCCGAGGACTTAGCAGCGTACGTTGATCTGTCTAAAAAAGTTAATATAAAAGATATGGTCTACTTTATGCTAAAATTGAAAAATGCTTTCGGAAGCTATGAAAAGGTATTTGATGAATATCTGTGTTCGTTACAATTGGGTATTGATCTTAATGAATATATAAAAGACAAAAAAGCTTATCAAAAGAAGAGGGATGAAAAAAGGCTTCTCATTGACGAGCAAAAAATTATAACTCTTGAAAAAATAGAAGAAAAATCCATGGAACAGCTACAGAATGACAATAAAATTGAAGACAATAAGTTAACTGGTTCACCGGACAAGATAAATAAAAGCGATACCATGCCTGATAAAAATCCTTTGCCGGATCTCCCAAAAGTTAATGTGGGAGAAGTAAAGCCACGGAATCCGACTGATGAAGTAATGAATGAAATCAAGGGAATTAACCCAATGGGCAACTAAACATATGAGGAGACTAACTAATATGAAAAAGTTTAAATACAAGAAGTTTGTAATTTTTTTCATTATAACTGTATTGATAGTTCAGATAGGAATCGGTGGTTATACCATGATAGGAGGCAGCATATTCGGCAATGGGGACGACAAGACAGCAACCAGTAACAATTCAGAGAGTAGAAATCAGATAGACGGCAACGGGAATTCGCAAAATAGTGAGATGATTTCGAATACCGATATAAATAGTAATTTGGAAGATGGAGCTGACAACGAAATATCACAGGAGATATTGGATTTAATAAAAGTCTCCAATCCTGAAAATTACACCCAAAATGTTGATAACTACAGGCAACTGCTCAAAGTCCTAAATGTACATACAATCTTCAAGAAAGAGATAGAACGTCTTATAAAGGCTGGCTTCAAGGTTCCTGACATACTTACGGCATATTCTTTCCTGAATGACTGCTATGGTAATATGGCAGATATTGAGCTCCTAGTGAAGGAGAAGAAGTCTGGTGAACAATGGGAGAATATTTTTAAGGATTACAATAAAAAACATCCTGGATTCGTTCCGAGTAATTTCGATTCGAAATATCTGGACAAGCTTTTAAAAACCTCAGGCATTGATCAGGATGATGTAATGATAGCAGACAGGGTTAGCCAGAATGCAGAGGTAAATTTTGAAGATGTAATCAATAAAAAAATTCAGGGTTTGAGTTGGAGATTGATAAACGCACAATACGGAATTGTGAATGGGAGAGAAGAATCACCGCATTTAAAACTGACTAGTGAGCAGCTTGCAAAGCATGTCAGTCAGACCAATTTACCTGAGGTCGAGATAATAAATGCTTTGACAACAGCGAATAAGCTGGGACTTAGTGCTGACAACGTTCTTAAATCCATAAAGCAGGGACTTTCAAAAGAAGAAATTTATGCAGATGTTTATCAGGCAAAATTCTATTAAAACAGTTTTGATAACTTTTCATATCAAGAGGGGGCTCTTATTTTGAGATATAAGAACTTAGTTAAAGCATTTACCACATCAGTAATAATGATGTTTTTAACGTTAATACCACTACAGTTTACACATGCTGCAACACTTGAAGAGCAGATGAATAATCTGGTTGGGCCAAAACAACAGTACAATACAATGCTTTCGCCTGCATACCTGAGAAACAATACTTCCGAGGAGTCAATCAGTCCTCAAAGCGGGAACGTTTCCATTGCGCAGAGCGATTATGTGCTGCCAGGTGTCAATGGACTTGACCTTGAAATAAAGAGAATGTACACTAGCGGATCAGCTAATGTGCGTGAAATGAAAGTACAGTATTTAAATGGTGTATGGGTTGATCAGGTTTATTCCGATGATACTACAAGTTCATTCTACGAAGACAGATACAACCTTGGTATAGGAATGAGATTTTCATTCCCCACAATTGAAATAAAGGAAAACGAGGACGGCTCCGATTACAGGTACCTCCATACCAATTCGGGAGATGTATATTCTCTTGGTGAACCCATAAAGGTTGACGATGTTAATACTTATCCGATTGAAAATCAGACCGTAAAGGATGTAACTATAATAGAAAGCAGTGAGTTCAGCAATGGACAGAGTGACGGAACATCTTTTTACAGGATGATGAATAAGGAGGGCAAAAAGACTTACTTTGCAGAGGATGGAAGAATTTTGGGAATTGTAGATAGATACAATAACAAAATCACTTTCCAATATACCTCTCAATCTTATACCATAGATGGATATAAAAAAACAAAAAAGCTTATTTCAAAGATAATAGATACTATGGGCAGAGAAGTAACCATAGAATACAAGCAAGACCAGAACTTCACAGTGGGGCCCTTTCAGAATCAGAAATACAGTCTGGAGGACAGTTATAAGTCATCACAGAATCCTGATACCACGCATTCTGGTGATTTAAAGGGTAACTTTCAGGTAATAATTAATCTTCCCGGCAACAAGCAGATTGTATATGATAAATCCGCAGTTCTTGTAAGCAATACAAACCATGTCGTCAGGACAAGGCTCCAAACGGTTTACGATGTTGACGGCAAGCCAAAATATCATTACTGGTATGATCAACCAGAGCTGGGATTTACATATACCAACGGCACCACTTATTCGGCATACAACAGATATGAGAACCTGTCACAGATAGACCACTGTCAGACTAACAGAATTGAACGATTTTCATACAGTACCTACACAAAAAAGCTCTCGATGGCAGGCAGTATGCAGTACAGAAAGGTATTTGATAAAACAGAGCTTGAGAAAACAGGTTTTGATTCCTCAAAAAGCAACTTTTTGGATGCGTTTATCTGCAATGTCAAGGACAGAGTAACTTACAAGTATACAAATGAACCTGACGGATACGGTACCAGCGGATATGACCCAAGCAGCGATAGCTATTTGAAGGATACATATAAATACTATACCGAAAAAAACGATTACAACGGTACGATAACAAAGTACACATATAACGGTCTGCAAGAACAAATAAGTACTGAAGAAACAGGGAATAACCATAAAAAGTTATCCGTGACAGAGTATGATGAGATGAAGTTTCCCAAAAAGACGGAAGCCACTTTAACCAGCCTGGAAAACGGGCAGATAAAGGGCCATTCTGTTAAGAGGATTGAGAATTTCAGATACGATATGTACGGAAATCTCACTAGCTACACAGGCCCGATAGCAAAGAGAGATGACAAGGGCTACCCAGTTGATGATGAAAATACAGTTGTATATACATATGCCTATAACAAGTATCATGTTCTGACCTCAAAGACCTGGAAGCAGAATAAGGATACAAATTCGCAGCTTATATACACAGTCGACGACAAGGGCAATGTAATAAAAGAAGAGAAGGTTCATACAAGTGACAAGAGCTTATGGATTGTAACAGATTATGAATATGATGACTATGGTAACATGACAAAAAAAACATTTCATGATAGCGGCCATGACTATGTTACAAATTATGAATATGGAGTGGATGCTAACGGGGTGGATCAGAAGGGATCATACCTTACCAAACAGTACGGAATTGTGGGCGGAACAGAGATATCCAAAAAATTCGCATATGATTTCAATACCGGAAGCACGACCGCAGAGGTAGACGGAAACGGCAACAGGACATGCTATGAATACGATGATTTAAGCAGGCTGATAAAGATAACCTATGCTGACGGTACTAATAAACAATATACTTACAGCCAGTATCCTGCTCAAAACAAGGAGATACTATACACAGATCCTGCCGGTGTGAAATTCCTGTATAGGTATGATATCTTTGGAAACCAGGTGGAATACAGTGTCAAGGACAAGGACACATGGCACCTGCTTTTAGGGGATGAGTACGATTCACAGGGAAACAAGATTAAGGAAACCGACGCCAATGGTAACAGCACAAGATTCACTTTCAACAGTGAAAACATGGTGGTAAGAAAAGACTACTATGAAAAGGACACATCCAAAAAGGACAGTACCTCTGTGGGCTACACATACGGAGCTGATTCAGATGTATTTCTGTTGGTTACGTTAACAGACGAAGATGGCTATCTGAAACATATTTGCTATGATGCAATGAATAGGCTTTTCAAGTCTGATGAAACACCTGATAAGTCAAAATACTATTCATCTTCAATAGAATATGACTATATAGGAAACACTGTCAGTGAGACAGATGCAAAAGGAAATACCACCCATTACTACTTTGATGATACCGGGAGGCTTACCAGCAAACAAGACGCATCGAATAATGAAACAAAATATATCTATAATAGCATTGGCAAGGTATTAAGCTCGGAAGAAGCTGGAGGAAGGATAACAGCGTATACTTACGACGAAATGGGAAGAATGCTGGAGGAGAGGGTATGTGATAAGACATCCCCTGAAAGCTATGTCTACATAAAGTACTCCTATGACAAGGCCCATAATATCAAAACGCTAGAACAAGGAAGCTTTAGTGGGGGCAAAACAGCTATTTCCTCATACACTGAATATAACTATGATCAGATGAATCGGATTGTCGATCAATTCATAAATATAGATGACACAAGAAGAGCTCATACAAAGTTCGGTTACAATGCAAAAGGGAACAAATCAAATGTAACCGAATACATTAATGAATCTGGAAGTAGTAACATAACACAGTCCTTTGAATATGACTACGGTGACAGAGTAATAAAGGAAGAAGGCGTAATGAAAACAGAAACTCCGGGGGACAGTTCCGCGGAACATGGCCATTACATCAGGAAATCCAATTATGACTACGTAGGAAACCTTTTGAGCCAGGAACTATTTAACGGGAGTGGTTACGATAAAACTACATTTAAATATGACTATCGTAACAGACCAGTAGAAAAAGCTGAACCCTTTACTTCAGACGGTAAGATGAAAATAACCACCTATGGTTATGACAAAAGGGGCAATCAGACTCAGCAAACCGTTAGCTGCTCTGGCACTGACCAGACCACTCAGTATCAGTATAACGGTATGGGCAAGGTTGCTTCAAGGATAGATCCTATGGGTTATGTTAGCAAATATCTTTATGATGAAAATGGGAATCTAACAAAGGAAATTGACCCAAGATATTCAGCAATGGATTTATTAGAGGCACCGGGTATAGAATATCAATATGATGCAATGAACAGGCAGATAAAGGTATCTGTAGATGATGGCATTTCAACCACTGTTGTAGGCTACAAGGAGTATGACGGACGCGGTAATGTGACATTGGATGTGGAAGGTGAAGGTTACAACAGCAAAAAACCTTCCGAATCGTATGGAAGTAAATACCAATACGATGTATCAAATAATGTTACAAAATACACGTCTGCCCAGACCAGTAAGGACAACGCACAAAGCGGTAAGAACAACCATACAAAGGAATATACCTATGATGGCTCTGGTAAAGTGCTTACAGAGACAGATGGTTTAGGCAATATAACAGTAAATAAATATTACACTAATGGATTGCTTAAGCAGAAGACATATCCTGACGGTTCAAAAGAGAGCTATGAATATGACCTGACAGGAAAATTCATGTCTGTAAAGACTGACAGAGACGGGAACAGGACAACCACATATTCCAATATTTTCGGAAAGCCTTATAGGGTGGAATGTCCCGATAATACTATAGAGTCCATGGAATATTCCCAAAAGGGAGAGTTGGTTAAGAGTATTAACAAGGCAGGGGATCAAACCTATTACAATTATGATTTACTTGGGAACATGATTGACAAAAAGGAATTCCAGAGATCAGACAGTACATCAGACTATTACAGGCACACAAAGAGTGCTTATGATGAACAGGGAAATATACTTAACACAGAGACATTTTTATTCAAGACTACTAAAGGCTCAATAACTGGTGGGTATGATACCTCTGCGGGCGACAAAATAAGTTATACATATGATAAGGACTCAAGAATAACAAAGATTTCAGGGCCAGTGGGTCGGGAAACCATAAACGGATACGATAAAAATAGTAACCTCATCACTAAAAAGCAGAAGATAGATGATGATAACTACCTTGTGACAAGATATAAGTATGATGTACTATCCAGACCCGTTGAGGAAGCCTTGCTTACCGATACCTCAGATTTGGACGCTAATTATATCAGAAATGTTGAATTTGACAGTGAGTATACCTCAAAGATAAAGTCTAAGACAAACTATACATACTACTTGAACGGACAGATAAAGTCACAGACAAATGCAAATGGAAATACAATCTCATATGTATATGATCTTGACAAAAGGGTTATTACGAAGACAGATGCATTAAAGAACTCCATAAGCTACAACTATGACCTAGATGGCAATCTGCGGGAAGAAAAGAATGCAAAAGGTGTTTCAACATATTACGAATATGACAGCATGAACAGGCTGATCAGGAAGAAAACACCATCTGCCGTAAAAGACATATCGGTAACCAGATATATTTATGATGTAATGGGGAACTTGAAAAAGCAGATAGAACCAAATAACTATATAAAAGAAAAGGATACACCAGAGCTTGCTGAAACCATGGAAGGGATGTCCTATACCTATGACAGTATGGGCAGATGCCTTACAACGATACTTCCGGACGGAAGTGTTCAGGAATATCTTAAATACGATGCCATGGGGAACGTGGTAAAAAAGGTTGATGGACTACGATATAATGGCACTATAGAGACGTCTCCGGGTACATCCTACAAATATAATGCACTTGGAAATATGGAAAGCGAAACAAACCCACTGGGTTATACAAAGACTTATGAATATAATGTGCTTGGCAAGATAATTAAAACTATAGACGAAAACGGAAATTCCACTATATATGTCTACAACCCTGACAGTACGCTTTCAAAAGTTACTTATGCAGACGGCGCAAGTATTGAGTATACCTACAACAAGCTGGGAAAGAAGACCTCACAAAAAGACCAGAGAGGTAACGGTACAACATACGGGTATAACAGTTTTGGCAGTGTAAAGAGTGAGAAGGATGCATATGGAAATTCTATTGAATATAAAACAGATTTAGTCGGAAATGTGGTAATATACAAGGACAAGAGGGGAAGTCTTTCAAGCGTAACCTATGATGCCGGAAACCGTGTAGTCAAAAAGAAAATACCTCTTGAAACAGATGGAAGTGCAAACGTAATATATTCTATTGAAAATTACACTTATGATGAACTTGGAAATGTTCTGACAGATGTGCTTACAGGCACAAAGGACAAGCTTTTGTCTAGAACCAAAACCTATACGTACTATGACAATGGTCTGGTAAATACTGTTACAGACAATAGCGGAGCCTTAACCAGAAGCTATTACGACAAAAATGGGAATATCATAAGGAAAGAGAGCCTTCGTTCAGAAGGGGTTTATGATGTAGAAAAGTTTGAATACGACAGCATGAATCGGTTGGTAAGGGATATCAAGCTGGTTGATGAAAAAGATATAAACAACGCGGAAAGCCTGGCTGCCATAGGAAGTCTGAAGGATGATGAATATGCGGGTAAAATCAGGCTAATAACCCAATACGAATACGATATCCTTGGAAATAAGGTGAAAGTATTCAGTCCTATGGCCTTCGGCTATGAGGAAGACGATGTAGAGAGCAGGAGCAACTATACCAATGTATACTCCTACGACTTGTTGAACAGACTTCAAAAGGTAATAAGAAAACATGAAGGAAAAGAAGTTACTGTCACATATGACTATGACAAAGTTGGTAACAAGGTAACGGAAACGAATGAAAGAGGTTTTGAGACAAAATATACATACGATAAACTAAATAGGGTTGAAAGTATAACCGATGCAGAAGGCGGTACAATAAAAAACACCTATGACCTAGCAGGAAATAAGCTAACTGTGATAAATTCATTGGGCGATACAGTGACCTATAGCTATGACAAACTCAACAGGCTTGTAACTACAACTGACGCATATGGAAAGGTCATTAACAAAAAGGTATATGATGCTAATAATAATGTAGTTAAGGAAATAGACGCCAAGGGGTACATTTCAGGAGATGATGATTCCAGGTATGGTGTGGAGTACACCTATGATCTTGGAAACAGACTGGTAAAAATGGTCACACCAGAGGCTGCTGCACAGAAAAAGAACTCTATAGAATACATATACAACCAGTTTGGAGAGGTAACACGTCAGGTGGATGCCCTCGGAAATGCTACCACCTATGAATATGATAATGGCGGAAATCTGACCAAAGTCACAGACCCTCTTGGCATATCAACCAAATACACATATGACAAGCAGGGCGACAAGCTTACCATGACAGACGGAAGAGGCAAGCTTACTCGCTACGGTTATACATCTTTTGGCAATCTCAGATCAGTGATAAACTCTGACAATAAGACTGTTTTATACAAATATGACCTTGCAGGAAATGCTGTATGCATCATTGACAAAAACGGTAATAATACAATTTACACCTATGACAACATCGGACTTCTGCTTGAAAAGAAGGTATCTGAAACAGGGGATAGAATTAAGTATTCATATGATGAAACCGGAAACAGAATATCCATGGAAGACGAAAGTGGTATCAGCACATACACCTATGATGGGAATAACAGGCTGCTGGAAATAAAAAAAGATGGTTCTTTACAAATAAGCTATGACTATGACAAGGTCGGCAATGTAACCAAAATAACCGATCTCAAAGGTAACACCGTAAGCTACACCTATGATAAGTCCAACAGGATGGAAACCGTTACGGCAGAAGGAAAAACAACAACCTATACATATGATGAGAACGGAAACCGAGAAGCCATCAAGTATCAGGGCGGAGTCAGCGAGGAATACACCTATGACAGGGACAATCATCTGATTTCCTTGACAAACAAGAAACCTGACGGCTTCACAATATCAGAATACAATTACAAATACGATCTTGCAGGAAGACAGACCTCCAAGACAGACAACTACGGCACTACAACCTATGAATATGATAAGGACGGCAGGGTCTCAAAGGTGTCAGCACCTGGGAAAACAACACTTTACGCCTATGACAATGCTGGAAACAGGGTATCTCAGAATGAAACCTACACATCACAGCAGCCAAGTGATTACGTTGACGAAGCGACGGGGAAAAACATACAATATATCTTAAAGAAGAGCGAGTACACCTATGCCTCATCAAATGAACTCTTGAAGCAGGTTGAGAGGATGTTTGACGAAAGCAACAGGGAAATCGCCCGAAAAACAACAAAAACAGTATATGATGATAACGGGAACCAGCTAAATCAAAGTGTCAGCTATACCCTTTCGGACAATACAAAACTCCGTACTTCCTCAAAAGGAAGTGCATATGGAGACGGCATGTCCGGTACTATAGACAAAATGGTCGAAAAAACAAGCTATACCTATGACGGCTTCAATAGGCTCAAAAAAGCCGAAACCGTAAAAGACGGCTTGCGTACAATAGCAGAGTACAAGTACAACGGAGATGACCTCCGAGTAAGCAAAAAAGTAACGAAATCTGATAACAGCTACAAGGAGGAAGTAACAAAATATCTGTATGACAGGCAGAATGTAATCCTGGAAACAGATGCAACAGGAAACATAAAGACAAGATACATAAAGGGAATAAACTACATAGCAAGCATAGACTCCTCCAAGAAGGAAACATACTTCTTGTTCAACGGACATGGAGACGTAGTCCAGACAGTAGGCGAAACAGGCACCGTGCAAAACCAGTACGATTACGATATATGGGGCAATCCTAACCTCACAATCGAAACTGTTGCCTGCTCAATACGTTACTCAGGTGAATACATGGATTCAGAAACAGGTCTCTACTACCTGAGGTCAAGATACTACGACCCGTATACAGGACGATTTACCAGCGAGGATACTTATCGGGGGCAGGATGAAAATCCGTTGAGCGTAAATCTGTATACGTATTGTACGAATGATCCGATACAGTTTGTTGATCCGAGCGGGCATGATAAGGTGTTATCACAGACCGCTGCTGTAAGTATTTGGGACTCAAGCAAATCAAGAAGTACATTTACAATAAACGGTGTTACAAAAGATTTTTATGTTGAAAAAGATGGAAAAGTATATGATAGTAACGGATATGTTGCAGGCTCGCTTGTAAATGGCCATGTGAGTATCTCTGATTCTGCTTATAACAACATTTTTGGAAGCAGTTCCAGCAATACATCACCAAGCAATATAACTTTAAATGTTGCTGAAGGCAAGAATTACACGTCTGTTGTAACAGGAAATGGTGCGAATGTAATTATTAATAATAGTGGCAATATAGGATTGATCCAAACAGGTGCTAATAGTAATACGACAGTTAATAATTATAGTATCATAGATACGATTAGTACCGGGAATAGTAGTACTGCTTCTATATTTAATAGTGAAAGCGGAATTATTAGGAAAATAACTGGGGGAAAAGATAGCAGTCTTAACATAACTAATAGCGGATATATAGAAGAGATACATACTGGGGAAAACAGTAGAAATAAAGTACTAAATTTAGGAGACGGATTAATCTGGTTAATTCAAACAGGACTTAATAATACTACAGAAGTTTCCGACGACGGAAGTATAATCTACGCCGGCGGGGACGGTAAACTAGTGAATCCAGATGAAACTCCTTATATTGGTGCTGGAAATGGGTTGCCTTCCTTTGGACTTTTGGCAATGAGTGACAAAGAACGTGATGAGTTAATGAAAGAAAAGAATAAGAAAAAGCTGAAGAGAACTATAGGAATGTATGATCGCAACGGCAAATACATAGACGTACCATATGAACAAATTTTAGACAAGTTAGAAAATGGAGGTTGGCGTTTTGCAAATCAAGTTGCTGGCAAAGAATGGCTGATAGAGCAAAGTAAAAATGGTGTTTTTTACAAAAGATTTATTGATATGAGAAAAAAGGATCATACAGCCAACTTTATGTATGGAACCCAGCCAGAACTAGATTGGATAACTTACAAAACGTATTTGCCAGTGGGAGAGATTCCTCTTACAGAAGAAGAGTTTATTAACTTTATGGGGCCTATTTGGATATTACATGCAATGAACAGTACTTGGAAGGATGATGTTAAAGAATTATTTACAGGTTTGTCATTTGCTGCACTTACAGTATTTGCACCAATGGTTCTTGGAAAAGTATTAGAATGGGCTATAGAAGCAACTACTGTTTCTGAAATGAGTAATACAGCTGGGATTAGAGCTTATTTAAAAACTGGGGCCTATGATCCTGAACTTAGTATTAGTATAGGTAATGGATTAGGAAAATTAAATGGAAAATCAATAAATGTAACCACAAAGGGGTTAAATTTAGTAAAAAATCATGTGGCTCAGTTTGGAGATCTTCCTGAGAATACAGCTATGATTAAAAGAATTGAAAGTGCTTTAAAAAACGGGAAACCTATAACTAGTGCAGATGCAAGCTTTTATATGCATGAGGCAGCAGAGGCCACGATGATGCAGGAAGGTATACCTTATGAAGTAGCACACGAGGCAGTATTGAAAAAATATAATGTGTCACCATATAGTGTATATCATCCGGGAGTAATTCAACAATTTTCAGAATGGTTTAACCAAGGATTTAAAAACTTTTGGGGGTTAAAATAATGATAAACATTGATAACATAGGAAATCTAAAAAAATGTAGAGTGTGGTTGAATGAATTTCCTTTGACAGAAGGAAAAACTCTTGAAGTACTGAACTCGGTACAGGAAACATCTAATTGCAAGATTAGAAATAATCGAAAAATAACTGTTGAATTATTTATAGCACCAAGATACTATGCTATTTTAGGAGTTGAATATATTTATAAGGAAACTAATAACTTTGAGATTCGCGTGAATATTACTGAAGATTCTGGTAAAATAATCACGGACACATTATCACTTCCTTCGGACAAGGTACATTTTGGAATATCAAATGAGTATGCCCAAACTATATTAAATACATCAATAGAAATAACTAAGAAATTGAATAATATTCCTTCAGGTGTTTTTGTCTTTAATTTTGGTGGATATAGCGATTATGGTTCAAATCAAGTTATATTTTCAAAAGTTGCAAGTATTCTAACAAAATTGATTATTTGTAATCAGGATAATATTGAAATAGAAGAATTAAAAAATATTATAAGAAATGAATTAGAAAAACCATTAACAGATATATAGTAATTTGAATACATTAGATTATTCTCTCGATTCCAAAGCCTACGGGTATAGATTTTCTTTTCGAACAAAGCGGAGATGTGATAGAAAGCCCAGATATATACTTTTTATGATATAAGAAAATGATAAGTGAGATGGATCCTATGCTCGGAAAAATATCTGATCTAGGTTAACAAACTTGGGGATTAAGTGGAATAAGGTAAAATACATACATTTTTGGAACCAGTATAAGAAATAAACAAGCGGATCCGGGGTTCCTATTGGCAATAATTATACTTGAAGGATCTGGAAGCTTTAACACAAGTATTGATATAAGGCGGCTGATTAACAAAATGGTGTTGAATCCAATTAGACAAAATATTTAATGATTATATGATGAAAATCAGTGAGTTTTTGGAATATGCTATTTCAAAGGAAGTTGAATATAATGATAACTTTTGGGAGAATGTTGAAAATATAATTAGTGATACTCATTCAAGGCGGGGGTTTATTGAAGAATATAAATTATTAGAACCTAGACTGAATAAGGATAATATAATGGCAGCAATAGGTTTGATAACAGATATTGTGACTTCATTAGAATTCAATCTTCCTGAGCTATATCCAACATTACTTAAGTGGATGTATAAGCCTTTTAGTTATAATTACTCTGTTTGTCATAGAATTGCAAAGCTTTTGATAAATATAAAAGAAGGCGAAAAAGACGGAGTATTTAATGATATGGTAAACCTAATGAATCCTCTCGATATTACTAGTATTAAAATTTCCATTTGTGCTCTTTATAGTAACTTTGAATTTTCTGATCTTAAAAAGAGTCTGGTGTTGAAATACTTGGAAAAAGTGTGTGAATGCTTTATTCTGAACAAAAATGATGAATCACTTAAAAGAGATATCAATAACTTTTTGTTATCAAAGATTACCGATAATGATTACAGTGATTTTATATTAAAGTTAACATAAAAATTAGAGGAATAGTTATCAATAGTTTGCTCCAATTTATGAATTACAATTTTTTATCAAAGAAAGTTGAATTAACTTGGAAAGATATTTTATATGCAGTAGAAAATAAGTACCTTTGATGTGGCCTTAGTTCTGTATTGTAACAAGTAGTATACTAAAAACATTGCCTGGTCAGGTTGAAATATGGACTAATAATGGAATTATAAGGAGGTAACATATGGCGGGATTTATGTGTAAATGTGGAGAAACACTTTCAAATTCTCAAGCACCTAATGATATTGAGTTGAAAGTATATACAGACAGAGAATGGGATGAAATTCTTAATAATGATTTGATTGACCCATTAACAATACCGGACCCTAAGTATGATGTTTGGCGTTGTCCTAAATGTGAAAGACTTTATTTCTTTGAGGATGGTAATGATAAGGCTATAAAAATTTATAAACTCGAAGAATAGCGAATTGTAAGAGGTCACACAGATTCATCTGATGTGACCTTTCTTTTCTTTGAGTAAACATAAGGTGCTAGAAATAAAAAGGTTAGTATAATGGTCGGATACATACAATAACAGATATCTGATGGAAGCTTAGAACAAACAATCAAAACTTAGGATATAGAAGCAAATACCCGAATTGTTCAAATATTACAGGATGGGATGGTAATTAAACATGGGAATACAATTATTAGATTCATTGGAGTTACCAAATGGGTTCAGATACCCAGATTCGTTTTTATAAGTTGTTCGTTTGGAATTAATTGATTTTGAACCTTGGTATATTATAAACAGTAATGATGTCCTACTAAGGATTAAAGGTATGCAAAACAGGTATTCGCGGAGGATTTTAATTCCTTTTGCAAGACGTGGAGATAATGATGATGATGCTTGTTTTGAGCTAAATAAGGGAGAAGAAATACAAATAATACATGATTTCGCTTCAGCCGGTTATGAGCAAAGAAAAACGTACAAAACATTTTGGGATTGGTTTAGAGATGCAATCGAAGAGATGATTCAATTTGATTAATAGTAGTTAAAATTTATTATTTCCTCTACTTTTATTATATCATACGAAATTATTAATTATCAGTCTTATATTCTGTATTTATTATGTGTATCATATGAGCAGACTTAAGCATTATCCGAGGAGGAAATAAAATGATTCCTGAAGCAAAACAGAGTGCTGTTAAAAATGCATTACAGGCTACATTTGGTGTAAGTGAATACGAACATATCAAAATGTTAACCGCAGGTCTCTCATCTGCCCTTGTTTATCGCATTGTTGTGCAGAGGACACCATACTTGCTGCGTATTATTACTCGCACCGATGCCGCAAGCGACCCTACACGTCAATTTGATTGCATGGAGATGGCTGCCAAGGCAGAGATTGCTCCGCGTATTTGGTATACGAATATAGAAGACAGAATTTCAATTACAGATTTTGTTGAAGCTCAACCATTACCTATTGAGGAAGCAAAAACTAAACTGCCTAAGCTACTTAAACAGCTGCATTCACTACCACCTTTCCCAAAGGTGATGAATTTTCAAGATACTGCCGATATTTTTATTCGAAAATTTCAGGAAGCCAAAATTCTTCCAGAGAATATGACGGAAGAACTCTTTAAGCAATACAGCCGCATTGCACCTGTGTATCCTCGCAACCAAGAGGATTTAGTTTCCTGCCATAACGATCTTAAACCGGAAAATATTTTGTTTGATGGAGAGCGGATTTGGCTTGTGGATTGGGAGGCAGCTTTTTTAAATGATCGTTATTCGGATCTTGCAATTGTTGCTAATTTTCTAGTAAAGAACGAAGAAGATGAAGCTGATTATCTAGGGAACTATTTTGGAGAATCAGCGGATGAATACAGGCGTGCCCGATTCTTTTTAGCACAACAAATAACCCACATGTCCTATTTTACTGTTTTCATGCTGGTTGGTTCTAAAGGTAAACCGATTGATATAAGTATTGAAAAAACAGGTTTAGATTTTCGAAGCTTCCATGATGGTATATGGGCAGGTGAAATCAGTTTAATCAGCGATGATGTAAAAATTCAGTATGCTTTAATTCATCTGAAACAGGTTTTACGCAATTTTCGGACAAAGAGATTTGAGGATGCACTGAATATTGTATCGAGGCACCATATGAACGAATTGCAGAAATGAAATTATCACTATACAAATTTGAAGTTTCATGTATAAGCAAGGCGTGTTTTTTAAATAAAAATAATATGAATTAACAATACAATTCTCAATTATGGGGGTTGTATTTTTTTGTACTTTGTTTGTTTTAACATTCGATAAGGAAATGCTTGACAATATTTTACATAATTGTAGAATAGTAAATGAAATTCAAAAATTAAACAAATTTAGGGGGCAATATGAGACGAAAAATTACTATGTTTCTGGTTTTGGTCTTGATGGTATGTGGTTCATTCTTTTTACTGCAGCCAAGAGCAGCCTATGCTGCTAGTAATATTCAAATTAGTACGGGAGAGTACTATTCGGAAGCACTTTTGGTTGACGGAACACTTTGGGCATGGGGGAGAAACAATTATGGGCAACTGGGTGATGGTTCTACTGTTGATAGAGCAACACCAATACAGATTTCACTGATTAATACCGTAAAGGCTGTAAGTTGTGGATTAAATCATACACTTGCACTTAAAGCTGATGGTACGGTGTGGGCATGGGGCTATAATAATTACGGTCAGTTAGGGAATGGTGAGACTATTAACAGGGGTGCTCCGGTACCTGTTTCGGGATTGACATCAGTTAAACAGGTTATTAGTGTAAGTAACGCTTATAGTGTGGCTCTGAAAGAGGATGGGACGGTATGGGCGTGGGGACTCAATAGTAACGGCCAGCTTGGTGATGGTACGACAGTTAGCAAGAGTACACCGGTTCAAGTGAAGGGACTTAGCTCTATTAAATCCATTTCATGTAGCTCTACGTTTTGTATTGCATTAAAATCGGATGGCACAGTATGGTCATGGGGAAACAATCAATATGGACAACTGGGTGATGGTACTACAATTAGCCGAACCGTTCCGGTACAGGTTTCCGGACTGACCTCGGTAAAAAAAGTAGTTGTAGGTTTGTATTATTGCTTAGCCCTTAAGGAGGATGGTTCGGTGTGGTCTTGGGGCTACAATGCTCATGGAGAGTTAGGGGATGGATATAAAGTTAATAGAAGTGCCCCAGTTCAGATTTCACAATTAAACTCTGTTAATGACATTACTTGTGGCCAATACCATACATTAGCCTTAAAACAGGATGGTACAGTATGGTCATGGGGGTACAATAATGTTGGTCAGTTAGGAGACGGCACAAACACCAGTAAAAGCGTACCAACACAAATACCTGACTTAAATAACATAAAATCAATAGGGTGTGGCAGGTATAACACTAGCACCACAAACGGATGTGATTATAGTGCGGTTTTAAAGCAAGATGGTACAGTATGGACTTGGGGATACAACGGATATGGACAACTTGGCAATGGTACTACAACAAGCAGCAACAAACCCGTTCAGGTCTTTGATTTGACATCTGTTAAAAATATTTTTTGTCAGGATGTTTCAACTTGTGCAATTAAAGAAGATGGTACAGTATGGGCTTGGGGGTATAATGCTAACGGCGAATTAGGAAATGGTTTGAAAACAAACAGCAGTAGACCGGTTAGAGTACTGGTTCCAACAATTAACTCCACAGAGATAAGCTTAGCTGCAGATACTGACGGAACGCAAATAAAGCTTTCATGGGATGCTGTCGGCGGTGTAAGTAATTACACTGTAAAAAAATCCACAACAGCAGGTGGCCCTTACACTGTGCTTAATGACAGTGTAACTAATACTTCTTTTACAGATTCAGAAGTATCAAACGGAATTACCTATTATTATATTGTAACGGCAATTAATGATAAGGGCGAAAATATAACATCAAATGAGGTATCGGGAATACTAACAGGGACGACAAGCAGTCCGGAATTATTAGTAAATTCTGTGGATAATCTGAAGCTTGGAGAAGAATTTACTGCAAATATAGTGTTGAATAATGCGGTCAATATTTGTGCAGAGGATATAAAAATTACTTATGATGCAACCTTATTTGAGTATATAGGAACCGAAGCCATACAGGGCCTGAAAATTTATAAGGAAGAAAATCAGGAAATAGGGACACTACGGTTTATAATTGCAAGCAAGGGTAGGGAATATGCTTTGAATGGACAAAATGCACTGTTAAAATTAAAATTTAAGGCAAAAAAACTTGGGAAGGGAATAATCAGTGTAGTGAAAGGGCGTATAGCAGATAATGGTACTGTCGAAATGGATGTAGCAACAGAAAACTGTGGCAATAAATCCATAACAGTCCTAGGAACAAAGGATGTAAACAGGTCTGGTGAATTCACATTGCTTGATTTAGCAATAGATGCTTGGTATTTTGGTTATAATGCTGCTGATACTGATACAAGCAAATTTGACGCTGATGTAATTACCGATGGAGTTATTGACGATGCAGACCTTTCTGCAATCGTTGAACAGATGCTAAATAATCCAGGTTATGTCGCTAATAAATAGTTTTTTATGGAGTTAGGATTTAAGGGCTTGCTGAACAGATATCTTTAAATAAAAAATAATACAATGGATACCCAAAAATACAATTCTCAATTTTGAGGATTGTATTTTTGTTTTAATAATTGTCTTCAAAGGCAATGCTGGAGGGCGTATTCTTCTATGTGATTTGGTCACAGATATTAATATAAAATTCATTATAATTATGATTAAAGGTAAGACAAAAACATAGGAGGTAAGATAAAATGTTTAGTTTTTTAAAGAAAGATGATAGTAAAGTAATCAATGTGAATGATATAGACAACCTTATTGGTAATGTTGAATTAATTGATATAAGAGAACCGTATGAATATAAAAGTGGTAGCATAAAGACTGCTAAAAACATACCGATGGGTAATTTGTTAACAAGTCCTGAGAAATATTTGGCAAAAGATAAGACGTACTATATCATGTGTCAATCAGGTGGAAGAAGCGGAAGAACTACAAGAGTACTTGCAAAAGCGGGGTTCAATGTTATCAATGTTTCCGGTGGTATGGGTTCCTATGTAGGAGTGAACAAAAAATAACTATTTTACAAGGGGGGGATTTTTGTGGGACGAAAGATATTAATTATTGGCGGAGTTGCCGGTGGAGCATCAGCGGCTGCAAGACTAAGAAGAAATAGTGAAGAAGATCAGATTATTATGTTTGAGAGAGGACCTCACGTTTCTTTTTCAAATTGTTCGCTTCCTTACCATTTAAGTGGAGTGGTTAAGGAGGCAGATGATTTAGTTTTAATGAATCCGGGGTTGTTTTTAAAACAATATAATATAGATGCACGTGTAAATAGTGAAGTAATTGCAATTGATAGACGAAACAAAACTGTCAGAGTTAAGAGGACAAATTCAGAAGAAGAGTATACGGAAAACTATGATAAATTAATATTATCACTTGGAGCTTCTCCGATTGTACCTAAGTTTCCGGGTATCGCAAATGTAAATGTATTCACAGTAAGAAATGTGGTTGACATTAATGCATTAAATCAATTTGTAAAACAAATGCATACCAAGGACATAGCAATAATCGGTGGTGGATTTATAGGAGTTGAAGTTGCCGAGAACTTAAGTGAGGCCGGATACAATGTATCACTGATAGAAGCTTCCAATCAAATACTCAAGCCATTTGATTATGATATGGTTCAAATATTCCATAAAGTATTGGTTGATCATAAGGTGAATTTAATTGTGGGAGATAAAGTAGAGAGATTTCAAGAAAATAAAGTTATATTGGCTTCCGGGAAAACGGTAAATGCAAGTGCTGTGGTAATGGCAATCGGGGTATCACCTGAAACATATCTTGCAAAAGAAGCTGGTCTGGAATTGGGAGAAACAGGTGCCATCAAAGTAGATAAAAACTACCGTACTAATGACCCGGATATCTATGCAGTTGGCGATGCAATCGAAGTTTATAATGCATTGACCCACACCATGACAAAATTATCCTTAGCAGGTCCCGCATTAAAGCAGGCAAGAGCAGTTGCAGAGCATATTAATCATAAGAGTACATTGAACAAAGGGTATATCGGTTCTTCTGCAATTAAAGTATTTGAATACAATGGAGCATCTACCGGATTAAATGAATCTTTAATCGAGGCTCTAAACATTAAAATCAATTATGATATTGTTCGTGTAATTCTATCCGATAAAGTGGGACTTATGCCGGATGCGGCACCAATGCATTTTAAATTACTTTTTGAAGTTCCTACAGGAAAGATTTTGGGAGCTCAGGCGATTGGTAAAGGTGATGTTACAAAGAGGATTGATATTGTTGCCACTGCCATTAAGTTCGGCGGAACACTAGAGGACCTAAAGGATCTGGAACTTAGCTATGCACCTCCGTTTACTACTGCAAAGGATATTGTAAATTACGCAGGATATGTAGGCTCAAATCTTTTAAATGGTGACTATAAGCAAGTAAATGTGGATAAGGTAAGGGAGCTTGTTGAAAATAATAATATCATAATTGATGTAAGGGAAATCAGTGAATTTGAAAGAGGGCATATCAAAGGAGCAATCAATATTCCGTTAAGTGAACTTAGAAAAAGGGTAGATGAAATTCCAAGAGACAAACCGGTATATTTACACTGCCGAACGGGTCAACGCAGCTACAATGCAACTTTGGCACTTCAGAATATGGGCTTTCATAACGTTATTAACATCACAGGTAGTTTTTTAGGAATTTCTTTCTATGAATACTATAATGACAAACTGAATGGAAGAGAAAGCATTGTAACGGAATATAATTTCAGATAAAGCAACGAATGGCTTATGTGACTTAATCACAGTATAAAACCAGAAAATCTGTATAATTAAATTATAAGAACTGAAAATTAAAACAAATATAAAATAACAAGAATTATAAAAAGGAGAATGGATATGAGCGTACTAACAATAACCCAAGATAATTTTGAACAAGAAGTTATTAATTCTGATAAGCCTGTATTAATAGACTTTTGGGCACCTTGGTGTGGCCCTTGCAGAATGGTAGGACCTATAGTTGAGCAAATCGCAGAAGAGGCGATTAACACAGCTAAAGTAGGTAAAGTAAATGTTGATGAGCAACCGGAGCTTGCACAGGCCTTTGGTGTCATGAGTATCCCAACACTTGTTGTAATGAAAAATGGGAAAGTAGCTCAGCGTGTTGTAGGGGTTCAGTCAAAGAATGCTATTTTATCAATGATTCAATAAAAAATACACTGTGTCCTTAAGACCCCATCTTACCGATAGAATTATGTTAACGTACGTAGGGATATACGAGATAAAGAGTAGAGTACGAAAAATGTACCTACTCTTTATTAATAACTCTATATACAGTGTTCTTATGTGAATTTGCTAGAAGCATTATAATGGAGGATTTTATGATTGGAAATCTTATAGGAACAAACAGTGCGAGTTTTGTACTCGTATTTTTAGAAGGAATATTATCTTTTTTTTCTCCTTGCGTAATACCGTTAATTCCGGTTTATATGGGCTATTTAGCAGGCAATGGGAAAAAGGTTATTGAAGATGGCACTATTATATACGAACGAAAAAAAGTGTTTTTAAATACTATGTTTTTTGTTTTAGGAATATCATTTAGCTTTTTTATACTAGGGATGTCATTCACTGCACTAGGTAGCTTCTTTAGCAGCAACAAGCTACTGCTTACCAGAGTTGGTGGTATTTTGATTATACTATTAGGATTATTTCAGATTGGAATTTTTGACCTTTCATTTTTGCAAAAAGAAAGAAAGATAAAGATGAATCTGACTGATAAAAAAATGAATCCTGCTATAGCACTTGCTATGGGATTTACCTTTAGTTTTGCATGGACTCCTTGTATAGGACCTGCACTATCCTCCGTTCTGATTATGGCTTCTGGAGCAACATTATCAGTAATGGGTAATATACTTGTATTTGTCTATGCTATTGGTTTCTTAATTCCGTTCTTGCTACTTGGCTTGTTTACTACGCAAGTATTGAATTTGCTAAAGGCAAAACAAAAGTTCTTAAAATACACTGTCAAAGTTGGAGGAGCTGTTCTCATAATAATGGGTGTTATGATTTTTACAGGATGGATGAATGGTGTATCAGGCTATTTAAATTCCGTCAGTAATAATCAACAGAATAATTCACAACAAATACAAAATAAATCTGATGCCTTGACTACTTCTGAAACCACATCAGAAAATCAAGATGCTGAAGAAGGCAGTACAGCAAGTGAGAAAAAGAATGTGACTCCTGCTTTTGATTTTACCTTGACGGATCAATATGGTAACAAACATAAGCTTTCTGATTACAAGGGGAAAGTTGTATTCCTGAATTTTTGGGCAACATGGTGTCCACCGTGTAAAAAGGAAATGCCGGATATTGAGGAGTTGTATAATAAATATAATCTGAATCAGAATGAAGTAGTATTTCTAGGGGTTGCCAATCCTAAAAGTGTGGAGTATCCAAGCAATCAAGATGTGGAAAAAGAAGAGATAAAGTCCTTCCTAAAGGATAATAAATATACCTTTCCAACGTTATTTGATGAAACGGGAGAAGTATTTAGAAACTATAACATTTCAGCGTTTCCAACAACATTTATGATTGATAAAGAAGGAAATATTGTTGGCTATGTACCGGGAATGATGACGAAGGATATTATGATTAACGTAATTAATCAGACTATAGAGGCAACGGAATAAATCCAGTGAATCCACTGTTATAGAAATTTGATAGAAGTAGTTTATTCTGTCAAATTTCTAAGTTTGTCTTTGTCAATAATATTAATCACGCCTCTGGATTGTGTTAAAATACCATTATCTTGAAAAACTTTTAGCATTCGAGACACAACTTCCCTGGCACTACCAATGTATTTCGCAATTTGCTCCTGTGTAAAATGCAGTTCAGTAGAATTTGTTTTTGTTGTTTCATCTAAAAGAAAGATAGCCAATCTTTTATCAAAGCTCATAAACAATATCTGCTCCATTGCCCACATAACATCTGAAAAACGTTCCACAGTATTTTTGTATGCGAAGTTTTCAACATACACATTTTTACTGCTTAGTTTACTAAATGCTCCAATATTGATTAGATAAGCATCTGTGTCCGTTTCAGCATCTATATGCACATCAAATGAAATACTGTTTAAAATGCAGGAAGCTGAAAGCACGCAGACATCGCCGGGTGAAAGACGATATAAGGTTACCTCACGCCCGTCTTCTGACAAAATATAGACACGTAAAGCACCATTCTTTATAAGAAGAACTCCAATACACTCATTGTCGGTACTATAAAGATTATAGCCCTTGTTATAGGATACAGTTGTAATATTTTTTTCAATTAATTCAATTTCGGATTCACTCAATTTATCCCAAAAAGTAAGTCTAGATCTGATGTATATCAAGTCATTCATTTCTATCACATTATTCCCACCAATCAAGATTATATTATAGTAGATTTTATGACCTATTTCTTATACTTTAACACATAATAGATATTTATCAAAATAGCTATAGGAAGCGCAACAATAAAAATATATGAAGCTATAATACACTTGATTGTTTGGTTATCATATCCTTTATCTTCGAAGTATAAGGTTATGCCAACATATAAGATCCCGGATAAAATAAAACCTAATACAAGAATGGACAATAAAATTGGATTTTTATATTTCATATGTGCTCCTCAAATTTTACATTAATTATACTTATTAAGCGATATAGAAACAAGAAGCTAGCGAATTTTGTTTGTTTTAAAGTATATGTATTTTTAAGTCAAAGTGTGGGAAGCGATTAATTTGTGTTTAATATAAATAGATTTATTGAGAAAGTAAAAGGATTTTGTAGGATAAAAGCACAGATAGTATACAAACACAAATTAACAAATATTACAAATATTTACAACAATAAAATAGTAATGTAAAATATTTATAAGGACAGGACTTATACCGTTATTCTTGATGCTTCTACGAAATTAGTTATATCTCCATAAAAACCTAAATTACAAGTTGAAATTAGAAAAATCAGAATTGACAAGTAGGTTATGTCAAAGAAGCTCAATTTATAGGGGGAGGGGTATATTTTGAAAAAGAAAACCTTTTTTATTGTTTTGGCAATATGCTTGATGTTTACTATCAATGTTGCTTATGCTGAAGTCTTACAATTCCCGGTTTGGGAAAACACAGAAGTAACAAATCTTGGGACATTTGGTGATGGTTCCACTATGGTCTTTGGTATGAACGATTTAGGTCAGGTTGTAGGTGTGGCGACAATAGATTCGGCAAATATAAAGTCTCATCCCTTTTTGTGGGAAAATGGTCAATTGCGGGATATGGCTGATGTTGCAGGTGAATTTAGTTGGTTTTCAGATATAAATAATAAAGGTCAGATTGTAGGTACTGACAGGAACTCACAGGTGTTTTTATTAGAAAATGGCCAAATGACAAACTTAGGCAATTTAGGTACTTTAATTGCAGATCCAGATGCTATAAATGATAATGGTCAGATAGTTGGCGAAGCTAAGGTATCAGTAGGAGAGGGAAAAACGGAGTATCATGCATTCTTGTGGGATAATGGCCAGGTGCTAGACTTGGGTACGCTAGGTGGGAATTATTCTCATGCAACAGATATAAATAACAGAGGGCAGATTGTAGGTTACTCGTATATGCCTGACGGACAAAGACATGCGTTTTTGTGGGAAAATGGTCAGATGAGTGACTTAGGGACACTCGGCGGCTCGTCTTCTATAGCAAATGCGATAAATGACAAAGGCCAGATTATTGGGAATGCTACAATGCTGAATGGTAAGTCCATTGCATTTTTGCGGGATAATGGTGAAACGACAGTGCTAGACGTACCGGGAAGTAGTTCTACAAGAGCATCGGACATTAATAATTTAGGTCAGATTATTGGAACGTCAAACTATAATGGTAATCGTGTTGTTTTATGGGAAAACGGTCAAATGAGGGATTTGGGAAGTGAGTCAGGCGAATATGATATATTACACGAAATAAATGATCAAGGTCAAATAACTTACGATATTATGAAGATAAGAACAGGAAATACAACAGCAAATTCTTTTTTAATTAAACTATTACCGTAAGGTTTATTTGAATATTAACTATGATAAAAACGTAATTGTACCGCAGTAAAAAAGGAGCCGTTGCAAAACAAAATTGTTTTGTAGCGGCTTATTGCCATTTGTTTAGAATCTTTTATAAAATTAAATTGTGTTAAACAATATTACGTAGTCAAATCCCAAGAGTAGATTATTGTAATTCTTGTAGAATAATCAACTTTTGACTTCATTTAGCTATTATTTTATTGTAATAAAGTGCATTGTTTGCTATTATTTATATAGTTGCAAAAAACATTAAATTAGGTGGCATACGTAAAGCTTGTGCCGTAATATCTCCCAAAACTTCCAATAACTATTAGTTTCGTTAAGAAGCGATGCTGTGAAATTCAGGGGCATCTATCTGGAACGCAATGGGGCGGTAAATACGAAAGGTGTCTATTCTTGTAGTGATTGCTGTAAATCAAGAGGGATACAGAGGTTGTTGGAGCCAGAGGGAGTAATATATAAGGAGGACAAAACATTGGGAAGGATTTATAATTTTTCTGCAGGACCGGCAATGTTGCCGGTAGAAGTACTAAAGGAAGCAGCAGACGAGATGCTGGATTACAGAGGCACTGGTATGTCTGTTATGGAGATGAGTCACAGATCCAAAGCATACGAAGTAATCATAAAGGAAGCTGAGAAGGATTTAAGGGAATTAATGAACATCCCTGATAATTATAAAGTTCTTTTCTTACAGGGTGGTGCGTCACTGCAGTTCGCCATGATTCCTATGAACTTGATGAAAAATAAAGTAGCTGACTTTGTAATAACCGGACAATGGGCAAAGAAAGCATATCAGGAAGCTAAAATCTATGGAACAGCCAATGCAATCGCATCTTCTGAGGATAAGACATTCTCCTATATACCGGATTGCTCTGACCTTCCGATTTCTGAAAATGCTGATTACGTATACATTTGTGAAAACAACACTATATACGGAACAAAGTTTAAAAACTTACCGAATACCAAGGGTAAAATATTAGTTTCCGACGTTTCTTCTTGTTTCCTGTCAGAGCCCGGTGATGTAACAAAATATGGCATAATTTATGGCGGCGTTCAGAAGAACATCGGACCAGCAGGTGTTGTAATTGTTATTATCCGTGAAGATCTTATTACTGAAGATACGCTTCCCGGTACTCCTACCATGATGAAATATAAAATTCACGATAAAGAGGGTTCTATGTATAACACCCCTCCTGCATATGGTATTTATATCTGTGGTAAGGTATTTAAATGGATTAAGAATCAAGGCGGCTTAGAAGCTATGAAGGCTCATAATGAGAAAAAAGCAGCTATACTTTATGATTTCTTAGACCAGAGCAAGATGTTCCATGGAACTGTTGTAAAAGAAGACCGTTCTTTAATGAACGTTCCTTTTGTTACTGGAAACGAAGAGCTTGATGCGAAATTCGTTAAAGAAGCAAAGGCTGCAGGCTTTGAGAACCTAAAGGGTCACAGGACAGTAGGCGGTATGAGAGCTTCCATCTATAATGCCATGCCTATCGAAGGTGTTGAAGCATTAGTTGATTTTATGAAGAAGTTTGAAGCTGATAACCTGTAATACGACGTCGAAAGGGGTATAGTCATGAAATATAGTTGTCTTAATCCGATAGCAAATATTGGTTTAGACATTTTTACCGAGGAACATAAAAAGGTTGAAAATGTCAATGAAGCAGATGCGATTTTAGTTAGAAGTGCAGCAATGCATGACATGGAATTTAGCAGCAATCTAAAGGCGATTGCAAGAGCAGGAGCGGGTGTCAATAATATTCCGCTAGAAAAATGTGCTGAGCATGGGATTGTTGTATTTAATACACCTGGAGCAAATGCAAATGGTGTAAAGGAATTAGTAATTGCAGGACTTATGTTAGCCTCCCGTGATATCATCGGAGGAGTTAACTGGGTGCAGACTATAAAAGAAGAGCCTGGTATTGGTAAGGCTGTGGAAAAAGGTAAAGGCAAGTTTGCGGGCAAGGAAATAAAGGGCAAGAAGTTAGGTGTTATCGGCCTTGGAGCAATCGGTGTTCTGGTAGCAAATGCAGCTAACCGCCTAGGAATGAAAGTTTATGGATATGACCCGTTCATTTCCGTAGATAGTGCGTGGAATTTATCACGGGATATTGTACACGTTAAAACCAGAGACGAAATTTATAAAGAGTGCGATTATATTACTCTGCATACTCCTTTGATAGAGAATTCGGATCCAAATGTTAATACAAAGGAAATGATTAACGAAGATACGATTTCCAAGATGAAGGATGGTGTTACAATCCTTAATTTTGCAAGAGATCTGTTGGTATGTGATAACGATATCGAAGTAGCTCTTAAAAATGGCAAGGTTGCTAAATATGTGACCGATTTCCCTAATGATAAGACTGCTAAGATGGAAGGAGTTATCGCAATTCCTCACTTGGGAGCATCCACTGAAGAATCAGAAGATAACTGTGCAGTAATGGCTGTAAAGCAGTTGATTGATTTTATTGAGAATGGTAATATTAAAAATTCTGTAAATTATCCAAACTGTGATGCAGGTATCTGTGTGACGGACGGACGTATCGCTATCTGCCATAGAAATATTCCGAATATGTTAGCGCAGTTCGCCGGAGCGTTTTCCTCTATGAATGTAAATATTTTAGATATGGTTAGTAAATCAAGAGGCGATTATGCATATACCGTACTTGATATTGAAAGCAAGACCAATGACGAGGTTGTAAAGAAGATTGAGTCAATTAAAGGTGTTTTAAAAGTTAGAATTGTCAAATAATTTAGGTTAAATATTTCACAATAAACCGGGATAAAAGTACAATGCTTGATATTGTACTTTTATCCCGGTTTTGTTTGTGCTAGGTAAAAATTAATCAATATGAAAAAAATATTGACACACATCTCAGCCATGATATAATAAAAAACGGAAGTTTTAGTAAATAATTCATTAATGAAAAAATCACATCTTAGAGTTTATTCAGTAATATTTTATATTTATCATATTTGTTCAAACAAAGCTATAGCTAGTAATATCAGATTATACCTATTCAACTTATATACTTTTAAAAAATAAAACAATTCAAAAATAAACAATTCAAAGAAAAATTTTATGTTAATTTAAAAGGGAGAATAGTAAGCATGATAAAAAAATTTATATGTGCGATAACACTTTCAGCCATTTTATTATCAGCACTTTTACCGGTAACAGCTGAAAATACAGATACACAGGTGAGTACAACAACAGCAATGCGGATGCAACCCCTTGTTGACAAATACAACACCCTTTCACAAACAAATCTGGATATTGAACTGGATAAATACCCGGATATTAAAAATCACTGGGGACGAAATTATATAGCAAAAATATCGGCACTTGAAATAATATCAGGGTACCCGGATGGAAGGTTTGGCCCTAACGACAAGCTTCTGGGAGGACAGTATATCTTAATGTTAATGAGAACAATAGGATATAGTCCGGAGGTACCACAGAGAGTACCGTATTACAAGCCGTTTGTAGATTTAGCCCTTAAAGAAGGTATCTTGACAAAAGGCGAAATATCAGACTATACAAAACCTATTACACGTGAATTGGCAGCAAGTTTGGCAAGAAGGACTATTGGAAAGTATGAAAATGTTCCTCATGATTACTTTGTAAAGGGAAGTGACCCGTATCCATCAAAGGGCAACAAAGGCTTTTTTGACAATGTATATGTAGGCTACCAGAAGCTAAAAATGACAGATTATCCTACTATCACAAGCGGATACCTTCAGGATGTAATAGACTGCTATCGAATTGGACTTTTGACGGGAAGTAACAACAAATTCAATCCCAAGGGCACTCTTACAAGGGCCGAAGCATCTGTCATAATAATAAAGTTGTTGGATAAGAAGGCAAGAGTTGAAAGTACACCATCGGAAAGTGAGAGCTTTAAATGGAAAAACAGCAATGCCAACAATGGTGAATATGATAATGAGGCGGCAGGCTTCTATGAAAACAAGGAGTACACCTTGTATAAAGGGTTGTTCCCAATGATGGAGATATGGGAAACAGCACAAACAATGTACAAGAACCGTAACCTTATAACAGGTGGGAAGATAGATTTTACTTACAGCGAAAAATACAAGAGCTTTGCAATTAATTACTTTGATAGCCAGGATCACTTTAATAAATACATGAATGATGATTATGGCATAATTTTACCATTAAGCGGAATTGGTATAGCTACTCAAAGGAGCCAAATAAAAAAAGGTCAAAAGGAAAGTTTGTATGACAACGGAAACGGATGGTTATATGAAATATCAACCTATGAGGTTGAAAAGTACAACAAGGACTTAAAGGATTACACCTATGAATTGCTTAAAATTTGGTTTGGAAAGGACTACGAGCAGGCGAAGAAAATACATGACAAATATCTAAACTATTCATTGAACGATGTTAGTTGGAAACATGAAGTATACTATCTTAATGGACGCCAAATTTATGTAATTGGAGGTAGAAGTGAAGGGGGTATATCCTTTGGCTTTCAAGTCTGGGCTAAAGACTATATAACAAAAAATACTATGCTTAGATTAAACTAAAGAAGGTGCATATAAATTGAATAATAAATATACAAAGGTAATTTCATTAATTCTTTGCTTTCTATTATTGATATCTGGCTTTCCGGACATAATTATACATGCTTCAGATAGCTATAATCTATTAAAATACGAAAACGGTGGCAGAGAGTTCTTTGACCAGACTACATATGACAGCTATAAAAGGAATAACCTGCTACCGACACAAATCAACGGAGGTGTTGTCCCGTTAACGATAAAAAAGGGTGCTAACACTTACTATCTAAACTACAGACTTTTTATACAGAAGAATCTTGTTGTATATGGCAGCTACAGGAGTATGGCAGGGAACTATTTCAAATGCGGGTATCAGATACACACTGATTTGGACATTAAAGAACCGGAAATTAAATATGACGGTGGTTACTTCCTAAAACCTGAAGGGATATCATGTAAAGGTAAGGAGCAGAACCCTAAAACCCATAAAGAAAAATGCGAGACTAATCGGGGGGAATGGAAGTACCTGGGCTTTGATATAAATGGGGAAGTATTCAGTAATATGTGGATGATTAACGTAGCAACTGTAACTACCTTTAGGGAAAGGAACTGGATAAAGGAACCTTGGAGTTCTAAAAATGAAGTCAAAAAGGTTCTGTCAGGAAGAATTAGTACATATAATGAAGCAGCATACAATTCTTCAAGTCGTTATAAACAGCAAACAGTTCAAAAGCTTAAAAATTGGATATTCAAAACCTTCAATTCTGTAGATAGGTTTTCCGGCATACCTGACGGTAATGGTCACTATGATCCAAATGTTTACGAATATCTTTATATCCAGTCAGCTCCAACAATTCAGAAGGCAGGCAGTGGCAAGATGTGGCACGTAAGACCTGACGGCTCTATCTGGTATCAAACCTTTTCCGTCCCCAATTTAGGACAAACAAAAACATTTTCTGATAGTGGAAAAAATGACTTGCCCATACAGTGTTTTGTAACTGCCGTATCACCTATGCCGAACATCCCTGAAGGTAACGAGTTGGACAAACAGAAGGTTAAACTTGAATTTCAGGTAAAAGGTGAACTACAGGATTACGTTATTCTGAAAGAAGAGGAGCCGGCACCGGAAGGCTGGATCCCATATTATAAGGATTCAGTGTCCAGAACTGTATATTATACAAGGCAAGATATAGAAAGCTGGGATTTAAATATCCATAAGGTTTCCGGAATAGAATTAAACGATATTGAAAAGCAAGTCCAAAAAGTGGTGCCCAAGAGTTTAGAAGATAATACAGCTACAGCAACCTTTAGTATTGAAACCACCATAGAAGAAATCAAGAAGCTCCCAAAGCAAGGTGACAATTACATAGTAAGGGTAGAAGCAACAGCAAAAGTAAATTATCTGGATGGACATAATAATTCCAAGAACGGAAGCAATCAATTTTTAACAGGCACAATTCCAACCCCTACCGAGCCTGAAATCCAACCTCTGATTATAGATATTCCAACTATAAAAATAAATAATCATATCGGAGAAACCGCATTTGATGGAATTCAATTCAACGATGTCTCTGATAGCACAGATATGTCAACGGTTAAAAGTACTGAGTTGTACATTAATGGAGAACAGGTTGACTATAACCAATTCTTTTCCGGCTCATACAGATTTCCGACCACAGCCCATAAAAACGGGTACTTTGCAGAAGTTATCTGCAAATACAACCTTGATAAAAGTAAAATTATACTGGACGGCCTTCCTGAAAATAAAAAACAGGAGATACAAGATGCAGCGGTTGTTGAATATGTTTCAACAGATTATGTATACGTATATCCTACAAGACCTGTTGCACAGTTCAAACTTTCATCTAACTCCTGGAAACAGAACAGAATTATAAACGTTGAGAACAATTCAACTGAGGGTAATATTCAGCTGGTTGCTGATAAATATCCAATAGTAGAATACAGATGGTCTTATGGAGGCGACACATCACAGTTAAATAAAGGTACCGATAACGACTTAAATAAGCAATTGCAGTACAAAGAGCCGGGTTCATATTCCTTGACTCTTGAGTGCAAAAACACTCTGGGTAAATGGTCTGAGCCATATACCGTACATTTCCGTGTATTAGAGGACATTACTCCCAATATAGAGCTGAACCTGTCTGACAGCGTTGTAACAAGAACTGACCAAATAAGTGCATGGCACTATGATGTTAACAGTACTGATGGTGACAAAATAAAGGTTGCTAAAATAGAGTTGTGGTATGACAGCGACAATAACGGTGAAGTTGATACTATGCTTCAGTCGTGGAATGGCCTTGGAGAAAACGGCATGTGTGAATTGACGGACTTCCCTGCTTACACTCCTACAGAACTTGGTTACTATAAATTCTTTATATACGCCCAAGATGAGTTTATTGGTGTGAATGGACAGGACACTCTAACTCAATTTGTAACTGATTCTGATAAAAAGTCAGCAAGTCTGGACTGTGATTTTTGGGTAGACAACTACCAACCCCTGTCAGATATATACCTTGATGCCCCAAGTGAAAGACCTAATGTGGATTTATTTATCATGAGAGATAAGGACTTAGCAAAGGAAAAATACGAATATATTGCAAGCAACAGAGTCACAATGGAAAATGCTTTGCTGGGTAGAAATATGATTCCGAATATTAATATATGGGACCTGAAAACTTATGAATATTCTACCCCTGCAAGCACATCAAGCAATACCGGAACAAGCTATCCTTCGGAAGAAATACAATATACCAGTGCGGGATATTCAGGTAAGTTGAAACGAACCAGTGTTACGGACAATGGAGGTTATCATGACTTTGGACACTATGAAATAAAAGCCGAGACTAAAACCGCCAGTGTAGGTGGTCAATCAACCAGTGGACATGGATACAGCGGAAGTTACCCTCCCTCATCCGTATCCTACTCTGATAGTCAGGGATATAGTGGTACATTATCAGGCTATGGATATATATATACCTCAACAGCATGTTCTGACAAAGCAGGCGACTTTGACTGGACAAGAAGCTATGCAGGTTACTCAGGCACAGTTTCCAGAACCATATCCTACTGGGTTCCCAATATGCAGTGGGTTTCAAATTATACCGGCTACTACAGCGGTACTATTTACAAATATGTACGACAGCCTTACACCGATACGTGGAGAGGGAACAGCAATAAATACGTCCTATATATAAGTGATGGTAATATTTCAGAGCTTTCGGATTTCAATTCAGCTGTATCAAAGACCGATGCGAAGGTTATTCTGGCAGGAACACCCGACATACAGAAGCAATATCCCCACTATTCCAAATTTATAAATTCAACAGACAAGACAGTTCAGGAGATTTTAAATGATACTCTAGAGTACATTTCAGAGGAAACACCATCTATTGAGCAGATATATATACTTCGTAATCAACAGTTTACTCTAAATGTGGGAGAAAATGACCTTGAAAATGATGAAATAATTTTAAAAGAACTACAATATGTACATGACAAGGACTATTTTGACAACCCCACCGGTCAGGAACCCGGAACTCAAACTATTTTCAACTCTCATACGGGATGGACTGCTGAAATAAGAAATTCATTTTCCAATGTAGGAAAGTACCAGATATACAGAAGGGTAAAAGACAAGCCAGCCGGAGCATACGGAGACAATTACTCCTATTACAGCGGAGCCACAGAGGTTGACATATATGTACACAGAAAACCAATTGCAAAGGCAGCACTGGATTGGGATTTTGATGGGGTTACAAATACATATAAAACAAATTGGAAGGATCTAAGCTTTGATCTGGATCATAATATCACCAGAGCCAATACTGATAAAGGTATATCAGACCGGAAAATTATGTGGAAAAAGGAGGGAGGGGAATGGAACTATACAATCCCCGTCAATCTGAGCCCCGGTACATATAGAATCAGGTATTATGTAAAAGACATAGAAAACACTTGGTCAGATGTTTTTACAATGGACATAAACGGAACAACCTATACCGATGTTCCTGAAGTTATTTTTACTTTAACAGATACTCCACCAATGCAGTTTGAAGCTGAACTCCGAACAATGAAAACAGCCTTCAGAAACCCGCCATTACCAATCACTTTACCTGCCAGTGAAGATTTGGAAGTTTTTAATTTATGGACAAGATACCCGTCAAATCCGTATTTGACAATGGCTTTGTACAGTCCAAGCGGAACGCAGGTGTCAGGTTCCAAAACCGTCAGCTACAGTACAGGTACCGGTACTAAAAGAGGAAATGACATTAAATGGGGCAATGTACCTTATAATGTACCCGATACCCTTAAAGATGGTAATTATATTTTTAAAATAACAGCAAATGCAGAACAGAACAAGACAATATCCTTTCCTGTCACCATAAAAACCCCTATTAATCTGAACGGATACATAAATGGCAGGGAAACCGCAGCACAGATAAATATTGGGGATACAACTATGTTTAAATTTACAACTTCCCAATATGTATCAAAAACCCAATTAAACTTTGAAGGACATACATATACTTCGGATTCCGGAAAGATAAAGCTAGTCTCAAATTCGGGGACAGTAAAGACTTGGGAACTAAGACTTGATATTGCGGATGGAGCATATCCGGAAGGTAGGCTTGGGAATGCAGAATTTAAAGCATGGCTTCCTTCCGGAATGAGTGAAACCGTTAATGTAGACTATAAATTTGTAGGAATCAGGGCATACAGCTTTGCAATTACAATGATGTTGGACCCCGGTTGGAAACCCTATTATTTTGATACAAGCAAGGGTGTAGATGACAATGAAGACGGCAGAATTGACAGATATCCACAAAGAAGCAACACAGATATCACTGCCATAAAAATGCCAATCAACTATTACTCTAAAGTAGGACACAGCAGGACATATATAAAAGCGGGTTACAAGGTAAAAGGAAGGATTGATATTCAAGGTGAACCTGATTATGCGGCGTTCAGAATACACTATATTATCAAAGGGAACACACACACGGATAATGTTATTTTGACAAGAACCTCAGGAAACACCTATACATTTGAATGGATTATCCCACTGGAAACAGATGATAGAACCTTTGTAACCTTTGACCTGTTAACAAAGAAGGGTGCTTCCAATTATGGCAACGAGAAATGGGTTGATACCTGGGACAGCCGCAATACTTCAAGACAGGTTTTCTATGTCAGGGGTAAAGCTACGGATGATTTGAATTATGTGCAGAGTCAATAAATAATATGGGGTTGTCGTAAAATTAATTTTTATCTTTTTAGCCTTTACGCGAGTATAAATTATATCAATGGAAGCTTGGAAGCAAACATTGATATAATTCTATACGGAAGTACGGTGTTAAGTAGAGAACTTTCTGTTTTACAACAGCCCGTTTTATTTTACAATCAGTAGTAAGTTGAAGCTAATTTGAAATTAATATAGTATATTGATATGAACTATAAGAAAGGTAAAATAAAATGTTTAATATATTAGTAGTTGAAGATGATCAGTCTCTGAGTAAGTTGTTTTGTACTGTTTTAGCCAAGCACGGTTATTCTTATTATATAGCAAATGATGGCCTAGAAGCTTGGGATATTATTGAAAAGCAATATATTGACCTTGTTATATCAGATATAATGATGCCAAATATGGATGGATATGAATTGGTTAAAAGTTTAAGAGATAATGGATATAACATGCCGGTACTTATGATTACAGCTAAAGATACATTTGAAGACATGAAGAATGGGTTTCGCGTGGGCACTGATGATTATATGGTAAAGCCTGTAAATGTTAACGAAATGATTCTGCGTGTTAACGCCCTGCTTAGAAGAGCACAGATTGTAAATGAAAGAAAACTGATTTTTGGAGATATGGAATTAACTTATGACGACTTATCAGTAAATATTAACGGGGAGTATATGCTTGTACCTCAAAAAGAATTTTATATTCTATATAAGTTGCTCTCTAACCCTAACAAGGCTTTTACAAAGCAGCAGCTCATGGACGAAATCTGGGGTATGGATACTGAAAGCGATCCCCATACATTGGATGTCCATATCAGCAGATTAAGAGAGCGTTTTAAAGACAATACTCAATTCGAAATTAAAACCATTCGCGGTTTAGGATATAAGGCGGTAAAGCCATGATATTTAAGTATAAGGAAAAGTTTACCATATCTCGTATATTTGCACTTATAATGGCTATTATTATGACAGCATCAATGGCGCTTACATTTGTGATTATTTATATACTATTGAAGTTTAGTTTTGATCCGATTACAGAAGCATTGACATCTTCTTCATTTATCGCACTTTTGTGCATCGCTGTTGGAACTATTATTTCTTCATATGTTTCCAGTAAAATGCTTCGTCCCATACTAAAAATTAATGATGCAGCTAAAAAAGTGGCTATGGGGGATTTTTCGGTACGATTGGAAGAAAAAAGTATAGCCAAAGAAGTGCAACAAATAGCTGAAAATTTTAATATAATGGTCAAGGAACTATCAAATACCGAAACCTTGAGAAATGACTTCGTAAATAATGTTTCACATGAATTTAAAACCCCCCTTTCTGCAATTGAAGGTTATGCAACTTTATTACAGGATGAAACCTTACCTAGGGAGGAAGAACAAAAATATATAAATTATATATTAGACAACACTGCAAGGTTAGCGAAACTTACCCAAAACATTCTTGCATTATCACGGCTTGATAATCAGGAAATCGTTTTACAAAAGGAGCATTTTCTACTGGATGAACAGATAAGACGTGTTCTATTAAGCTACGAGGGTAAATGGGAGGAAAAGAACCTTACAATTGATTTAAATTTAGAAAGGATTATGTTTTTCGGAAATCCGTCTCTACTTGCACAAGTTTGGAGTAATATTATCGAAAATGCAATTAAATTTTCAGATTACAATGGAGTACTAACTATTGACTGTCTTACAAATGACAATAAAGTATTCATTACTATAAAAGATAACGGTATTGGAATGGATGACGAAGTAAGAAGACATGCTTTTGATAAATTTTATCAAGGAGAACGTTCACACCATGTCAATGGAAATGGACTCGGCCTTGCTCTGGTAAAGCGAATAGTAGAATTATGTGAAGGGACAGTGTCAATAGAAAGTGAAAAAGGCATGGGAACAGCTGTAATGATCTCATTTCAAAAACTTTAATTTGTTAAAATATATAGAAAGTTGATAATTAGTTGAATTTTTATTGATAAAATTTAATCTAGAATAATGCACCTGTATTATGGTTGCCAAATTACTCAAAGGGGAAAATCTAGATGGGAAAATTCTACAAGATTCGTAATATTACTGATTTAAAGGATTTATTAGCGCAAAGCTGCACTTTATATAGAGATAAGCCTGCTTTTTTAATTAAGAATAAAGGTGACAATTATAGAAACATAAGTTATAACCAGTTCGGTAACGATGTAGAGTATTTTGGTACTGCCTTATTAAATCTTGGCTTAAGCAACTCTTCTATTGCAGTTTTGGGAGAGAACCGGTATGAATGGTGTGTTTCATATTTATCAACAGTCAACGGTGTAGGAACTATTGTTCCTTTAGACAAGGAATTACCTGCGAATGAGATTACCAATCTTCTTACAAGATCTGAAGCAACCGCTATAATCTTTTCCGGAAAATACAGAGAGCAAATCAAAATGTTAAAATCAACGATTAATACTGTTAAGATTTATATAGATATGGATTCTCAAACTAATGAAGACGGAATACTCTCCTTTCAAGGATTATTAAATGAAGGAAAGCAACTTGTGGAGGCTGGTGACAAAAGCTTTGCTTCCGTAAAAATTGATCCGGAGGCTGCAAGAATTTTGATTTTTACTTCAGGTACTACAGATATTGCAAAAGGGGTTATGCTTTCACATCAAAATATTTGTGCTGATATAATGGGAGTTTGTTCTACCGTCCAAGTTAAAAGTGATGACAAATCTTTATCTATATTGCCATTGCATCACACATATGAATGTTCATTAGGGTTTCTAGCCTTTATATATAACGGAGCAGCTATATCCTTCAATGACGGACTTCGAAATATCACAAAAAACTTAAAAAATGTTAAACCAACTGTAATGATTACAGTGCCTTTATTAATAGAAAATATATATAAAAAAATACAAGATAAACTTAATAAAAGCAGAACAGTTAAAATAAAATTTAATTTTGCATTATTTTTAACAACTATTTTATCGGTTTTTAAAATTAACCTGAGCAGAAAATTATTTAAAGAAATACATGATAGCTTTGGTGGAGAAATGAGGTTAATCATTGTTGGGGCAGCCCCCATAAAACCAGAGGTTTCAAGATTTTTTAGACAAATTGGGATTAAGGTTCTGCAAGGTTATGGATTGACGGAATGTTCACCTCTGGTAGCCGGAAACAGAGATAAAAGCTTTAAAGATAAGTCATGTGGTAAAGCTATTCCCGGTGTTGAAATTAAAATTTTACAACCTGATAATAATGGGGTTGGAGAAATTTTAGTTAAAGGGAAAAATGTAATGCTAGGTTATTTCCGAAACGAAAAAGCTACTAAGAAGTGTTTGTCAAACGGGTGGTTTTATACGGGAGATCTTGGGTATATGGACCGTAAAGGCTTCTTGTATATAACTGGCAGGCTTAAAAATGTTATTGTTACCAAAAACGGTAAAAAGATTTTTCCTGAAGAAGTTGAAAACTATATAAATTCAGACCCATTCGTACGGGAATCTTATGTTTGGGGAAAATATGATGAGAATTCCGGAGATACTGTTGTTTGTGCTCAGATTCTACCCAATGTAGAAGCAATTGCCAACAAGTTAAATGCTATGAACATATCAAAAGATGAGTTGACTAAAATTTTTAAGAACATTGTTAAAACAGTAAATGGTAAAATGCCCCTTTACAAACATATAAAGGAGTTCTCCCTGAGAGAAAATGAGTTTCTCAGAACAACTACTCATAAAATCAAGAGGTATGTAGAAGAGCAAAAAGAAGGTCTTGCTCAAGTAGAATAATAAAATAAAATCCAGTACTTAGTTGCTAATATACCACCTTTTTTTTCAGTTGTCTTCTATTGACTTCAACTTATTCCAAGTATAGGATAGAAGATACTGGTTAAGTTAATGGTGGGGGATGCATGAGTTCAAATAATTACGATAATAATGTTTTTTTTGAGAAATACCGGGAGTTAAGAGAGAATGCACTCAATTACAATAATCTTATTGAGCAACCGGCTATTAAAAAATTACTTCCTGATTTGAGTGGAATGACTGTACTTGACTTGGGTTGTGGGTATGGAAATAATTGTGTAGATTTTATTTCCAGAGGGGCAATAAATGTCATAGGAATAGATATCTCTTCAAAGATGCTGGAAATTGCAAAAAAAGAAAATTCAAACAAAAATATAGAATATATACAGATGGACATGTGTGATATCAATATATTACCACACAAATTTGATTTAGTTTTCAGCTCTTTAGCCTTTCATTACGTAGAAAATTATAAAAAACTTCTTCACGATATTAGAATATTATTAAAGGATAATGGGACATTGTTATATTCTCAAGAACATCCCTACACAACAGCTCCTCAAAAAGGGTGTAGCTGGACGAGGGATGAATTTGGGAACAAAATATATTCAAATTTGTCTGATTATATGTATAGTGGGAAACGTAAGGTAATATTTTTAAATGAGATGATAGAAAAATATCATAGACCATTGTCTGAAATTTTCAATTTACTCATACAAGAAAATTTCATTATAAAGGAAGTAGTAGAACCGATACCTGACGAGGCTGCTTTAACCAAAAGACCTGACCTAATCGATGAATTCCACAGAACTACCTGTATTATTGTAAAAGCACAGAAAAATAAATAATCTCACTGCAAATTTCACAAATTAATGTTATAATGAAATGATTACAAAAACAGGAAATAAAGTAATTGAATTTAGAATTATAGATTCGCTGCAACTAAAATAACATTTAGTGAATACTATTGTAAGAACTAAAAAATTTGTGGAGGTGTTTTTTATTAGGAAAAACCAAGTACCAATTAATGAAGAGATAAGGGATCCTGAGGTCAGACTAATTGATGCGGACGGTGCCATGTTGGGAGTTATGTCATCAAAGGATGCACAAAATATGGCTGTAACAAAAAATCTTGATCTTGTAAAGATTGCATCCAATTCGGAACCACCTGTTTGTAAGATTATGGATTATGGCAAATTCTTGTTTGAACAGGGTAAAAAAGAGAAAGAAGCCAAAAAGAATCAGAAAATTGTTTCACTTAAGGAAGTAAGGTTGTCTGCTAAGATTGAGGAGCATGATTTTGATGTCAAAGTTAAAAGTGCCTATAAATTTTTACAAGATGGGGATAAAGTCAAAGTCAGCATAAAATTTCGAGGCAGGGAAATGAAATATACATCAGATGGTAAAGAAGTTCTTGAAAAATTTGCCCAAGCGGTTAATGATGTTGGAGCACCTGAAAAACAGCCTAAACTTGAGGGTAAAAACATGATAGTAATATTGAATCCCAATAAAAAGTAATAAGCTGTTAGGAAATATTGAAATATTTGTTGCGTTACTTAACTTTATATGTTAAGCTGAAATAAGTAAACTAAATATTTATGGATTGATTTTTGATTACAACTCTCTTTAATTTATTGGAGCGGGAAGTTATAAATTATATGATCCAAATAAATTAAGGAGGTATTTAGATATGGCTGATAAAAT
>JAEYNY010000142.1 GCA_023412275.1 Bacillota bacterium
GGATGGAATCAAATTAACGACAACAACAAAGCTTGAGTATATTAATACAGGCTTGATACCCGGAAAAACTTACACCTATACGGTAAAAGCTTATGATATAGTAGGAAATAAATCAGATGATAGTAACACATTAAGTGTAACAACAGTGTGAGATTCAGTGTCAACATATAAACCTTTTAGCAGAACCCTATACTTTTTAGCATTAATCAAACCTTTTAGCGTAATTTAATTACCGCTAAATTGTATCAAAATTATAGTTATTAGACATCAAAGCTAACAATTGTGTCAGTTTCGATATGGTTATCGAAAACGACAATACGGCAAACATAAGTCTGGATGATCCGTTTCTGATCTTCCGGGCTTTTGTTTTTTATATCGGAATCCTGTTCCAGATAGGAGCGGATGAAATCCCTTGAGGGAGAATTTATTTCAGCCTGACGCTTTGCTTCATCGATCCTGATTACCAGAGCTGATTTTCTTGCCTCCAATTCATCCATTTTCTGTTTCATGGAAGGATGGAACATGCCATTGGCAATAGCATTTACAGTATTATTTATCTTTGTTTGAATTCCTGCCAGTTCATTTTCAAACTCTTTTATGTTGTTTGAAATTTCAGTGGAACGGGACATTGCATATTCGGAAAGCATGTCAGCCATTCTTTCAATAGCACCCGGAGCGAAAATTTCATTATAAAGCTGATCGATGACAACGTTCTCTACAAAATCAGCACCAATAGATTTCATATTGCAGGTATGGTTCCTATACCTTGTACCGCAGGTGTAACACCTATATTTACTTTTGTTCCTTCCTGCAAACTTTCTTTGACCGTACATACCACCATTACATTCCCCACAAAAACCAGACCACTCATAAGGTAGTTTTCCTTTGCAGAGTTAGCGGCCCGGGCACGTTTGTTTCCAAGCATCTTTTTACTCACCTCATTCCATAATTCCTTTGATATAATAGCAGGCATACCGTTTTCAACCCGGATTATATCTTTATTCGACTTTGAACTGTGGTTATTACGCTTGCCTCCGGCTTTGCTAACAGTACGGTTGAAAATATATGTACCTGTATATTTCTCATTTCTCAGAATATCGTGGAGGCTGTTTTTGCCGAAGGAACGGCCGGACTTGCTCCTGTAGCCCTCAAGGTTCATGGTGTCAATTATCTCATTGTAGCTTTGCCCGGATGCGTACATTTCAAATATGGTTCTTATAATCTGTGCTTCAGATTCATTTACAGCATAGCTTTTGTCAGGAAGTACATCGTAACCAAGGGGTGGAGTGCCTCCGTTGTGCCTGCACTGTAGTACTCGGCCATTCCTTCCAGTACCGATTCAAGAATGATACTCTCCGGGCTGTCATCCAGATTTTCCAGAACAGATATAAGCTTCACACCGTTCTTCTTTAGCTGCCTTTTATAAAAGGCAGAATCGTACCTGTCACGGCTGAACCTGTCCAGCTTGTGGACTATAACAGCGTTGAACAGACCTGTTGCACTGTCTTTCATCATCTGCAGGAACTGTGGCCTGTTGTCTGTTGTGGCGGATCGTGCCTCGTCCGAATATATTTTGACTATGCTATAACCGTTCCTCTGGGCATATTCATTAATGGCCCTTACCTGTGCATCTATAGATTCCTCTCTTTGGTTGTCGCTTGAATATCTTGCATATATGGCAGCTATCATGATATACACCTCCTGTTATATTCTTTCATAAATATGTACTGACGGAAAGTTGGCAAGGTGCAAACTTCTTTTACCGTGTATGTCCCATAGACAATTCTGCTTTGACATAAATTCCAGCTTGTGCAGCATGAATTCATTAGTTACCTGAAAGTATTCCACCAACCCATCAAGTGACGGCAGCCATTCTCTAAGCGTATCAATAAGCATACCTGTAGGTACCATGAAATCTGTTGCCCACCTCAAAGCTAAATGTTCCATTTTATCCACTGTGAGCCTGTCCCTGTAGCACATGTATTTACGTGGGGTTATATCGCCAATGATGGTTCTGTAGTGGCCTATCTCTTCCGCAAGGACACAGCGGTAAAGCTTTTCATCATCCCTGATACTTTCGTTAATCAAAATAACATAGTAATTCCCATCACAATAATAGTAGCCAAGTATTGATTCCTGCAAGGGGGCAAACTCCTTTCACATCCAGAGGACCAATCAATATTATATCCCAATGATGCCCTAGAAGCTTTATCTAAGGGTTCGGCTGAAATTAATTGTCCTTTCAAAGAAGAAAAGTGAAATTACAATTGGTTAATAGTTTCAAAGAGTAAATAAAATTCCAGAATATTGTATATATTTACAATAGTTGATATAATTTTGTTAAGAAAAATATCTATAAATTCACTAGGTCTGGTGGTTAAAATGTTTTATAAACTTATAAATTATTATAATAATAAACTTGGGTCATACAACTTGGTTTTTAGATTTGCAAAAATTAGATGGCGAATATTTTTAATTATTGCTTTTATTTCAATGGTTCTTTTCCCAGTGAATATTATTTATATTGTAAGAAAAGATTTTAGGTTAACAAATTTGATACTAATGGCTCCGATTCTAGGTTTTTTTGGTATGTATTTTTATCTTAACTCAAAAGCAAAATCAATTTTAGAAATTAAATATGAGATTTTACCAGACGGCCATGCTTGGCATAATGCAGCGTTTGATGAGTATCAAGTACAATTGTTAATAAAGTATCTGAAGAATGATAATCTTTATTCTGTTGACATTATAAAGCATTTAATAAGTTTAGTTTATAAGGAAGCTGAAGAAAAGAAATATAACGGTTTTGTGTTGCCGGGAATATTACTTGCGTTACTTATTCCAATATGGAACCAAATTGTATCATATCGATATAAGGGTATTGTTGGACTTCAGGAGGTAACTACAACAACTATTCTGCTAGGTATATGTGCTTTATTTTTAGTATTGGTACTTTCAATGCTCAAAAGTACTGTCGATGACATTAAAGAGATATTTAATCGGAAATACATTAAAATGAGGAATTTATGCAAACTACTTGAAATTGTTTTATTACAAGCAATGAAGGATGAAAAAGTAGTTGATAAAGTTTTATAATAAAGGGGGACTATAAATGTTTATTCCAGGTCAAGTATATAATAGACGGAAAGATATACATGCAGTTTATTCAGGACAGCAACAAGGGGGTATCTGTACTCCTGCTGGGCATCCTGTTATATTCATATTTACAGGGGATAATGGTGAAGAATTTGGTTACGCTGACGGCTGGACTAAAGAAGGAATATATCAATATACTGGTGAAGGCCAGGTTGGTGATATGCAATTGATAAAAGGTAATAAGGCTATACGTGACCATGTAAGTTTAGGAAAAGAGATTCTTTTATTTCAGTATGTTGGTAGCGGAATTGTTAAATTTATTGGAAATATGATTTGTATAGGGTATCACTATAGAGAATCAAAAGATAAAAACGGAGATATGCGCCAGGCTATTGTATTTGAACTTCAGAAAGTTGAGGATTATAAGCACGACGGAGCTATAATATCCGACGAAGCCAACAATCTTAATAACAAATCATTAAAGGACTTAAGGCATATGGCCACAAATTCTGAGGAAAAGCATAGGACGATAGTTGAGAAACAAAAAGAAGTTAGGGTAAGAAGTAATGCTGTAAAAGAATATGCTTTACAAAGGGCGTCAGGAAAGTGTGAATTTTGTAATGAGCAAGCGCCATTTTCAAAAGATGATGGAACACCTTATCTAGAGGTTCATCATATAAAAAGGCTTTCTGATGGTGGCCCGGATAAACCGGAATGGGTTGCTGGTGTATGCCCCAATTGCCATCGTGAAGCCCATTATGGAGTACATAGAGATCAATTAAATAGTAAACTACTACAATTGATATCTAAAAAGGAAAAGGAGTTAATGGAATCATTAACATAGGATTTAGTTATTATGATAAATGTTGTTGCAGCAATTATATTTAAAGATGGTAAAGTACTTATTGCAAAAAGAAAACCAGAAAAAAGCTTGGGAGGTTTCTGGGAATTTCCTGGAGGAAAAATTGAAGAAGGGGAGGCCCCGGAAACAACCGCAATAAGGGAGATAAAAGAAGAACTAGGAATACAGATTTCTGTAGATAGATATTTAAGCGAATCTGTTTATGAATATGATTTTGGGATAATTAACCTAAAGGGTTATATTTGCAAGTTTATATCTGGTGAAATGAGTCTAAATGACCATAGTGAAGTAAAATGGGTTAACATAGATGAATTGAAATTATATAAGATGGCACCGGCGGATATGGAACTATTATAAAGCTTACAATGATGAGTACAACTTGAGAGCATACGTAATGATATTAATGATATGGTTCAAAAATCATGGCGACCAATAATTTCATATAACGTAATATAAGGATTTATCAAAATATAATTGAGACTCTGTTTAGATCTTGCACAGAAATGAAGTACATTTGGATATTTGAAATATGCAAAAGATTTTTTCGATTTACTTAAGAACAATGGACAAGATGTATTATGCTGTTGTGTTGGTGGGGTCAAAAAGAATCCATCAGGTACTTTTAGTATTCATCCTGATAGATATACTGCTTCAACGAAATATAGTTCTGCAGAGCAGCCTGGATGAGGACAAAACAAATGACCTTTATATTCTTTGGCATATGAATTTTCACTCATATCATCGGGGGTTAAAACAAGTTTTTTGCCATTCTTTCGATATAAAACTTCGGTTATTTTAATTGATGCCATATTAACTCACCTCTAAGCCTCAAGTAAAATCTATATTTTACTATCCAGCAATATGTAAAACAATACCTATTATGTAATATTGTTGAATTAGGTGTAAAATATTAGTATAATTAAAATAAAAAGGTAAAACGTTAGGGGGACAACATGGATTCAAGAGATTCTGAAAAAATAATACAACTTGCTAGGGAAGGTAAGCAAATAACAAAGATATGGGATGAAGATTTCCCTAATTACGATTACTGGGATATTTACTGGGAAGTCTATGGAGCTGGAGAAAGAAGTTCTCTGGGAACCAAAAGAATGATATCAAACAGGTTAAGCAAATTAACATCAGTTCCTAAAAGTGAACAGAAAGAAATTATCGAAGAAATTAATAATTTGGTTTGGCATCTATACAATAGATATAAGGAAAATCAACAGAAATTAGATGAGATAAGAGGGGTTATAAATAGGTAATATTGTAAAGTAATAACAGGAGATACTCTATTGATAGACGCTATTCTTTCATCAGCTTTAAGGGAAAAGGCGGGGGCAGATTCATATAATAGGCATGAATATCAAAGCCACTGGATAGTTTATCATATGATTACTAAATATAAGCAAAATCAAGATTTTGTGGTTTTTTGTGAATACCATGATGATATGTCAGAATGTGAAGATCAAAATAATCCGAATTGCATGGCTTTTTATCAAGTAAAAACAAGTGAAAAGTTAAAGAATTGGACATTAAACAAGTTATTTGAAAGAGAAAAGAAGAAAGATAAGGACGGAAATTGCTCCATTTCATTTAATGTCATTTTTTTCGATGTCACCATAAATTAATACCGTGACTTGGAATAGATTGTGGCTACAATCTATTAAGATATGGCCTTGATAAGGTTTAATGGATTGTTCTACAGAAGGAAGGCCTAATCCATGACTTCTAAAATTTCCTTTAGTAGTTAGGAAGTGTCCTTCTCGATTACACTTTCGTTCTCCTACATATGGGTTTCGAGTTATTATTGTAAGAATATTCTTGGTATAGGATGCCTCCAGTTCAATATAGGGTTTATTGCTTTCACTTTTTAATTCACGGCAAGCATCCAGAGCATTTTCCAACAGATTTCCAAAGATAATGGTAAGATGTCCAGCTTGAAATGGCAAACTCGCCGGAAGGGACACATTGGCGTTAAAGGTAATTCCTCGTCTACGGGCTAGAGTACATTTATGATTCACTAGAGAGTCTACTACAATATTACCGCTGTGAGATACTTCCTCTGTATAATAATTAACACCATCGTTAAGAAAATCGTGGATGTATGCTATAGCCGTTTCAGTATTTCCGCTCTGTATTAATCCAAGAAGACTAGACATGTAGTTTTTTATGTCATGGCGAAATCGACGAATTTCTAAATTTTTGAATTCTCTTTCTTCTGCTTGTTGAATACATAGCTCAAGTTGTTGTTCATAAAGCATATTTTTCCTTTGATATTCAGCTTTTTGTGATAACCATTTATATACTTCAAAAATAATATAATTGATTAAAAGAAGTAAAATGGATACAAAAAAAGAAAAGGAAATATCGCCTTTTGTATATTTTTCCATACGATAGGTATTATGTATAATATAAATGCTCCCGGTCATAACAGCAAGTAGAAAAAGAACATAGTGTGCGGGGATATCCTGTTTATTTTTATTAAAATAATGATTTAAAATGACAGAAAATACTAGCATAATCATGTTGGATGTGACAGCTTCTGCTACTCCAGATGCATCAGCTAATCCAAGCATTCCAAGAATGATATGTAAAATAATTTCTACCAACATCCATATAGCACAGATAAGGATAGAATACATAATATGTAACCTAAAACTGCCTTCATAGTATATGCAACTTACTACAAATACAAGAATTACATTCAATGTCAGCGTAACAGGTGCTGAAAAAGGAGATGATACTTCCACAATGACTTGAAAGATATAGTAGACAATCCAAGCTACATACCCTATCAATTGTTTTTTTCTTGATATAAAAAAAGCTGCCATACATTTTTGTATAATGAGGATATAGAAAAGAGCTAGGAGTAAGCTTATAACGACTGTAGGAATAATATTCATAACAATACTGCCTTTCTGCTGGCAAATTCACATAGTTGTGCTCGGATCTTCTCTTGACGATTTTCACTAATATGCAGAGTATATTCTATCCCGTTACCGGTGTCTAATATAAGCCTAGAAAAGCTCATCCTTCTTACGTAATCATAATTCACCAGATATGATTGGTGTATTCTTAGAAAACGCTGATTAAGGGCTTGAAGTTCCTTCTCCAGATCATTTAACTTTCCATAGAAATATTCTTCTTTCCCATCTGCAAGGAATATATGTATTACTCGATTCTGGCTCTCACAGTAGACTATATTACGTATTAGCACTTTTCTAATTTCTTTATTAAAGTTAAATTGAATATATGAGCTACTTTTACTGATTCGTCCACAAGCTTCATGAAAATATTGAATAAACAGTTTCTTGTTCAACGGTTTTGAAAGAAAGCGGAAAGGTTCTACTTCGAATAATTCTTTTAGATATTGTTCATAGCTAGAAATATAAATAAGTAGTACAGACTTATCCTTTTCTCGGATAAAGCGAGCTGTTTCAATGCCATTTTTTTGTTTCATTTCAATATCCATATAAATTAAGTCATATTGGTTGCCTTTTTTTATATTATTTTCCAAAGTGATACCATCAAAAAATACTCCTGTTTCAATATTAATACCTATCGCTTTAGCTTCCAACAAAAGTAGATTTTCTAACTGACCTGTAAAATAGGTGTCATCATCACAAATTGCTATATGTAGCATTATCTTTCCTCTTTTCTATTGCTTCCATTAAAACTTAAGTATATAATCGTTGATATATTGGAATATTTGGTTATTTTGTAATATCATTACTATTATAGTACGAAAACCTTAATATGAAAACACTTTCATCATTATTTGTGCCGCCGCAAAGTGGCGGAATGGAGATTAAGAAATAATATGTTTAAAATTATAATTATAAGATCTTTGATGTAGACAGTAAAAAATATTTTTTCATATTTGATACAAGGATTGCGCGCACAATTTCATCTCACGAACTACATGAAAAAATTACATGGAAGGTGGTGAAAATTACGAGGAAAAATTTTATATGGGGAATTATGTTACTTTTATAATAATACTCGTAATTTGATCTTGGATGTTTACGTAGGGGGAGATGTTTTGTGCTTTTAATACGAAAATATAATAGTAGGCTGAAGCCATAGAAAGCACGACAAAAAGATATTAGAGAGAAAGTCGGCAGAGAAAAAAACGCAAAATGATTAAGGAACAAATTTTACTTGCACTAACAGAAAACCCAGGTTTTTTGCTTCGAGTTGAATTTTTTTAACTTTAAAGTGTTCTTGCTTTTGTTTCGCGATTTCAAATTTTTGTTCGTCGTAAACGGAATTTGTTTGAAGCAGGTTGTAGATGATAACAAGGATTTTTCTAGCGAGAGTGACAACTGCTTTTTTGAACCCCGGCGTTGTTTAATTTCCAATAAAATTTGGATAGATAAGTATTATGCATACGGACGGCAGACCAAGCACATTCCAAAGGAGATTGTGTACTTTTTTACCGGCACTTATGCTATTCTCGGGAGAAGATCTGCCCAAGAACAAAAATGGTCTGCGATTTCTATTTGCTGTGTCAATGCCGATTTCGACGATAATCGCGGTGGCATAGGTAGTGGCACTACCCGGAATCGTATCAAGATGATCCATACCCACATGAAATTGATTGGAATTTTCAGTAATTGGCTTCTCGACAGTTAAAAGATGAGTGGTTAGCTCATAAGAAGAGACAGTTGCATTGTTAAGAAATCACGTTGATGTTGTGACAATTGCCATTAATGGATTGCTTTATTTCATCCTTCTTGACTTGAGAAATACGTTTTGTTACGTTCTCAACATCAAAGGGAGTATGCTTTCCGTGTTTTACCAAAACATCAATCAATTTTCTTCCTGAAAACCAAAAACGTCTGAAAGAAATGTGGAAAGCTTGATTCCGGCTTATTGTAGTAGTTTTGCAATAAGGTTTTTCTGAATATTGATGTCATCGGTAACATGTTCACGATACATAGTCAGCTGACCAAGTCCCTCTCACGATTACTCGGTTGGTTTTAACGATACAGGCAACAATGGTTTTTTGTAAACGTGCAGACCACAGCAATTATCAAGGATTGTTTGCATAAAACTATCTCCAAATTAAATATCAACCCTTATCTTTGCCTTAAAAGCTTTAACATTTTGGGATGAATAATAAACATTCATTAAACAGCGACCAAAATGTTTTCATGCTTGGTTGGTGACGAGTACGCCCGTATTGGGCTGGTAGGGGGAAGTTATTTATTGTAAAAAAGTCATGAAAAATAGAGAGGTGGTAAAAATGGTTAATAATATGATTCAAAAGGTTAAGAGTAAGGTATATGTTACCATGCATATTACTGGTCGTTGTAATATTAGGTGTAAACATTGCTTTGAAAGTAGCGCAATCGGGGGCCATATCAATAAAGTTTTTACGGACGCAAAACGAGAGGATGTGTTTAATTGGCTTAGGCAAATTGCGGCGGCAAAATGCACTGGAGTATCTTTTGTAGGGGGGGAGCCATTTTTATGTCTTTACGATTTGATTGCTTATATAAAATATGCTAAAGAGCTCGGTTTGCAAACTACAGTTATAACAAACGGTTACTGGGCAGAATCATCAGAGAGCGTTGACAAAATGCTGGATGAATTATCTGGGTTGGACTCAATCGTTGTGAGTTCTGACAAATACCATTTAGAATTTATTGACATAGAAACAGTGGACAATTTGGTTAACGGCTGCATTCGAAAAAATGTGCAGGTTTCGATTCATGTAACTGCAGCAAGCAATAGGGAAGGAATGGAGATTAAAAGTCTTTATACTAATAGGTATTCAAAGCCCGTTCAGGTATTGATTTCGCCGATGTTTATTTGGGATTCTCCTCATAAAATTGAGGTTGAGAAAATTAATTTTATGGAACATCCAAATCTTTTAAAGAGTCATTGCAACGTAAACAGTCCCGTTGTTCATGCGGACGGAAACGTCCATATGTGTTATGGCTCGCTAATGCTGCAAACTGCAAGTAAAGAGTTTTTCAAATTGGGTAATTTGGCAGAGGAAACATATGAAAATATGATGAAAATGAGAAACGAATCTTTACTCTATCAGTTTATGAATAAATATGGTCCTAGTGGTTTGGCTAAAATCATAAAAAAAAGTAATCTTAAAGATAAATTTAGTGAAATGGAGTTCTCTAAAGACTGTCAAATGTGTGTTTGGGCATTAGACAACAAAACGTTTTGCGATTATTTTGTTGATTTGTTGGAAAAATCAAAGCGAACGATTTAGCCGTTTTATTTTCCATAGCACGTATATTTGGATATAATCACGAATACATTTATAAGTTGACTGAATTTTTGGGTAGGAATAACGAATTAAATTTTATATAAAAAGACTTGCTTGTGACGTCGGGTAATGATTTATACTACAAGTGAGGAGTCAGAACATGGAAAAACACAGGGCAATACCGAAGGGATACATGACGGTGGGTGAAATAGCAAAAAAAATGGGTGTCACTGTCCGTACCCTGCAATATTATGACAAAGAAGGAATACTATCTCCGTCACTGGAAAGTGAAGGGGGGCGTAGGTTATACACTCATAAAGATATTATTAAACTGCACCAAATCCAATCCATGAAATATTTGGGATTCTCCCTTGAGGATATTAAAACCCGGATACCTTCGATTAATACGCCACAAGAAGTATCGAGTGCCCTTATGGAACAGGCAACGGGAATCCGCGAAAAAATTGAATCTTTAAAAAATGTGCTTGAATCTGTAGAAAAGTTAAATGCGGAAGTAGTGCAAATGAAATCAGTTGATTGGGAAAAGTATGCGGATATTATTTTTATCCTGCAAGCTAAGAATGAAGCGCACTGGGTAATAAAGCATTTAAATGGTAGTGTGGTTAATCATTTGCGCAACCGTTTTACTGACAGCCACTTTGATAAGAAAAGTGACGAGCGCATACTGGACTCTCTAAAATGGTTGATACAAAAGGCTGCTAAGTTACAAAAAAACGGTTATATCCCAGATAGCGAACAAGGCCAAGCTCTTGCAAAAGACTGGTGGGATTTTGTGATAGATACTACTGGCGGAAATATAGATCTGATGACTGAAATTTTCAAACTTAGCAATAAGTTTAACGAAGACGAGTGGAAAGAAAATTTTTTCTTTGATAAGGATTTTATTGGAAAGGCTTTAGAATGTTATTGCGCAAGTATAGGGTATAGCCTATCCAAATTAAGAGAGGATAAAGAATGATTAGTACAAGTATGCGAAATGTAAGTAAATCTTTCGATTCACATGTTGTATTGAAGGACGTTACTTTTGAGACAAATGAAGGGGAGATCTTTGGGTTATTGGGACCTTCGGGGGCTGGTAAAACTACGATTATAAACATACTAACCAAACAGATAACCGCAGATAGCGGTAAGTGCTATGTAAGTGTGGATAGTCATGAGATAGGGCTTATGTTGGAAAATGATGGATTATATTCTCGTCTTTCCTGCCTTGATAACCTAATCGTTTTTGAAGATATATACGGAATTCCTCACTCAAAGTCAATAGAAGCATTGAAGAGAGTCGGTCTTGGCGATTTCGCAAAAAAACCCGCAAACCAATTATCCAAAGGAATGAGACAGCGGTTGGTCTTGGCTAGAGCGGTTTTACATAGGCCCAAAGTGCTGTTTCTTGATGAACCTACAAGTGCATTAGACCCGGTAATGGCGCGAGGTATATACAAGCTGATAAGAGATTTGCGTGAACAAGGCTCAACTATATTTTTAACCACCCACAACATGGAGGAAGCAACCACCTTGTGTGACCGGATTGCCTTGCTCTATAAAGGGACGATTGTTGAACAGGGAGCACCTAAAGATATTTGTGAACGCTATAATGCTGTAAAAACCGTAATGGATTTGGAATCAGTGTTTATTCAACTGACTGGGGAGGGTTTGGAATGCGAAGCGTAAAGGCGATTTTCAAAAAGCAAGCGAAAGATACCTACAAAAATATGTCAACGCTCATGCAATTTATAGTATATCCTGCTGTGGCATTTGCCTTTTCAATGCTAATGGGTGATATTAAGAATCTTAGTGTGCCAAACATGATGGCTTCTATTTTTGTAGGAATGGGGATAGTTATTATTGTAGCCGGAGTTATTGCTGAGGATAAGGAAAATAAAAGTTTGCGATTTTTGGTAATGGCAGGAGTAAAGCCTACTACTTATTTATTGGGTATTGGTAGTTTTATTTTTCTCGTGAGTTTGGTTCCGTCTGTTGCCTTTAGTTTGATCAACAAATTTTATGGGCAGGAGTTTTGGTTATATATGGCCTTGATGATGTCGGGTGTATTGGCTTCGATTTTGTTGGGTGCCATTGTTGGTATATTATCAAAGAACCAACAAGCTGCAACAGGAATGGCTATGCCTATAGCGATGATTTTAGGATTTGGTCCGATGTTGGCTCAGTTTAATGAAGTTGTAAAAAAAATATTTAGTATTTTCTATACTCAGCAATTAAATGTAGTGTCAGGTTGTATAATGACTGGTCATGAGCTGGGAACAGTCATTTGGAAATCGTTTGCAACAATGTGGATAAATATTGCTATATTAGTTGTTTTGTTTGTATTTTCCTTTACTAAAAAGGGATTAAAAAGTTAATGTGGCAAAGCTATCGAAAATAGAAAGGAGTTGTTTTTTACTATATGAAAAATGAAAGTTCAAATCCTTCGGGAGATTTAAAACTGATGAAAAGGGCAAAAACGATAGTGTGCCTAGGAATTGTTTACAAATGGCTTTGGGTATTCTACGTCTTAGTTAATGCTTTTTTACTGATTGTTTGGTATTTAACCGGCAGACGATTTTTTTGGCCTGGTCTGGTAATGGGTACTTGGGGATTTGGTCTTGTTGTGGTGGGCATTGTTTTTAAATTTATCATTTCTTCATCCTCCGGGATTGATGATAAAATAAACGCTGAATATAACAAACTGAAAAATTCCAAAAAATATGATTAATTACTTTTATATAGCACAAAATAAAAAGATCTCACCAAAAGATAGTGAGATCTCTCCAATATAATAACTTATCTCGTATTATTTGTTTGGCATATTTCCATATTGATTCCATAGAAATGCTGCATCATTAACACACGAAATATCAATACATTTCCCATTCTCAAAAAAGTATGCATTAATATTAAGATTTTCAGCGATAGCCTTTATCATAATATCATATATTTTTAATTCGTGATTTTTCTTATCATTACTCTTTCTAGAAATATCAACCTCCCGCATTAATATATCTAAAAACGAATCCTCCCATATTAATATATTCCAAGTATTATTAGCGGATGGTTTCTCAGGTTTATCTTCCAATTGAATGATTTTATGATTCTCATTCATAACAACCGGTCCAAGATTTTTCGAATTGTCTGTAGGAAACACGCCAAACGTAAGCTCTGATTTTTTTTCACAATGCAATTCATATAGGAATTTAAAGCAATATAACGGATAAACGATCGTATCTGGAAATTTCATAAATATCGTATGCCCTCTTAAGAAAGGCTCTGCAGCAGCGATGCCAAAAGGCAAACCATACTCTGTATCCAAATTTTTTTGATAAACAAATGAAAAATTCATATCAGACGCCTGTTCGTCTTTTTCAGATAACATTTTTATTAATATGTCTTTTTCATTATTAATAGTACATATTACATTCTTAATTCCTCCTCTATGTAATACATTGACAGCATTTTCAATTAAAAGGGTTACTTCACTATTCTGCTTTTCATCTTGAATGATAACTGGAAATAACTCCTTCATCAGCTTAAATGGCCTCATTCTCATTCCTTTACCACCAGCCGGAATGAATCCCATAATATCTTTCATATGTAACACTCCTTAAACTTTTACTATACCATTATCTCCCTTGCCAGAAATTAGATAATCCTTTGTCAATGATTGTAGTATTTCATCTGGTGATGGCAATTTTAATACGGTAGATATATAATTACTTTGTATCTTCCTTAATTTATCAATCTCTCCTTTATCATACAGATATGTTTTTAATTTCTTTATAATCATATTTTTTTTAAATATATTAACCTGTACAAATGTACTGCAATATGGATTGTCCTCAAGCAATGGTTTTAAAAATTCATACCAACCAAAAGGGAACAGACGAAACGGATATGCCACACTTACATCATTTGCCATTTGGACATACCAATCCGGCATTTTTTCAAGAATACCTGCCATTTGTGAAAAATTTATATATTTACTATTTTGAAAAACGATAGATGGTGTATTGTGATACACTGCTTGCGCTAATGTAGTGGATATAATATTGGTTGTTATAAACAAATCCGAATAATTCAAGTAAGCGTTATATACATCCGGACTTAAAAATTTATGATATTGATAATGAATTTTCGTTTTATTAAAATCAGTATCCAGTGGTTGAGGACCAACATGAATAATTGTGATATTACAATCCAATTCTTTTATACATTCGGCAATGATTTTAGGAATCCATTGAATCATATTCGTTAAGGCTGGTAGCCTGTTAATATTTAATGTCTCCCAGTCTGAAGTAGTCATAATAATAACTTTTTCATCATTTCTTGTATGGTGCTTTTTACAAAAATCTATGCGTGTTTCTTCATTAGGCTTTTCGAAATCAAACAAACAGGTACATTTTACCTGTTTGTTCTGCTCAAGGTATTTATTAATAGGACAATAACGAATCACAAAGTGACATTCATCCATTAATTTTGGAAGTTCGGCAATGTATCCACCATAAAAATCCTGTACATAGTTTGTATCTTTAAACTGATAGCTATCGATACTTCCTACCAAAGCCTTACTTGATTTTAACATCTCAATATCGATACCTGTCCATGAGGCGGAATACCACATCGTATATACATCGGACATAACTATATAATCTGGCTTAAATTCATCTAGTATTTGCTGTGTTTTCTGTCTGTTTTTTTGTTTTACTTGAATCATAGATTCTGATTCGGGTGACTCAAGAACTATATAATCAAAATGATTCTGGTTAAAATAATTTACTCCCTTACTTGAAGTTAGAAATAATATATCATATTTATTTTTGGGGAGTTTTTTGCAAAATTCAATTGCTATGATAAATTCGCCATTCGAAAAAGTACCTAAAACTACAAATAGTATCCGTCTCATACATTCACCTTCCGGAAAGCTTGAAAATATTTTCACTTGGGAATAATACACTACCTATATTCTTTAATTTATTAGTAAATGTAGTTTCATTTGAGCGTGCCAGCCTTTTGTAGAAATTTTTAACCGGCTTATAAAAACATGGCTTGAAATAATCGTCATCTAAGCTTTTTAGTTGTATATTATTTTCAGCTTCCATTATAAGATGAAAGGAAAAGTCTCTTCCTTTCATAATATATCCGAAATCTGCATAAAGAATGTATGGTATAATAAAATATGCTTCTTGTTTGCAATCCTTTTGCTGATCGATCATTTGAATAAGGATTTGTTCCAATTCATCATCATTTCTCATCACCTCCGGTAAATCGAAAAGTAATAAGGATTTAAACAACTGAACTAACCAATAATCTGGAACAAGCTCTAATACATGGCTATATGCATTAAAGGCAATTTCAAGCCTATCATTTCCAATAATAGAATCTACTGCTTTTGTAGCGAGTAAAAAATTAAGATAACCATAAGCAAAGGCAATTTTATAATTATTTGCTTCTTTAAGATATTGCTGATTCAAATTTTCACAAATTTTTTCTGTATTTGTGGAGGCATTACCTATCAAATTGACAGTTTTGACAATTTCGATGTCCTCAGTTAAAATATATCTCATTGTTTTCCCCCTCTTTATTCATCACTAAATAATTCATTTTCATCAAAGGTTTCCATCTCATCAATATCTACACCTTCATCCGGTGTATATATTGCTGCATCTGCCGAGAAGTATTCGTCGATATTATCCTCATTCAAATTTTCTAAATCCTCTTGACTTAAAGACATAATTAGGATTTTTTGAACCTCGCTCAAATTATAATCTGACAATGCTTCGCCCGGATTATTAATTAATTCCTTCTTAAAATTCTCATCTGAAATTAAACGAAAAACGATCTTTTTAATTTCTGAATTTTCTTCATAATTTGTCCCTTTTTCATTCATTACATTATCCTCCTTTATAATATTTTATTATTATCGTATCAATCATTTCTCTAAAATTAGTTCCACAATCTCATGTATATCAGGTAGTGTATTAAGTGTATGTTCATAATCCGTTAGTTTAACCAGTAAGTCTTGGTATACTTCATCATCTTCTAAAATTGAGCTTATTACATCTACTGTTTGATTGCTGTTGTAGATTTCCACTTGATTAAAGGTTTTTAAATACGGATTATTCTTACATACCTCATTCAAAAAATAATACCATCCTACTGGAAACATACGATATTTGTAACTTCTTTGAAGTGAGGTCAATTGATTGTTAACATATTCGTCATCGAATATTGGCACTTTGAAATTATCTTCTTCTTTTGCTCGGTTAAACCGGACAGAATTTTGAATACACACAGAGGGAATACCTGATAAAACAGCTCTTGCCAATGAAGTTGATACAATATTTTTTGTAATAAATAAATCTGCTGCTAAAAGATATTGATCAAAAATATCTGGTAGCACACTTTCCATAAAAATGATGTGTTCGGAGTTGCCTTTATAATAGCTTTCCTTACCGATGCATATAATTGTATATCTATTACTAAGTTTCTCTATTATATGCCAAAAAATTGCTTGATTTACATGAACAAAATGTTCTACATCTTTATATTTATTATAACTATCCTGCCATGTGGCATTGGTAAACAGAATCATTTTTCTGTTTGTCGGAATGCATAATAACTTTTTATATTCCATTGTCTTTGTTCTGTCATATGACAGCTTTTGATCAATTAATCTGTAATGAAACGTATCCTCCCTTTTATCATCTAAGGGATTTACAATTGGACAAGGGCATAGGCTAAATCCGTATTTTCGAATATCAATATTTCCAAATCTCTTTGCCTTGAAACCATAAGTATCCATTTGATTCTTTGTTATTACCCAGTCAAAGTTGTCAAATGTACCAATCTTACCTGAAAAGATTTCTAAGTCTTCATAGGTTAATCCATAATGTGTTTCACAAAAGTTATAATTCAAAAAATCCGCTAAAATAACAATGCTTGGTTTCAATCTTGTTTCAATATCTTTTAACAAGATATTGTTCAAAGTTCTACTTTTGGGGAAAAGTGTTGTAAATGGGAACTTATGTGACTGCATTGTCTTCTGATGGGTGGGGGGAGTAATAAAATGTATGTCTATCCCAAGTCTTTGCAGCCTTTTTGCAAACTCACAAGCAATTGCTAATTCCCCATATGCCCAATAACTAGTTACTATAAATAAAATAGTCATTTTATCAATCCCTTACTGGTACGAATTCATTTTCATCATAAAACTCCAAATACTCTTTATAAATTCCCCCGCATGTCTTTGTACGTGAGCATTGCTCACAAGAGGAAACTCTTTGTTTTGTTTCTTTTTCCATAAAGGTTGCGTAATTGTTTAAAACATAATGATGGAATAGTAACTTGATTTTTTTATCATCCCAGTTAATCATATACTTTTCATATCCTTTTACCATGCAATCTGGGAATCCTTCTAGTGTAACGACGCAATTATGCTTTACACAATAATCAACCATCTCAAATACTTTTTTCTGAATTTGTGTATAGGTTGGAACTACACGGTTAAAATTTTGATAAGCTTTACCTACTGGATGCATTGCTGAAATATTTATATGGTCAACACCTAAGCCTATCAATAAGTCCGCAATTTCAGGCAGACTCTCTATATTCTCTTTGTAAGCAACAGTATTCGTCCTTACTTTTGCTCCTAACTCCATCACATTCTTAATCCCGGCAATTGCCTCTTGAAAACTTCCATCAACCTGTGTGATAGTATCATGTTCTTTACTATTCTTCCCATGTACAGATACTACAAATAATTTAACACCATTCTCAAATACTTCTTTAGCATAGTTCTTGTCAGACAGTTTGCGGGCATTTGTTTGTAGACTGACCATTGGGTAATCATATTTTTTAATCAACTTTAAAACATCTATAAATTCATCTAATACAGTAGCCTCACCACCGTGGATATTCACAAATTCGTATCCTTTTCCTGCATTATCCTTTAAAAAATTTTCTATTGTTTTTTTATTTACACCCTCTTTTTTTTCTTTATGCGAATTTACTACACAAAATATACATGAGTTATTACATTGATCTGTTAAATGTATACTGATTGATTTCATTTTCATCCCATCACTTTCTGATCTAAAAATAGATAATTTCCAATTCTTTTAGTAATTTGCTTATTTGTTGCTGATTCTCTTGCGTAATTAAGTATATGAATCTATCCAATATATCCTTGAAATGTCCATGCAATACAGTTTTAATCTTTTCATTCTGACAAAACGCCATCCCTTCTTTTAGACACGTAACAGCCATTTCATTTTGATTACCCTGATAATAAATTTTAGCTTGAAATATATAGGTAACGATAAATTCTGGCTTGTTGTCCAGAGATGATTGCTGTAATTTAAACATCTTCCTAATAGATGCAATACAATCGTCGGATTTCTCTAAACAATTGTAATATTTTTCATACAGCATGACTTTCAAACATTCTATAAACCAATCATCCTCACCACCAGTTTCTAAATCATTGTATAGATTCAAAACTTGTAGTAGTTTTGTGTGATTTAAATCTTCTACCATTGCAAATCGGGTTAATGTATAATACTGATAAAATGCATATGTTAGTTTTGTTGAATAATCGTATTTTTGATTATGTAATAACCTTTCAATCATTTGCTCAAAATAGTTTTTGGATTTGCTAAATTTTGTTATAAAGTGAACCCCTAAAATTGCAGACTCTTGGATGGCTGTAATGCAAGACATGTTTCACCTCCATATCAAAATTATTTTATTATTTATCAATTTCTAATGATCTGATCATCCTTTGAAGGTGATCCAAGGCTTTAGCTTTTTGCTTTTGAGTAACAACCTGCCAGCGGTTTTTTACTTCCGGTGTAAGCAGACTCATGATACGTTCCTTAAGTCTCATAGATATATTATTGGTTTGAGGTACTCTGTCAAAGTTCCTGAATAGTGGATCCCCACATATTTCGATAATAGGTGAAAAATAAAATTCCTCAAGTTCGGAATCCCATACCAAGTCTCGCAATTTACTTCCTAAAGTTTCATTGCTAAGGTAGCAATCCAAAACCAGAGTGGGTACACTTTGGGCTATAGCAGAAACGACACCATGATATCTCATTGATAAATACGCATCTAATCTACCTATTAATAACCATACTTGAGTTGCTGTCAATTCTTTAGCAACAACACAGGAATCCGGACAGAGTTCTCCAAGCATCCTACATGCAGCTCCATCACCATACATTTCCCCTACCGGAAAAACAATTATCTTATAGTCCTCAGAAAGATTGGTCTGAATTTCATTTATTGTTTTTGCAAGAGCATTTATAAATTTGTCTAGTGGATTTCTTGTTATTTCTGGACCTATAGATATTCCGATGAGACGTTGATTTTTATGTATGCCGTATTTTGTTTCAAGTTCACTCAAAAGTTCCGGTTGATCCAATTCCATCGCAGTCACTAAAGAAGGAACACGATTAATCTTTTCTGGCATACATCCTGACCGTTCAAGCAATCGTTGAGTAGTTATTGAACGTATACTGACATAGTCCAGAATATCAACAGCTTCTTTAATTTTTGAATACCATCCTAATAATTTCCTGTCGTTCAACGGAGCCCAATTGCTTCCAACTGCATTCCATGCTGTTTTAGGAACCCTTTTTATGTTTATATGGGAACCATATAAAAGAATCGGATCACACTCGGGTATAGGTAAAAGAATACCTCCACCTCCCATTATTAATGCATCGAGGTCATAAATGGTGTTCCAAAATTCTTCTTTTTCCAAATAGGCCGGCTTTGTAACGCATTCCAATGACCCCATGCGCTGCTTACCTAATAAAGTACGAGACATAGTAGATAAATTGATAGAAAAACAGGAAATATCAACATCTTTTAGTTGTTTTTCCAGCAAAAACTTTGTAGCCATTGCTTCCAGATTATCTCCTGCATTATTAATTCCAAACATGCCTATCAATCCAACTTTTTTCACTATTTTCTACATTCCTTTCTTTATTTTGAAAAAATTATAACAGATTTTTGCACCTAAAAGTTTACCTGGTAATTTTTATCTGCTTTACAGGTAATTATTACCTAAAAATCTATAAAGTGCTAAACAAAAATGCATAATTGTTAACATTCGGATTGTCTAATGCTAGATAATATGCTAAAAATTTTTATTATTTAGCAGAATAATAGGAAAGGGAAGGGTATGGTCGACAACCGCTTTAGCGGTAGCGAGTAAATGAATACAGTTGGCGAACTATTCAATAAGCCTTAAGGCTCTTTTACACAGTCAATTTCCGATTCATTTCCACAACATTCTCTTAAGCAATATGATGAGCTAATGGGAGGAGTAATATTATCCTAATATGCAGGCACAAATTGACACTCTAATCACATCAAATTTACAGCAATGAACTCACAGAAAAACAGCTTGATATTGCGGTATCAAAGGGATGGATAACAGAGAGCAAGAAAGCGATAAAACTTGTCTTTAGTGAAAACAAATAATAAAATAGTGATGTACTTCATATTCTTATTTGTCAGTGGAGATCAAGATGATTAATGAAAAAAGCAGTCAATTACTTCAGGATTTTATATCTGAATTACCCAAATGTTACCAAGAAATATTTAAAGATATTGCAGAATACTCAATATCTTTAGGATACACACCTAAAAAAACAAAATCAAAAGATTTTGCTCTTGACTTCTCAAAAAGCAAAGTTAAAAGAACGATTATGAAAATGGAAATTCATAGTAATGCTATAAAGAAGAATGGCCCTGGGCTTAGATTAAAATTTTATGCAAATGAAGGTTACTCTGAAATTTTCAATATGGGAATAAAGAAAGTAATTGAAGAGTTCGATGGAAAATATACTGGCTGTTATGGTTGCGGCAAGTGTAGGGGTGAGCTAGAAGGATATACTTACTCATATGCTGATGGAAGAAGGGTTTTTCGTTGTGGGAATGAGCTAATATCAATACCGAATTTTAGCCATGAAAATATTCCCGAGATTAAAGAGTTAATCAAAGGACAGGATGAATTTTTCATGAAGAATATTAATAAGGGTTAGTTCTCTTAATATTATGAACCAAAAGGATTACTCAAAAATGGGTAGTCCTTTTATATTTTATGACAGAAAGAAGTGAGTCGATGGCAGGTGAATGTGGGTACCGCTGCTTAAACGAGGAACGGAGCAGAACATGGTCGCCAATCGTATTGGAGCTTATAAAAGCCCTTACTACAGCATTGACGGTTATTGGTGCTATAGTAGGGGCTTTAAAATCATTTACACTAAAGTATGTTCACTCCCATGAAATCACAATTTGTATTTTGCTTTTGTGAAACCGAATCTTTCACGAAAATTTGCAGGAGTCATATTAACATGTTTTTTAAAAAGCTTATGGAAGTATGTTATGTTGTTTATGCCACACATAATACTTATATCAGATATTTTTATATTCGTTGTAGTCAATAATCTTTTTGCGGTATTCATCCTGCTTTGAATAATATAATCAAATGGTGATAGTCCGATTATACTTTTGAATATCTTACAATAGAAATTTTTACTAACTCTACACCTTTCGGCAAGATCTAACAAGGTAAAATCCTTATGTAGGTTGTTATCTATGTACTTTTGAGAAGACTTTATTATTTCATAATTATTTTCAAAAGACCGTGTATTGATTCTTTTAATGGTGTTTTCGGGGGATACAAGTAAGAGATTTAATATGTTCATAAGGTGCGCTTTCAAAATCAACTGGCAATTCTGCTGCTTTTTGATAAACTCATTGAATACGGATTTGAATAAGTACTCAATCTCATAATTATAAGTTGTAAGTTTATAAGGCACGTCTTTGAAAAATCCAATATTGGAGAGCATTTCTTTTTCATATGTAATCCAATAAGGGGAAGAGCTTGCGTAAATACCTTTTCTGGATATATCATAAAAAGCGTCAAACATAATGACAATAAAATAATAACCAGAATATCCTTCAACTATTGTGCCGGGCTCTCTTAAAAACACATCTCCTTTTGAGGCTTTAGCAGTTTCACCGTTGGTAATAATAGTTCCATTTCCTCCTGTAATTAGTTCAAGCTCATAGAACTTGACAATTCTCTCTTCAAAATGGGTTCCTACAGGATATGGGACATTTTTTTCGTTTATGCAATAAACCTCAATAATATAGGGATTAAATATTGATTGATTGTCATTAATCATACTATCTTCCTTACTAGGCTTTAAACAGTACTAATTTTTATTCTTTCATAATGTTAAAAAGCACTTTCCTGTTCTACGCCTCTAATGCTTCTTAAAATTATATAATGCATGAGATAATTTCTGGAATTAATATGATGATAACACATATAGGTACTTCTGTGGTATAAGAATTTTTAATAATTGAGTAATATATTACAATTGAGTGCTATGTGACAATTGTATTCGAAGATGTCAGTTTATATAATTAAATTAGATAATATGTAAAATTAATACAGGGGGGACTTTTAATGAAAAAGATATTAGCACTGATTATATCGTGCAGTATTATTATGAGCTTATTACCTATGTCTGTCTATGGGGCTACCAGTTCTCAGGATATGGTAAAAAAGATGGGAATAGGAATAAACCTCGGAAATACGTTTGACGCACCAACGGAAGGTTCTTGGTCAAAGGCAGCTCAGGAGTACTATTTTGATGATTTTAAACAGGCTGGTTTCAAGCATGTTAGAATTCCAATCCGTTGGGATCAGCATACACAAACAAACAGTCCTTATACTATTGACAGTAGCTTCTTAGACAGAATCGAAAAAGTAGTAGATTGGTCACTTTCCCGTGGATTTGTGACGGTAATTAATTCTCATCATGATACTTGGCTTATGGATAACTATAGTCAGAATATCGGACGGTTTGAAAAAATATGGGAACAAATT
>JAEYNY010000164.1 GCA_023412275.1 Bacillota bacterium
CCCCTCTATTTTTGGATGTCTCAAATGCCCATCATTTGTCAGTTCCAGAAAGCTAATCCAGCAAGTAAGAGCAGGATAGAGCCATGTGAATTTCTCGCCGGTTCTGTCCAGTTGGATAATTTCATCAGTTGTAAATGGACATTCCTCCTGTTCAAGTTGTCCGCTATACTCCTTTATAAGCATTAAATCCGATTGTTTCAGTCCAATAGATGCCTTACCCACATATACAAGCTTTTCGCTGTCCGGAGGCTTTATACCCAAAACCAGAGAATTGGGATGTGTGGATTTCCATTGTATTCCTCCAACTACGCAAAGCATTTTCTTAATAAATTTCGTTTTAAACCACGCATCGTGTTTTTTTCCACCTATATACAAGCTGTCTGTCTTTTTTGAAACAATACCTTCCATATTCTGCTTTTTCATTTTCTCAAACAGTTCTTTGCCATCTTGGTACATCTTTGCTAAAAATATTTTATTATCATTGCCTGTTAACGAACGTAGATTTTTTTCAAGAAGTTGTTTTCTTTCAACTAAGGGCATATTCACAAGGATATTATCCCCATACTGCAAAATATCAAATACCATATAGCTAACAGGATATGAGTTTGTGTAGTATTGCAATTTGCCGCTATTGCGAACACGTTCTCTTATAAGACTTTTATAGAACGAGGGAACTCCGTTTTCATCCAGAACAACAAATTCACCATCCAGAATTGCATTTTTGCCTCCAAGGCCTTTTTTTAAAACATCCAGTTCAGGATAGAAGCCTGTCCTCTCTTTACCTTTCTTTGTGTAGATTTTAACGTTTCCATCCTGTATATAAACCATTCCTCTTATACCATCCCATTTTATTTCATGGATGTAGCCGGCACCTTCCTTTACATCGGGACAAATTACCGGCTCCATTGGTATAATCCAGTTCATGATTCAACCTTCTCTCTGGTTTTCCTTGTTCTCTTCTTTGGCTTTTCCTCAATTGTGCTATCGCTGTTTTCTACCTCTGATACCGGGTCCTTCTTGTGGTTTTTAACATTCTTAGCACTTTTATCAGCTTTATCAGTGTCCTTATCTTTTTCATTTTTATTAGTCCCCTTTGACATTTGTATACTTTGTTTTAATGCTTCCATAAGGCTTACAACATTTTCCTTTTCAACTTCTTTTCTTGCCACTACCTGTTTTCCTTCAACCTTGGCATTAATGAGCTCAACAAGCTTTTCCCTGTAGGTGTCCACATATTTTGACGGGTCGAAAGCAGTAGTTAGATTATCTATAAGCTGAGTCGCCATGTCTAGCTCTGCCTGAGTTGTTTTTGCGTTTTCAGGTATACCGGGTACCTGTGCCGAATCTTTTACTTCATCCGGATAAAATATTGTTTCAAGAACCAGTACGTTTTTGTATACCCTTATAACAGCCAGGGATTCTCTGTCTCTGATAGTTATTTTGGCAACAGCAATTTTTTCTTTCTGTCCCAAGGCCTCTCTCAGAAGTGTATAGGCTTTTCCTCCTGTCTCCTGAGGTGCGAGAAAATATGTCTTGTCAAAATACACGGGATCAACTTCTTCAAGTTTTACAAAGTCCACTATTTCAACTGTTTTTTCACTTTTAACCTGTAGAGATTCAAAATCTTCACCGCTCATTATAACGTACTTACCCGGTTCATACTCAAAGCCCCGTACAATATCCTCAGGTTGAACCTCCTTATTACAGACTGGACACACCTTTTTATACTTTACCGGGCTATGACATTCCTTATGAATATACTTAAACCGGATATCCTTATCTTCCGTTGCAGTAAACATTTTTACAGGGATATTAACCAAACCGAAACTTATAGAACCCTTCCAAACTGTATGCATAATTGGTCCTCCACTATTAATATTTATTGTCCGTATTTAAGTTTTTATTTATTCAACTATTTATCCCTGTTTTTTTAGATGATATAATACAAAATAATAAAGGAGGTAGATTTATGCCATTTTATGATCTTAAATGCAGTAAGTGTGGTAGTGAAATCACCGTAATGGCTAAAATGTCCCAACGTGAAAACAAAGAGATTAAATGCCCTGACTGCGGAAGCAATGATCTTGAAACTATTTTTAAGAATGTAAATATAATTCAGTCCAGAAAAGACTCCGGCGGAGACTGTCCAAACAGACATGTGTGTGGCGGGTGCTGTAACCACTGATTTTTCCCTTCCGGGATATTAATTTTCGCTACAAAAAAACAAGGTATCTTAAAGGAGCTGTTACTATCCTAAAAGATACCTTGCTGTATATAACAGATGGCCAACCGGAATTATTCTAGAATTTCATCATCCAAATCAGCATTTGTTTTAGTATCGGAATTTGTCTTTTTTGTTTCATCTTCTTTTGTTGGCTGTGCTGTTTTGTCCCGTGAATTATCCTTTTCTTCTGTTGTTGTTTTTATTGAGCTGTCTTTTGCGGGTTCATTGCTTATAAGATGGGTGTCTCTTGAATAAGCTATGTCGATTTGATAGCTACCCTTGAATTCTTTAGTTACTTTTCCGTTTATTCTGAATTGTACCGTTGTTATATCCTTTATTTCTGTTAACGTGTTTACGATAGAATAGAGGGAAAGCTGCTCATTCTTTTTTCCACCTGGGTGCTTTTCGATAAAGTCCTTTGAAAGGTCTACAGTCGCTACACCATCCTTTATCTTTACATCTGAAGTTACTTTTGTCTCTTTAGGAACAGAAGCTTTTAGGAGACTACCTTTTGCGGGACCGCTTATAAGTTCCTTTAAAACAACCGTTGCCATATGTTCATTGCCCTTACCTGCATCCGTATTTTGAATATATCTTGTTTCTGCAGCAAGTTTTGTGCCCTGTTCGTTGATAAAGTATAACTGAACCGGAGTTTTATCCTTTAAGCCATTAGCTTCATCCTGCCCCATTGTAAGACTGCTGACCGGAGTCAGTTCATCACTGTCAGCATTTTCACTTTTAGCCCCACAGCCTGCAAGCATTGTAAAAATAATTCCAAATACCATAAATAGACATATTAGTTTTCGCATTTTTTCATGCACCTCACATTAAAATGTTAAAAGTTGTATTTATGAATATTCATCCCTTACACATTTATTTTTATGCCCAAGCATGTGGAAGTATTCTAAACTTGTCAATATTTTTTAATGGGAGATGCACATTAATTATGTATTATAATTTTTACTCTGAGGTAATGATTTATTATATACATGTACAACCTTATTAACAGGAAATATCAAGCACATTTCAGTCCCTTGGTTTTCTTTGCTCTTTACTTGTAGGCTTCCATTGTGTGATTTCATCACTTTAAAGCAATAGCTTAATCCTAATCCATAATTGTTTTTTCCCTTTTTTGTGGAGAAAAATGGGGTCATAACCTTATTTATAAAATCTTTGGGAATACCTATACCATTGTCCGAAACTGTTATACACAGTTTTTTATTATTTAAAAACTCTGTATTTACTTTAATAACTCCCTCTGTATGGATAGCTTCAATAGCATTTATAATGAGATTTTTCAAAACTTCGGATACGTGAATGGGATCAATAAGCATAGTAATATCTATTTTGCTGTCATTAATAATCTGTATATTCTTTTCGCATATAGAAGGTGCAACCTGATTTATTACTTTTGAGATAATCTCACTTAAGAGACACGGCTTAAAATTCATCTTATACAGCTTTATTTCATTGAGTTTTCTGGTGAATTCCAAAAGATTCTTGCAGGAATCCTTTATAATAGATAATTTATTAGCCATTCCTGGGCTTGTTTTTTCAACGCACATTATAGTTTCTACACATAAATTAATAGTTGAAACTTCATTTTTTATTGCATGTGATACAATACTCATCCCACCTATAGCTGAATCTATATTGTTATCGATATTTATTTTTTCTATCTTAAAACGTACTCCTAATATTCCGTATTTCATGCATAATATTAAAAATAAAATAAATTCACATGCTATTACCCAAACGTTAATTTGCCAAACATTTCTATATCCCAGTGCCACAGATATATAACTTGTCCAGAGAATGCACATTGTAGACGGGAGAGCAAATAAGGTTGTGAGAATTCTCTGGGTTTTGGTATAGTCATCCCTTTCCTTAATTATACTTAATATAAGAATTACATTGGCCAGAATAGTATAGACACATACCCAGCTAGATAAGACTCTGTAATTTGGGTTGAAATCGGGAGTAATAGGATAAATGAAAAGCATAAGGAGACTTGGAAGTGACAGTACACCAATAACTGCTTTTTTAACTTTTGATTTCATCTGAATATTAAGAAAGTTTGTAAATATAAGAACAAAAACCAAAAACAGATATGTAGCAAAGTAATGCTGCAAAATGTCGGCTGTACCCTTAAGTATTCGGCTAGCCAGAATCAGTTTTTCATTGCCATAACCTTGTATAAAGGGAATAAAATTTTCACCCATAACCGCCGCTAAGCCGCCAAAACCGTTAAATAGCAGGCAAAGGCTAGCACACCACGCCCAGTATTCTTTAGGGTTTGCATAAATTAACAGAATAGAAATTATCCACAATAAAATAAATATGACAAACATATTATATCTCCTATTCAAGTAATACTATTTTACTTTTAAGGCGTGGTCATATTTTATCACAAATTGTAAATATTTTCAATATGTACTAAATGAAGGTAAATACTGTATACAAGTTATTTCTCTCAAAAGCATGGTTTAAGAATTGTTTCTTATGAATTCAATAATTCTCCTCCCGGCCATGGCACCCTGTCCAACTGCAGTTGCAATTTGTTTGAAACCTCCAGTACAGTCTCCTGCCGCAAAAAGACCCTTTAGGTTTGTACTTTGATCTTCATTAACCACAATGGAATTATTTTTTGTTATTACTCCCAACTTTCTGGCGAAATCAACACTAGATGCTGATTCAAAAGCTACGAATAAACCGTCAAGATTTTCAACTGAACCGTCTTCAAAAGCTACGCCCTCAATAACTTCATTTCCTACTACGTTTTTTATCTTTTTATTATTGATAGAAAATCTTGAAGCATGACATTTATACTTTTCAGTAAGTTCGAGTTCATTGCCGTTTGTATAAATAGTAATATTTTTTGTTAATGGCTCTAATTCCATAGCCTCGTGTATAGCATAATCCTTAAAGCCAACAAGGCCGACCTTCAGCCCTCTGTAGAAAAATCCATCACATGTGGTGCAATAGCTTACTCCTCTGCCTTCAAATTCTTCCAGACCATCAATATTTACCTTTTTGGTTTGCTGCCCCGTAGCCATGAGTACCGCCTTGGCTGAATAATTTTCTTCGGCTGTATACACTTCAAAGTACTCGGCTTTCTCTAACGTTAATACTTCACTATGAACAAACTTTACTCCAAGGCGTTTGGCCTGCTGTTCTCCCTGTTCCAGAAGATATTTTCCGGACACCGGCTCTGCAAACCCGTAATAATTTTCAATTCTGTCTGTTTTATTAAGTGCGCTGTTGTCCAATCCTATAACCAACGTTCTCAGCCCGGCACGTACTGTATAAAGTGCAGCAGAAATACCTGCAGGCCCCTTGCCTATTATAATTACATCAACCATACCTTTTCCTCCAAAAACAGCTTTTTTATATGATTAAATATACCAGAATACTATACCCTTTTTAAATAATAATAAACAAATTTTTTTAAAATTATTTTTTACATGTGTAACACCTTTTAAAACAAATTCATAATATGCAGTATCTTAAATCTTTTATTTGGAGGTAAAATCATGGGATGTTTTGGTGGTTCTTCTAATGGTTTTGACTGGTGGTGGATATTAATACTAATAATAATTATCTGCTGCTGCTGTGGTGGTAATGATGGATTCTTCGGCGGTAATTTCTTCAATGATGATTGCGATTGGTTGGTATGTCTGGCTGTTATCCTGCTTATATTCTTCCTTTGCAATAACAATGATGACTGCCGCGATTAATGTCAAAGCTGTTAAGAGTAAGTTTGAATAGAAGCTTGGGTTACATATCCAAGCTTCTATTTCAGATTATGGGTTATTATCCAACATAATAGTCCAACCATATAGCATACACTGTAATGATACTGTTAAAACAGGTTATAGGAGGTATTTTTATGGCAGATTCTTTAGGTAAAAAGATTCAGGAAATGATGCAAGACAAAATGATCCAATCAAAAGTAAATAAAGCTATAGATATGCTGAAGAAAGACAGTCCGAAAGATCTTGAAAAAAAGCTTTCATCTTATGACAAGGATGAACTAATGGAAAAAATAAACGAATTTGATGAAGATAAACTCAAAAATATTAAAATAGACAAAGAAGAGATTAAGAAGAAAGTTACCCAAAAGGATCTTGATAAACTTCAAAAAATACTTGGTAAAGATAGTGATGCAATAATGAAAAAGGTTAATGATTTTCTAAATTCCTAGTTTTGTACATATAATCAATTGCTTGGAGGTATTTTGATGAGTGACGACATGGGAGATAAGATAAAACAGATAGCCGAAATGCTGGGGCAGGACTCAAACAGCGGTATCCCTGACAATGTAAAAGGGCTTTTGAATATGTTCATGTCATCAAATAATTCAAAGGATGAAACCTCATCAGATGACAACTCTTCAGAAAGGGAAAAGCCGTCTGAAGGGTCTTCCAGAGCTGACACAGATGACCTAGCCGATATGGCCAGAAAAATGAAAAAGGCTATGAATATGCTTAACACGAACAATGATCCAAGAGTTAATCTGCTTAATGCAATAAAGCCCTACCTTAATGACAATAGGCAAAAAAAACTTCAGAATTGCATGAAAATTATAAAAATTGGCAGTTTAACCAAGATGTTGGATGAATCGGAGGGACGTTCTGTTTAAGCAAAACAATTTACTCTCTGGTCATACCCAATGGTTTTTTTAGGAGTGGATAGTATGGTTTACAGAAAGAGTCCCCCAAAGTCCCGCAGATATAATAAAAATCACTCTGCTCAGCCAATTAGCGAGCATGAGCAAATTGATACAAATGTATCCGTAATAGATGAACAACCGGTAAATACACAGGCAAAAGAACTATTGCGTTCCTCAAACCCTGACAGCCGTGAAGCAAAAAAACCGAAGCCTTTGGGTTTCCTTTCGTCGCTTCTGGGAACCGGAGATAAAGCAGAACGTTCAGGAAGCCCTTTGTTTACGGTTTTTGATTACGATATATATCTGGATGACCTACTGCTTGTAGGTCTTATTGTACTGATATATACAGATAAAGCAGAAGATGAACTTCTGCTTATTATTCTCCTGTATCTGCTATTGGATATATTTTAACGGATTGCTTTTTTATGTTTGTAATCATCACTGCATTTTTTAAAAGATGAAAACACAAAACAAATCAAAATTGCAAAGACTATTGTTTTAAATACTATATTTACAACAATTAGGATAGTATTTATAGTCCCTGATACCACCTGTGTATTCGCTAATGTAAAGTTAGCAATTATGTATAGAATATCGAACAAAACCAATGTAATATCAAAGGCTACAAATTTGGATAGTAAAGGCCAGAAGTTTCTGTCTGATATTTTTTTTGCCAACTTAAAATGATTTTTATCATGAATCATAGCTGATGGATACCAAAATACTATATACTGTCTGAAAAAAGTATAGCTGAAAAACAGTACTACCACAGTTATGATTGAAAGAAAAATCCCTGCCAACGGATTCATTGTTCCACTTATAGAATTATCCACTACAATTGCTGCAGGAATAATCGCTATCAAAGCATATATTATAAAAATAACAAATGCACATATAGTCCACAGATTCAGTGAAATCATTCTTAAAAAGTATTTTTTTACTCCCTGAACAAACTCACTTCCTGCTTTTTTCTCTTTTCCTTCAACTGCATTATAAAGGATGTTGAAACATCCTGAGAATATTAACCCAAGAATTAAAGACGCTGCAACAACTGCAATTACAAGTGCCAAAATAATTTTAACTGCTGTCTCAGGAACCGAAATCGTATTTATAACAAATTGAATTATATTTACATAGTCATCAAAGGGACTTCCTGTCTTAAACATTGTCAGTCCATAAAAAAGAGTCATAAAAAAATATTCAAAAACACAAACCACAGTACTGAGAATTACCGTAAGCAACAACACTGAGGGTCTCTTGGCAATCAAATGTACCGCTTTATTAACTATCCCCATATCATTCTTCTTCCCATCATTTATTTATAAAAAACTTATTTTAATAATACCACAATAACCCATAAATAAATAGTTTTAGTTTATTTCTCTCATGGTCAGTGATATCCTCTTTCTTTCAACGTCCACCTCAAGAACCTTGACTTTTACTATATCCCCTACAGCTACTACATCCATGGGGTTTTTTACAAATTTGTCAGCCAACTGGGATATATGGACAAGTCCGTCCTGATGAACTCCTATATCCACAAAAGCTCCGAAATCAGCCACGTTTCTTACAGTTCCCGTTAGTATCATTCCTGCTTTCAAGTCCTCCATGTTAAGTACATCAGAGTGAAGCATGGGTTTTGGAAGTTCGTCTCTGGGGTCTCTTCCCGGCTTTAGCAATTCATTTATTATATCTTTTAAGGTTGGTATCCCGATGCCCAACTTTTCTGCAACCTGTGACATTCCTGTCTGAGCAACCGTAGAGTCAAGTCCTGCCAGTTTTTTATCCTTTACATCTTCCAGAGAGTAACCCATATTTTCCAAAAGAAGCTTTGCTGCCTTATATGATTCCGGGTGAACAGATGTATTGTCCAGAATATTCTCACTATCAGGTATTCTTAAAAACCCAGCGCACTGTTCAAAAGTTTTATTTCCCAACTTCTTTACTTTCTTTAATTCATTTCTTGCTTTAAATTTACCGTTTTCCTCTCTGTACTCAACAACATTCTTTGCAATTGCAGTGCTTATGCCAGAAACATATGAGAGCAAAGGTGCAGAGGCGGTATTCAAATCAACACCTACATTGTTTACACAATCCTCTACTACTCCACCAAGAGATTCATCCAACCTTTTTTGATTCATATCATGCTGGTATTGTCCTACTCCAATAGCTTTTGGGTCAATCTTTACCAACTCAGCCAAGGGATCTTGAAGTCTTCTCGCTATTGATACGGCACTTCTTAAGGCAACATCAAAATCAGGAAATTCCTCAGCACCAAGTTTTGAAGCTGAATACACCGATGCACCTGCCTCGCTAACCACCATGTAGTAAACCTTTCTGTCTATTTCCTTGAGCAGATCAGCAACAAATATCTCAGATTCCTTGGAAGCAGTACCATTTCCGATTGAAATAATGTCAACCTTGTACTTTTCAATAAGTTGTTTCACTTTCTTTTTTGCCTCATCGATTTTATTCTGAGGAGGTGTGGGATAAATAACGGTAGTTTCCAGTACTTTACCGGTTTCATCCACTACGGCCAATTTACAACCTGTTCTGTATGCCGGGTCAAGCCCAAGTACAACCCTGTCTTTAACAGGCGGCTGCAACAGCAGGTTTCTTAGATTTTCAGAAAACACTTTTATAGCCTGATCCTCAGACAACTCTGTAAGCTGATTGCGTATATCTCGCTCCAAAGACGGAAAAATCAGTCTCTTGTAAGAATCTTCTACAGCTGCTACCACATATTTAGCCATTTCAGGGTTTGTGTTTTTAATAGTGTTAGACTTTAAAAAATTCAGACACAAATCCTCGTTAACATCAATTCGTACATTAAGAAAATCTTCTTTTTCTCCTCTGTTCAAGGCAAGTACACGGTGTCTTGCTATTTTGGCAACCGGTTCCTTGAAGTCATAGTACATTCTGTATACTGAGTCTTCCTCTTTTTTACCGGAAGACACTACAAGACCGTTATTAAATATTATTTCTCTTAAAGCTTTTCTGAATTCAGCATTATCAGAAATTTCTTCCGCTATTATATCCAATGCTCCTGCAATAGCTTCGTCGGCACTGTTTACTCCTTTTTCAGGGTCAATATACTTGGAAGCAATTTCATTCACAGGAGTTTTAGAGGGAAGCTGTGAATATATAATAGTAGCAAAGGGTTCAAGACCTTTTTCCCTGGCAACAGATGCCCGTGTTTTCCTTTTCACCTTGTAAGGCCTGTAAATATCTTCTATTTCCTGTAAAGTAACCGCTTTATCTAAGGATTTTACTATTTCTTCAGTAAGTTTACCCTGCTCATCTATAAGCCTTCTTACATCCTCCCGACGCTCATCGAGATTTCTTAAATACACTAAGCGTTCGTATAGTTCCCTTAAAACCTGATCATTAAGTTCTCCGGTAACTTCCTTTCTATAACGTGCTATAAATGGAATCGTATTTCCCTCATCTATGAGCTTAACGGTATTTTGTACTTGAAAAGGCTTTAAGTTGAATTCCCTGGTTAACTGTCCGACTACATCTGTCATATATACTGCCTCCGCTGTTATGCTAAATTTTAGGTAATTTTATCCTGTTTTAATAACAATTATAGATATTATATATTAAATTTTCCCGCAAGAAAAGGAAACATCCCTTAAACAAAATAAGAACCGACATTTAAGCCGATTCTTATTATTGTAGTTACTTTGATTACTTGTTTTCTTTATTGCAGTCACATGACTGCTGTCCTACGTCTCTATTATCCTTATTTTCTCCAAGCTGATCATTATCAAATTTAAGTTTTTCATTGTCACTGCTTTTTGGTTTACCTTTATCCATATACAGCACCCCTTTTAAGTTATTTTTAAGCCATCAGCATTATTTTATACAAACTATATAAAAATTATAAACCAACTTTTTGCAGAATTGTTTGCTACATCTGAAACGTTGCTTTGTCCAATCTGTTAATGTCTGGATTCTCCAATAGCTCTGAAGAAAGCCTTTGCAATGCCCTGTCCTTCATTTTTGCTTCAAGCATTATATCAATATCTCTGTCTGTTTTTTTTGCAGTATGAAGAAAATCCATAAATTCAGATAAGTCAACATACTCGGCATGGCTTCTGAACTCTTTTTCACTTTTGGGACTGGAATAATGGACTTTAGGCGGGTCTGGTTCCGCATTCCAGGTATTGAATATTCTGTCCAGCAAATCTCCTAATTTCTCTCCATAGTTAACACATCTGTGATGATGAACATCCAAAACCATGGGAATTTTTAATTCTTCACAAATTTCCAGAACATCCGTAGCCGTAAAGCATTTATCATCATTTTCAAGGATTATTCTTTTTGATATTCTGTCGGGTAATTTCAAAAAATTTTCTTTAAATCTGTCAATGGATTTCTTTTTGTCCCCGTACAGTCCCCCTACATGTAAAACCAGCTTGTACCTGAAATCATTCAATCCCATAGCCTCGAAAAGCTTCACATGATAATCCAGATCACGAATTGACGATTCCAGAATTTCAGGCTTAATTGGGTTAAGTATTGTAAAATGGTCTGGATGTGCACTTATCCTGAAATTATTGGTTCGTATATATTCACCCAGACGTTCAAATTCATCATGAAAGTCAGATACATAATCCCAGTCCTTCAGATCACCGTGAGTAGCTAAAGGAATTAGTTTTGAAGTCAAACGGTACACTTTTATATTTAATGCAAGACTGTTTTTAAGAATCCTCAAGGTGTTGTTAATATTGCATTTTGCAACCCTATCCAATCTTGCACGTTTTCCGGCCTCATCCTTAATTTTATTGTATACGGCATATGTTACTGTTCCCGACGGTGAACAATCTTCAAGGTCTAGTGTCATTGCTACAAATCCAAGTCTAAATATCATTTGTATCTCCATCTAAACTAATTTTTTCGGCATTTTACCATATATATTTTATGATTCTTATTAATCCTTAATATTATGCAGGTACTCATTGAAATAAATGCTCCAAGAATAGCCAATACCATATCTTTCTGGCAGTCCCACAAATCTCCTTGAAAACCCAAAAAAACCTCTATACGTATGTCACTTAAAATCATTGTTGAAAACAGCTGAAAAATTTCATAGAATGCTGCTGCCGCCAGAATAATTACCACAGAAAGCATACACGCACCAATATACCTGATTCGCAACCTGTAATAAATACTTTCCAAAACCGGTATTGAAACAAGCAAGCCAAAAACAAAATTAACCACTCTGTCAAAATGATTTCTATGCATACCCAGAAGTCGGCTAATCCAAGCTCCAATTGGACAGGCAGCATAGGTATAATGAGCTCCTACCGCATGTAAAACTAATACCGTCAGAATACAAAAATAGGCAGTATTTGTAAGCCTGTTTTTTGTGTATAAAAATCCAAGCATTACTATTATGATAAGAGGAATAATACTTTCATACCACCACTCAAAGGTATCAACAGGTTTTATTGATAAAATGATAAAAACCAAAAAGTAGGCTGACATCATTCCATGCAGAACATGATTTTTTCTAAAAGGAATCTGGGTTTTCCTTGTGTCAAGAAGTGAAAATTTTTTCATGAATTTAGACATATTCTATCTCCAATTAAATTATATTAGTTCAGTTTTCACCATCCTGGCTTTTCAGTCAAATTTTATGGTAAAATTATTAGGCAACTAAGGCTTTTACCATAATATTATATATACTTATATAATACGCAAATATGTTTAAAAAGGGTGATGAATATAATGAACTCTTTCGGAATTTTTAAGGATAAATTCGGCAATGTTATAGGACAAATGATAAAATATGGCCTTGTAGGCGTAATAAATACACTTATTACCATGATAGTACTTTTTGTTCTTCAGAATGCTTTTGGTGTTTCCTACAAGCTTGCAAACGGTGCAGGTTATATATGCGGATTTATAAACAGTTTTATTTTAAATAAAACATGGACATTCAAAGGTAATCAGAAGTCCACATTAAGCCAGTTTATACGGTTTGCACTGGTATTTGCTGGATGCTATGCAGTACAGCTTGGGTTAGTTATTTTGCTTGTGGAAACAATTCACATTGAAAAAAATATTTCTCAGCTTATAGGAATGGTTTTTTATACCCTTGTAAGCTTTCTGCTTAACAAGATGTTTACGTTTAAGGATTAACAAAAAAATCCGGCTTAATTCCTTGCAATGTTACAAATACTATTTGTAATTAATTCAAGGAGGCTGGTTGATTATGCAGGAAGAACTTGTTTTTCTATATACCAATTTATCAGATGCAAAAAATGTACTGGGCAGTTTAAAGGATAACGGAATACGAAAGGCATACCTGACCACTACCGAATTTGGACTTCATATAGGTATAAGCCAGAAACAGTTAATTAAAAAATTTCCCGGAGCTCTTCCTTCGACTGTTGTTAAAGTGGTAGTTGAAGTTGAACCCCATAATAAACAAAATGCAGTTTCGGTGCTTCAGGAAAGTTTTGGAGTTGAAGACATTAAAATATTAAAGGATTATTACAATAAAAGATGAATATTATATAATAGGAAAACTTAACCAGTAGCATCAAATACCAGGAATGCGGGGTGATAGTGTGAAAGCTATTATTATGGCAGGCGGCGAAGGTTCTAGGCTCCGACCCCTTACTTGTGATTTACCAAAACCGATGGTTCCTATAATGAACAAACCTGTATTGGAACATACTATTGGTTTATTAAAAAGTTATGGTATTACAGATATTGGTATAACTTTGTTGTACCATCCTCAAATAATCAAAGACTACTTTGGCAACGGGCATTCTCACGGAGTAAATATATATTACTTTCTTGAAGAATCTCCTTTAGGTACTGCAGGCGGTATAAAAAATGCCCGGGACTTTTTAGATGAGACCTTTATTGTAATAAGCGGTGACTCTCTTACTGATTTAGATATTGATAAGGCTCTGAAATATCACCAATCTAAAAAGTCCATTGCGACACTTATACTTGCAAAGGTTGATGTCCCTTTAGAATATGGAGTTGTCTTAACGGATGAAGACGGCTCTGTAAAAGGATTTGTCGAAAAGCCCAGCTGGGGCGAGATTTTCAGCGACATGGTTAACACTGGTATATACATACTGGAGCCCGAAATTCTTAACTATATTGAATCGGGTAAGAATACGGATTTCAGCCGGGATGTATTTCCCACTCTCCTCTCCTCGTCCAAGAAAATATTTGGCTATGTCACCAATGACTACTGGTGCGACATAGGCGATACTCATTCTTATATCAACTCCCATTGCGATATTCTCAATGGAAAGCTAAAAATAGATATTGGCGACCAATTTAATGAGAACGTTTGGGTTGGCCCCGGTACGGTTATTGATAAAAGTGCCCGGATTATACCTCCGTGTGTTATAGGCTCTAACTGCAAAATTGGCAGTGGTTCAGTTATAGGAAGCCACACTGTCATTGGCAATAACACAATTGTCAAAAACGATGTATCCATTGTAAGAAGTATTTTATGGGACAATTGCTATGTTGAGAATGGAGGCGAACTCCGAGGGGCAATACTGTGTAATCACGTTAACCTCAAAAATTATGTCTCAGTATTTGAAAATTCTGTTATTGGTGAAGGTTGTAAAATAAATGAAAGGTCAATAATAAAGCCAAATATAAGGCTTTGGCCGGAAAAAGTTGTAGAGCCTCTTGCCATAGTTGATAGAAACATGATTTGGGGGGCAAAGCATAATAGTAAGATTTTCGGTGAAAACGGAATATCAGGTATTATAAATGTAGATATTTCCCCTGAATACGCTACAAGACTTGGGGCAGCATATGGTTCTCACCTTAAAACAGGTTCTAAAGTTGTAGTCAGCTCAACTAATTCAAACTCCGCCCGGATGTTCAAACATGCTTTTATTTCCGGAATACTTTCTGTAGGTATTGAAGTATTCAATATGAGCAGTCTTCTTACTCCTATATCAAGGTATGCCATAAGCTTTCTAAAAGCAGAAGGAGGAATCCATATAAAGACTGATATGGATAATCCCAATTTAATAAGAGTGGATTTTATGGATTCAAGAGGAACTTCTATTAGTAAGTTCTCTGAGCGCAAAATAGAAAATTTCTTTTTCCGTGAAGACTTTAAAAGATGCTCCTCCCAGCAGATCAGCAGATTGAATAATATAACTGATTTCAGCAGCTGTTATGTTAGAAACCTCATCAAGAATACCAATGTAAATGCTATAATACAACACAGTCCCAGGATATGTATATTTTCTAAATCCGAATTTGTTTGTTCTATTGTAGGCCCTATGCTCACAAACATGGGCTGCCAGACAATCTGCTATGAAAACTACTCTGATATATCCTCGGTAACTTCAGTATTAGTTGAAACTAATTGTGAATTTGGTGCTATAATTGACAGTAACGGTGAAAATCTCACTCTCATAAGCAGAGAAGGGATTGTTGTAAAAGATGATTTATTTGAGGCTTTTATTTCACTTATTATTTTTAAAAGATCACCGGGAACCACCTTTTATGTACCTATTACAAGTTCTGATGTAATAGAAAGGCTTGCTTCAAGATACCGTTGTGTTGTAAAAAGAACTAAAAATTGTCTACAGGCGGTTATGGATGAGATTTTAAGTGAGAGAAGCAACTCAGCCGGTTCTGACCAGCTTGTACTTAATTTTGATGCTATAGCAGGTCTTGTTAAAATAATTGAATACATGTGTGCGTCGGGAATAACTTTAAACCAATTGCTTCTAGAAATTCCCAAAATATACATAGACAAAAAAAGCATTTACTGTCCTTGGGAGTTAAAAGGTACGGTAATGCGAAGAATAATAAATGACAATAAAGACAAAAAAGCCGAACTTCTCGATGGAATTAAGCTGTACCTTGAAGACGGCTGGGTGCTTATAATACCTGATGCAGATACTCCGGCTTTTAAAATAATTTCTGAAGGAAGTTCTGCAATTACTGCCAAAGAACATTGTGTCAGATTTCACAATATTGTAGAAAGGATTATTACAAACAGTTAATATGAGATCAATTACAGCAGAAGAAAACCATGAAGGTAAAAAGATTGACAGGGTAGTACGTGATTTCTTCCCTAATCTTGCCTCGGGTATGTTATACAAGGCACTTCGCAAAAAGGATGTAAAAGTAAACGGAATACGCATAAAAGAGGACTATCTTGTCAGTTGCGGAGACAAGATAGATGTCTATATTATTGACGATTATCTGTTTGGCCGTGACGATGAAGGTTTTTCAGTGGTTTATGACGATGACAACCTTTTGATTGTAAACAAGGAAGCAGGAATTCCTGTTCATCCCGATAAAAATCAAAAAGAAGCAACTCTGATTGATAAACTTCAGAGCATATACGGGTCAAATCTGGCCTTATGTCACAGACTTGACAGAAATACCAGTGGACTGGTGATAATCGCTAAAAATAATGCCACCCTTGAAGTTATGCTGGATAAGATAAAGGAGAGGGAAATACAAAAATACTACAGTTGTATTGTGTCAGGTAAAATGGAGAAAAAGAAAGCAGAACTGGTTGATTATCTGGACAAAAATGAAAAGCTAAGCAGGGTATTTATAACCTCTGAGAAAACCAAAAACTCCGTTCAGATAATAACCAGATACCGTGTTTTAGATTCTTTGAATTCCCTTAGTTTACTTGAGGTAGAACTGGTTACGGGTAGAACCCATCAAATAAGGGCCCATCTTGCCTATTATGGCCATCCAATAATAGGAGATGGCAAATATGGTAAAAACACTGAAAACAAACAGTATAATGCCAAATACCAGCTACTTTGTGCCAGCAGGCTTACTTTTGACTTTCAAAGCTCTGCAAAACATTTAAATTATCTGAATAAAAAAACGATTACCATTGACCCTCCATTCAAACTGAACCAGGTAGCCGGTAATCAGAGCAAAAAACCGTGAACATAAAAGGACTTCAACCAATTGATTGAAGCCCTTTTTTCGCCTTACTTCTTCATAAACATTTCTACAAAAAGCTTGCCGTATGTGGGACTCTCCACAACGCCAATCCCTGTGTGGGTAAATTCTTTGTTGTATAGATTGTTTCCGCTTTCTTTAAGCCATGCCGTCAAAGCCTTTTCCATTGATTGATTTCCTGCAAGGTTCTCACCTGCAACACTGAACTTTACACCGTACTTTTTCATCATATCAAATGGAGTTCCGTAATATGAAGATGTATGGCTGAAGTAATTATTATTTTTCATATCGGATGCCTTCATTCTGGCTAACTTTAAAAGTTCTTCATCAAACACCAGAGGATTCAGCCCTTCTTCTTTTCTTGCTTTGTTAACCATATCCAACATGGCCTTTTCATCGGGTGAAACATCTATAACCTTAGCTGCAACAGTCTGCTGTGCAGTGGTCTTGACAGTTTTATTAGCTGTACCGGTCTGCTTTGTTTTAACTGCGGCTTTCTTCGGCTGGATAACTTTGAAATACCGGGATGATACTGCACCAATATTTCCATTGGCACTGTCATAAACTGCATACCAGTCTCCCAATTTCCCCATGACAGTTAACTTTTGCCCTTTTTTCAGTTTGCACAGGCTGTCAAATTTGGTATTCGGGCCGGTACGCAAATGAACGTCCTGTGCCGTAACCGTTCCGGCTGTTGAAGCCACCTGTTGATAAGATTGTGATGCATCTACCCTGTACTGTAATGTACTAATAGGTAAAAAAGTAAATGCTGAAACCATAATACTCAATACTATCGCTGCTTTTTTCCTTGTTTTCACTGCAACCCCTCCTGCTTTAAAATAACTATATTTGGATAAATCACCTTATGTTGATAGTATTGACATGTTTTCCATAATTATTTACAATATCGAGAAATATTAATGAAAAAGACAAAAAAAACAGACAGACATCATAATATATGATAGCCTGCCTGTTTTATATTTTAGTATTAATTAATATGCTTTTCCCCAATATACCATTGATTTTGCAGGTTTTCCACAGCACATGCACTTGTCTGACAACTGTTCCTGTTCAAAAGGCATACATCTTGCCGTTGCACCTGTCTTTTCCTTAACCAGGTCTTCACACTCACGGTCACCGCACCACATACCTTTTACAAAGCCGGGTGTAGTATTTATGATTTGCTCAAACTCATCAATAGTTGTTGCAGTATAAGTCTTCTTATCCCTTAGCTCTCTGGCTTTTTCAAGGAGTGAATTCTGTATGTCTGCAAGTGTGTTTTCAACTGTTTCTTCCAGATTGTCCAAAGAAACAAATATCTTTTCTCTGTTATCTCTTCTTACCAATACAGCCTGATTCTTTTCAATATCTTTTGGCCCTATTTCAAGGCGCATAGGAACACCCTTCATCTCATACTCACTGAACTTCCATCCGGGCATTTTGTCGCTGTCGTCCATTTTTACTCTGAACTTAGCGGAAAGCTTGTCTTTTAATTCATTTGCCTTCTCCAAAACACCTTCCTTATGCTGAGAAACAGGTATTATAATCAACTGTGTAGGTGCTACTGCAGGAGGAAGTACCAAACCGCTGTCATCTCCATGTACCATTATGATAGCACCGATAAGACGAGTAGTTACACCCCATGAGGTTTGGTGTACATATTGGAGTTGATTGTTCTTATCTGTATATTGAATATCAAAAGCCTTCGCAAACCCATCACCGAAATTGTGGGATGTACCAGACTGTAAAGCCTTACCGTCATGCATGAGACTTTCAATTGTGTAGGTTGCATGAGCTCCTGCAAATTTTTCCTTGTCGGTTTTTCTTCCTTTTATAACAGGGATTGCAAGGACATTTTCCAAAACGTCAGCATATACATTAAGCATTTTTATGGTCTCTTCCTGAGCTTCCTCAGCTGTAGCATGTGCAGTATGTCCTTCCTGCCACAGAAATTCCAGTGTTCTCAAAAACGGCCTTGTAGTCTTTTCCCATCTTACTACAGAACACCATTGGTTGTAGAGCTTTGGAAGGTCTCTGTAGGATTGTATAGAGTTTGAATAGTGTTCGCAAAACAGAGTTTCAGATGTAGGTCTTACGCAGAGCCTTTCTGTCAGCTTTTCATCCCCTCCGTGAGTTACCCATGCAACTTCAGGTGCAAATCCTTCAACATGTTCCTTTTCCTTTAGCAATAAGCTCTCAGGTATGAACATAGGCATATAAACATTTTCATGTCCTGTAGCCTTAAATCTTGTATCCAATGCTTTCTGAAGATTTACCCATATTGCATAGCCATAAGGCTTGATAACCATACAACCTCTAACACTTGAGTAATCTACAAGTTCAGCCTTTTTTATAACATCGGTATACCACTGAGCGAAATCATCATTCATAGAAGTTATTTCTTCTACCAGTTTTTTATCCTTAGCCATCGTTACCTCCAGTACTGTATTTGAACACTTAATTATATATTTTTAATCAGTAATCTGCCCGCCGACTTATTTAAAAAAGCCAGGCAGATAAGTCGAAAAAGTTCTAACTACTATTATATAATATATTTACCATGGTATGTCAATAGCACTTGCACGGGCCTCAAAGGTTATAATATAATGTGTTTGTACATTTTTTAAGAATTGGAGAATACTATGAAAGTTGGAATAGGCCAAGACAGCCACAAATTTGATTTTCAAAACAACACTAAAAAGTTTATACTAGGCGGCGTGGTTTTTGATGATATAACGCCATTAGATGGAAACAGCGATGCAGATGTAGTTCTCCATGCACTTACCAACGCAATATTCGGTGTAACTTGTGTTAACATACTTGGTAAAATCAGCGATGAAATGTGCCTTGAAAGAGGAATTACAGACAGCTCCGAATATTTGAGAGAGGCTCTCAAATATCTGGTTGATGTTAAAGTAGTACACGTCTCAATTTCAATAGAGTGTTCCTACCCTAAAATATCACCCAAGATTGCCGAAATGCGGAAGTCAATATCTGATCTTTTAGCTATTCCCGAAAACTGTATAGGAATAACAGCTACAACAGGTGAAGGTCTAACCGCATTTGGCCAGGGTAAAGGCGTACAGGCTTTTTGTATAGTTACTGCAATATAACTAAACACCAAAAAGGATCTGTTGCAATATTAATTTTTATCTTTTTGGCCTATACTTGAGTATAAATTGTATCCAATGGAAGCTTGGTTAAAGATATTTGCAGAAGTTATCGGCGAAGCAAGGATATTTTACCGGAAAATTTACACGATATAAGTTTTAGCGACACAATGAATCATGGACGATGAATGTGAGCGACGGTAAAATATCCTAAGATGAGCCGCTATACACTCTCGCAAATATCTTGGAAGCGATCATTGATATAATTTTATACGGAATTACCGGTGGCTAAAACAGTACCAACCCATTTTTAAACTAAAATTCAATCACCTTATTTATAAATTCCATATTATCTACTATGTGGGAAACAACAATAAGAATTCCTTTGAATTCATTATTCTTTAAAATATTCAATATGATATCACGTGTTTCAACGTCCACATTTGATATAGGCTCATCAAGTATTACAATATCCTTGTTCAAAAGCATTGCCCGTATAAAGGCGATTACCTGTGCCTGTCCACCTGAAACTCCTGCAGTATTCTGGGATATTTCAGAATCCAAGCCATTTGGAAGCCTGTTTATGTACGATTCCAAATTCAGTTGTTTTATTTGTAACGCAACATCCTCACGCTTCTTTTCGTTCTGACCGTATAGTATATTGTCAAGTACACTCCCTCTGAATAGGAAAATACTTTGTGACACAATACCGATTCTAGCCCTGAGACTTTTGTTATTTATGGTGGATAAATCCGTATCATTGAAAAGTATCTTTCCTTCCTCCGGTGTATACAATCCAACCAGAAGCTTTATGAGTGTTGATTTTCCTGAACCGTTTTCACCACGTAAAAGGACTTTTTCACCTTTGTTTATTTCAAAGTTTAATGAATTAATAACGTTTTTGGCATTACTATTATATCTGAATGATACATTTTGTACCTTAATTGAATCAATATTACTTTCTATATTCTCTGTCTTACCGTCATTTTCACCCTTCATATCCAACAGCTCATACAATCTTTCTATGCTCAGACACGCTGGCTTTATCGTGGTTCCCACCGTTGCTAACCCCTGACTTGCACCAAAAACCCTTCCAATGTACAGTGAAAAAGAAGTATATAAACCTACTGTAAACTGACCTCTTATAATAAGAATTGCTGCAATTAGCAGTATTAAAAGAGTTCCTAAATTGTTAGCGATTGTAATATTCTCAATAAAAATCAATATTGATTTACTTTGCTTTATACTTTTCTTTATTAGGTCGTCCAACTTGTTTTTAAACCTTTTCAGCTGGATTTCTTTTCCGTTCAATACCTTTATGTCTTCTATTCCGTTAATTATTTCAAAACATTCTCCATTTAAAACAGCATTTGATTCCATCATCTGATGAGTTACCTTCATGAATCCCCCAGCTGACGCCTTGGAGGAAAAGTAAAATACAGGTGATAGAATAACGGCTACCAAAGCTAATCTGAAGTTCAAAGAAAACATGGCTATTGCTGCTGCCACCGCATCAATCAGGCTAAGAAGCAATCCTATATTTGACGGCGAAAATACAACACTGACATTACCACATTCTCCTATTCTACTTTGTATGTACCCCTTTTCCGTGTTTGATAAATAACTCATTGGAAGGTCCAAGACCTTACCTATTACGGTATATCTCATTTCATTTGTAACTTCGTTGCTTACTTTTGCGAATATATACTGTGCTAGAAAAGAAATAGCATACCTGAGCACATATAGTAATGCAATTAATCCGATATAATAATATAATTCTTTGTAGCTTTTGGACCCTGCTACTACATTATCGAGTATATACCCAATAAAGTAAGGTATGGGAACAGAAACAACAGAACACAATATCGTACCTGTAATGCCAATACAAAAAAATAAACGGTACTTTTTGATAAATGGTATTATTTTAAGTAGACTCTTTAAGCTGCCCATAAATCACCTTCCCTTCGTACTATTTACAAGAAGATAGCAAAGACTCTCCCATTATTAAATCCTCCGGAGTAGTAATTTTTATATTCTGATAGCTACCTTCCACAATTTTAACGGGTATGCCCAATTTCTCAACCAAAACCATATCATCTGTTCCAACATAGCCATTCTGCACAGCTTTGTCATGGGCATCCTTTATAATATCATACATAAAACCCTGGGGTGTTTGAATACTCCAAAGACTGTTTCTGTCCGGGGTTGACTGTACAAACCCGTGTTCATCCGAAATCTTGATAGTATCCTTTGACCGTACCCCGATTCCACAAGCACCAAATTCTCTTGCAGCCTCTATACAATCCACGATGTTTTTTTTTGTTACAAACGGTCTGGCACCATCATGAATTAATACAATTCCTTTATCATCCCTAATAGAACAAAGTCCCTTATAAACCGAGTTTTGCCGTTCAGCACCTTCGCTCACAAGGGAAATCACCTTTTTAAAGTTAAATTCCTCAACTATTTCATGCTTACAAAAATTTATATCATCCTCATTAACAACAAGTATTATATTATCAACCTCAGAACAGCTCTCAAATGCGCTTATTGTTCTGGCAAGGACAGGTATACCGGCTATTTTCAAATACTGCTTATTAATACTGGAATTCATCCTTGTACCTTTTCCTGCTGCGGTTATAATAGCAGTTACTTTTTGAGATATATCATTTGAGTTCAAATCGAAATGCCTCCATATCTTGTGTTAAGTCAATCATTTATATTGGGTTTTACAAAAACCATACGGCCTGCAGAGGTCTGAAGTACACTTGTTACCATTACCGGAATTGTCTGACCCAGGTACTTTTTACCTCCGTCCACTACAATCATTGTTCCATCATCCAAAAACCCTACACCTTGCCCGTTTTCCTTTCCATCTTTCACAACCAGTATATTCATTTCTTCCCCAGGTAGAGCAACGGGCTTAACCGCATTGGCAAGGTCGTTTATATTGAGAACCTTTACCCCCTTTAACGAAGCAACTTTTGTAAGGTTGTAATCAATTGTTACCAGTTTGCATTTGAGTTTTTGTGCTGATTTAAGAAGTTTTTCATCAACTTCCTGTATCTCAGGGAAGTCTGTTTCGTCTATTCTTACAATATTATTACCTTCCTTTTGAAGCAGATTAAGGATATCCAACCCTCTTCTGCCCCTGGCTCTCCTTAGACTGTCGGGAGAATCAGCTATATGCCTTAATTCGTCAAGTACGTATGACGGAATTACAATTTCACCTTCCAAAAACCCTGCATTAAATATATCAAGAATCCTCCCGTCAATAATTGTGCAGGTATCCACGAGTTTTTTATTACGAGAGGAAGACTGCTCCTTAAAAATATCTGCTATACTTTCATTTTTCTTTCTTTGGGACAGTATAACCCCCATAAGTCCGAACAGCATATTTATAATTACTGCAAAGGGAAGGCCTATTATCTGAATTTTTATTATTGGTATACTAACAAGATTTGCAACGATTAGTCCAAGTATAAGTCCTGCGGCTCCCAAAACTAGCTCAGACATTGTTACATTCTGTATCCCTTTTTCAAACTTATCAATGAAACCCGTAAGAACTTCAATTATCTTACCGGCCATAAAATAAAAAAGAGCACAGAAAATAGATGAAAACAATATCACTAGTGGTACCTTTAAGTTTTCACCGATTTTTATATTCATTGATAGAATTGTATGTAAAATAGTAAACCCGGTAATAGCTCCTAGAATAGAAAAAGATATTTTAATAATCCTATTTAGCACATTCATTCTCCTTCAAAGGCTTTTCAGCCGTAAAGGTACTCTTGGATTTTAATCTCAACTTCATGCTGATTAATACCTTTTGCAAGAACCAATTCACTTATTAGTATCTGCTTTGCACTGCTTAACATTTTTCTTTCACCTGTAGAAAGCCCTTTTTCCTTTTCTCTTTGCATAAGGCTTCTTACAACATCAGCTACCTCAAAAATGTCACCGCTTTTAATCTTGACCATATTTTCCCGATAACGTTTATTCCAATTGGACGGAATTTCATGCTGGCCATCCTTTAAGAAATTAAAGACATTATCAGCTTCAGAAACACTTATTACACCTCTTATGCCTATATCAGTAATATTGTTAGTAGGTATCATAACCTTTAAATCACCTATAGGTATTTTCATAACATAATAGCTGCACTTCTTCCCAAGTATTTCCTTCTCCTCTATGGATTCAATAACACCCGCACCATGCATGGGATATACAATTTTATCTCCTACGTTATACATAGCATTCCTCCATAAAAAATAACGCAAATCTATCCACTATTTGTATATCCAAAAGCTCTTGTGAATCTAAAGAAATATCTATATTCAGTCGAGCTGTTAATAAAAATAAAACAAAAAATACTAAAACGCACTAAATACTATAGTTGAGTGCGTTTGGATTAATTTATATAAAATTGTCTCAATAATTCAAGTATACTACAAAGAATATTTAATGTCAAAAATCAAACAAATCTATTAACAGTTAAAATTATTTCTGTTAAATATTGTTTTTTGGGGTTTGACAGTATTTATAGGTAAACGTATAATAAAATCAGACATCTAAATACTGAGGTGAATCACATGAAGGATATACTTGTAGATGATTTTCAATACACTGCACAGGAGCTGCTTGTAAGAAATAGGAGTATTCTAGACTTAATTACGAAATATCAGGATTC
>JAEYNY010000180.1 GCA_023412275.1 Bacillota bacterium
TATGTACTATTTTTTATTAGCAAAACATTTGCTACATAATACAGGCTTATCTAAATGAGGTTTGAACGGAACCTTTGTGGTTTGCCCACATTCTGCACAAACAGCCTCAAATAATTCTCTTTTTGATGAATGGTCACGCTTACTTCTACAAGCTTTACATCTGGTAGGTTCATTCTGAAAACCCTTTTCAGCATAGAACTCTTGTTCACCCGCAGAAAAAATAAATTCATTTTCACATTCTTTGCAAACCAAGGTTTTGTCAGTGTACATTTTATCTCCCTCACTTCACAGGTATTTGTTTTACATTATATTACATGTGGCCCTATTTTTCAATAATTAATTTTCCATACATATACATTTGATACAATAGTTACCTATAAATTGACGAAAGTAGTTAATTAAGTACAGTTTATTTGATATTTTCCCAAAGACGGTTAGGATATTTATGTTCCGACACCATATCACTTATTGATTTCTTTACAACCGGCTTATCCTCCTGATATGTAACGCCGTACCACTTATCCGCAGTTGAGAGTACCTTTACATCTGCTTTGCCTTCTTTGATAAGATTATCCACAACTGTAGGCAGAAAATACTCCGCTTTCAAAAGATTATCCTTGTTCATTCTCAAGAACTCAGGAAAACGCTCTTCAAGTTCATTGAGAATACTTAGATTAAAGCCCCATGTGTTCATAGACACAATACTCTTTTCAGGTATCTTAATCCAATTTGTATCGTCCTCGGTATATTTAGTCTCATTTCCGAATTTCACTATCTTTGTTCTTTCATGTATATCAATGAGGTTTCCCTGACTGTCTACATTGCAAACCCCTCTAGCAACATGGCCGTTTTCGGTAAGTGTGTTCTCTATAACGAATCCCACCATACAATATTTGTATTTATTATTTGAATCCTGATTATTTGTAAGAAATCCATTCAGAAGCTTGTATGTCTCAGCCCCATAAAAATCATCTGCATTTATAACTGCAAATGGAGTTTTAACGGCATCTTTAGCGCTTAGCACCGCATGTCCCGTTCCCCAGGGTTTCACTCTTCCTTCAGGAACACTAAAGCCTTGAGGCAGATTGTCTACTTTTTGATAAACATACTCCACGTCAATAATTCCCTCTATTTTCTTACCAACCACCTCTCGGAAGGTGTCCTCTATTTCCTTTTTTATTATGAATACAACCTTGTTAAATCCCGCTCTAATGGCATCATAAATAGAGTATTCCATTATAATTTCGCCGTTGGGCCCTACAGGGTCAATCTGTTTTAAACCGCCATATCTGCTTCCCATACCTGCTGCCATTATTACTAAAGCTGTGTTATTGTTCATGTCAAATTCTCCTTGCACCATATTAATTATTTATATCCCTCTGGATTCTGAGACTGCCATCTCCATGAATCTACACACATTTCAGGAAGTCCCTTTTCAGCAGTCCAACCAAGCTCATTCTTTGCCCTGTCCGGCTTTGCATAGCACGCTGCTATATCTCCCGGCCTTCTGCCAACAATCCTATATGGTATTTCTTTTCCGCAGGCTTGTGAAAATGCCTTTATTACTTGAAGAACGCTGTATCCGTTGCCGGTTCCCAGGTTATACTCCCTTACTCCCACATGTTCACGGGATAGCTTTTCCAAAGCCTTTATATGGCCTTTTGCAAGGTCTACAACATGTATGTAATCCCTTACCCCGGTACCGTCAACTGTATCATAATCATCTCCGAATACATTTACTTCCTTTAGTTTTCCAACTGCTACCTGTGTAATATAAGGTACCAGGTTATTTGGAATCCCATTTGGGTCTTCCCCTATTGTACCGCTTTCATGGGCTCCGATTGGGTTAAAATATCTAAGCAGAGCTATATTCCACGACGCATCCGCCACATGCAAATCCTTTAGAATTTCCTCTATCATAAGTTTTGTTCTGCCGTATGGATTTGTAACAGACAACGGAAATTCCTCAGCAATGGGAACACTGGCAGGATCTCCGTATACAGTTGCTGATGAGCTGAAAACCAGATTCTTGACTTGGTATTTTTCCATTAATTCGCACAAAATCAAAGTACCCGTTATATTGTTGTAATAATATTTCAACGGGATTGAAACAGATTCCCCTACTGCCTTTAGTCCTGCAAAGTGAATTACAGAATCCGGTTTATTATCTATAAATACCTGTTCAAGTGCTTCTTTGTCTAAAATATCAACTTTATAGAATTTTACCTTTTTACCTGTAATCTTTTCTACTCTTTCTATTGCTGTTTCCTTACTGTTACAAAGGTTATCAACTACGATAACTTCAAAACCGGCCCCCAGCAGTTCAACACATGTATGGGTACCGATATATCCTGCCCCTCCGGTTACTAATACTTTCATGTGATTCCCCCCGATATATTTTATTTACGCTATACGTTTCTCATATAACGATGATACTCTTTAATTTAACCATAACCATATTTTATACAATATTTATTAATATAACAACATTTTACTTCACCTGGCAGTTTTAATCTGTTTCAATATCTCGTGTAACTGCGGCGAATTGTCGCATTTCAGACTTGGTTCAAAGATGTCCCCTTTTTGCTCCAGCCTGCTCACTATATTTTTAAGAGTAAACATTTCCGGTCGTATACTATTCAGCTCACTCCATTCTATTGGAGCCGAAACAGCCGCACTTTTTACTGCCCTTGCAGAATAAGCGGTTATCATACTTTTTCCAATCCACATCTGCTGCCAGTCAAAATAAATCTTGCCATCCCTTTTCTTCTTCATTCTTTCTATTGTCACCGTGCTTTTGAGTTTTTCAGCAAAATACTGTGCAAAAAACTCATTGAGGTTCCGGGCAGTGTCATAGTCAAACTTTGCAGCAGTAGGGACAAATATCTGTAGCCCCGTTGCACCTGAGGTTTTAATAAAGCCCTTTATACCCAGAGCCACCAACGTTTCATGAATTCTATCAGCAAGTCCTGCAACATCCTCAAAATGGAGGTCATCGTCCGGGTCCAAGTCAAATACCAGACTGGCGGGATGGTTTGGTTTTTCATGTACGTTAAAGCTTGTGTGAAGCTCCAACGCAGCCTGAGTGCAAAGCCATACAAGTGTAGCAGCAGAGTTTAAGGCAATATAGTTCTTTCGATTGAATTCCACGGTTTCCACCCACTCTGGGGTACCTTGAGGCTTTTCCTTCTGGAAAAAGCTTTTGTCGTTGATACCATGAGGATAACGTATTGATGTTAACATTCTATTTTTTGAATATTTTATTAAAAAGGGAGCAAGTTTTGTCATAGTTTTCGCAAATTCAAGCTTAGTAACCCCCGCTTCTGGCCAAAATAACTTGTCGGGATTTTTTATATCAATTACTTTGTTTTCAATTTCTACTTTTATAATATCTGTAACAGTAGCCACTAATCAGTCAACACCTTTCCATCTGCTTCTTTCACAGGAAGTACTGCAAACCCCTCTATTTTTGGATGTCTCAAATGCCCATCATTTGTCAGTTCCAGAAAGCTAATCCAGCAAGTAAGAGCAGGATATAGCCATGA
>JAEYNY010000128.1 GCA_023412275.1 Bacillota bacterium
CACAAATTCATGTGTGGCAGTTATGGAAGGCGGCGAGCCTGTTGTTATTGCAAATCCGGAAGGAAATAGAACTACCCCTTCTGTTGTAGCATTTTCAAAAACAGGTGAACGTATGATAGGGCAAGTCGCAAAAAGACAAGCTATCACAAATCCTGAAAGAACAATAATTTCAATAAAGAGAGAGATGGGAACCGACCATAAGGTTGATATAGATGGTAAGAAATATTCACCGCAGGAAATATCTTCAATGGTTCTTCAAAAGCTTAAGGCCGATGCAGAAGCATATCTTGGTGAAACAATAACTCAGGCGGTAATTACTGTTCCTGCATACTTTAGCGATGCTCAAAGACAAGCAACAAAGGATGCCGGTAAAATTGCAGGATTGGAAGTTCTCAGAATTATAAACGAGCCAACAGCGGCGGCTTTGGCGTATGGTCTTGACAAAGAACATGACCAGAAAATAATGGTTTATGACTTGGGTGGAGGAACCTTCGATGTATCCATACTTGAAATCGGTGATGGTGTATTTGAAGTTCTTGCAACACACGGTAATAACAGACTTGGTGGAGATGACTTTGACCAGAGAGTTATAGATTTCCTTGTTGATACCTTCAAAAAGGAAAGTGGAATAGATCTTAAAAACGACAAAATGGCAATGCAGAGATTGAAGGAAGCAGCTGAAAAGGCAAAAATAGAACTTTCCGGTGTGACTTCATCAAATATAAACCTACCATTTATAACTGCGGATGCAACAGGACCAAAGCATCTTGATGTAACTCTTACAAGAGCAAAATTCGATGAAATCACAGCTGATTTGGTTGAAAATACCATGGGGCCTACAAGACAGGCAATGCAGGATGCAGGACTCACACCTGACAAGATAGACAAAATTCTGTTAGTTGGTGGTTCTACAAGAATTCCAGCAGTTCAGGAAGCAGTAAAGAAATACTTAGGAAAAGATCCTTTCAAGGGAATTAACCCTGATGAATGTGTTGCCGTTGGTGCTGCAATTCAGGTGGGCGTATTGACAGGTGATGTAACAGGACTTCTTCTTCTGGACGTTACACCACTATCACTGGGACTTGAAACACTTGGCGGAGTATTCACAAAACTGATCGAAAGAAATACAACAATTCCTACCAAGAAGAGTCAGGTATTCTCCACAGCAGCAGACGGACAGACAAGTGTTGAGATTCATGTATTGCAGGGCGAAAGAGAAATGGCTCAATACAACAAGTCTCTTGGAAGATTCCAACTTACAGGTATTCCATCAGCACCAAGAGGTGTACCACAAATCGAAGTTACTTTTGATATAGATGCAAATGGTATAGTTCATGTATCCGCAAAAGACCTTGGAACAGGTAACGAGCAGAAGATAACAATAACTGCTTCAACTAACCTGTCTGATGCTGATATAGATAAAGCTGTAAAAGAAGCAGAAAAATTTGCTGCGGAAGACAAACAGCGTAAAGAAGAAATCGACGTTAGAAATAATGCAGATTCCTTGGTTTACCAATCAGAGAAGTCATTAAAGGATCTTGGAGACAAAGTATCTGCTGATGACAAGACAAAGATTGAAAGTGGAGTAAACAAGGTAAAGGATGCCCTTAAAGGTACCGATACCGAAGCAATAAAGAAAGCTACTGAAGAATTGCAGCAGTCCTTCTATGATATATCCTCAAAAATATATCAACAGACTCAAGGAGCACAGGCAGATCCTGGAGCAGCCGGGTTTGGAGGACAACAGGGAGCAGCTGGAGCTGCACAGGACGACAATGTTGTTGATGCAGACTATAAAGTAGTTGACGATGATAAATAAATATATAATAATGTATAGGGGCTTAAAAAGCCCCTATAGCATTAACAGCATTAACAGCATAAAGGTTTTATAAACGCCAAAGCTTACATAATACAGCTCTGGCTTATTTTAGGTTGCTGGTTTGCTGTGTAATGAGACAGGAGTTGAATTGGATGGCAGAAAAAAGAGATTACTACGAAGTATTGGGCGTTGAGAGAAGCGCTTCTGATGCTGAACTAAAAAAGGCATATAGAAATCTTGCAAAAAAATACCACCCGGACGTCAATCCAGGAGATAAGACTGCAGAAGCAAAGTTCAAAGAGGTAAATGAAGCCTATGAGGTTCTTAGCGATTCTCAGAAAAGAGGCAGGTACGACCAGTTCGGTCATGCTGGAACAGACCCTAACGGATTTGGCGGCGCAGGAGGTTTCTCCTCTGATTTTGACTTTGGTGGAATCGGAGATATATTTGAGACCTTCTTTGGAGGCTCCGGCTTTGGGGGAAGAAGCAAAACAAGAAGAGGTCCTCAGAAGGGTGCAGACATTAAATACTCTATGGAAATTAGCTTTGAAGAAGCTGCTTTTGGTATTGAACGAGAAATAAATGTAAGCAAAATGGAAATATGTTCGAAATGTACCGGGTCAGGAGCCAAACCCGGAAGTAATGTAACAACCTGTAGTCATTGTAACGGAACAGGGCAGGTTCAGGTAAAACAAAACACACCATTCGGGCAATTTATAAACACTAAGACATGTGATGCATGTAAAGGTGAAGGAAAAATTATTACAGAGCCTTGTCCGGCTTGTAACGGGAAAGGTAGACTGAGGAGTACAAAAAAAATAAAAATAGATATTCCTGCGGGAATTGATGACGGTCAGACCATTTCATTAAGAGGTGGTGGAGACCCTGGATTAAAAGGTGGGCCAAACGGAGATTTGTATGTTAACATCCGTGTGAAGCCTCATCCGCTATTTTCAAGACAGGGAAATAATGTTGTATGTGATGTACCTATTACATTTACACAGGCAGCATTAGGTGCTGAATTAGAAGTACCTACTCTTGACGGAAAAGTTAAATATACTGTACCTGAAGGAACTCAAACAGGCTCTGTTTTCAGACTAAAGGGCAAAGGAATCCCTTATCTGAGAGGGAATGGCCGCGGGGATCAGTATGTTAAAGTAAATATTGAGGTTCCGAAAAAACTCAATGACAAACAAAAAGCATTGCTGAGGGAATTTGCTGAAATTAGCGGAGACGAATCCCACGAGCAGAGAAAAGGCTTTTTTGACAAAATGAAGGATGCATTTAAATAAATAAGAATTTTACTGCTCATGGAGGCAAACGGACAAATATGAAATGGTATGAAATACGGGTAAGTACTACTGACGAAGCAAGTGATGCGGTTTCCGAAATGCTTACGACTATGGGGGCCGGAGGCGTAGCTATCAAGGACCCTTTTGATATAAAAAAAGAAATATTAAAGCCAAATACTCTGGATTATGCAGATAATGAATTCCTTGAATCATTAGGTGAGGACGTTATTATACAGGCATATTTTCAGAGTGGAAACAATATAGACGAGCTATTGAAGAAAATAAATGATGGATTGGGGAATATTTCCCAATTTTTAGATGTTGGAAAAGGTCTTGAGGGATACGGTGAAGTAGATGATGAAGATTGGTCTACAGCTTGGAAAAAGTACTATAAGCCCCTTCAACTTACGGAAAGAATAGTAATAAAACCAACCTGGGAAGATTATAGTCCCAAAGGTAACGAAATAATAATACAAATGGATCCCGGAATGGCCTTTGGAACAGGGACACACGAAACAACTCAGATGTGTTCTATACTGCTTGATAAGTACATGAAGGATGATACACAGGTTCTTGATATCGGCTGTGGTACGGGCATTCTTTCAATCATAGCAGCGAAACTTGGTGCAAAAACAGTTGAAGCTATTGATATAGATGAAGTTGCTGTGAAAGTTGCCAAGGAAAATATTGAGCTGAATAAGGAAATGTCAAAAGTGTCGGCATATAAAGCTATATTGTCTGATTTGAAGCAGGATGAGCATAAATACGATATAATAGTAGCTAATATAATAGCGAATGTAATTATTGACTTGTCCTCGCTTATACCTTATTATTTAAAAAAGGAATCTTTGTTTATTACTTCAGGTATTATAAAAGAAAGAAAACAGGAAGTAATAGACGCATGTGAAAAAAACGGGATGTCACGGATAGAAACCCTTGAAATGGGAGAATGGGTGGCAATGGTGTTTAAATGTCCAGATACTTTGTAGAAGAAGCTCAAATAGCTAATGGCAGAATTAACATAACCGGTGAAGATTTTCAGCATCTAAAAAAAGTGCTAAGGGCTCAGATAAAAGACGAAGTAACTGTATGCTGTGGAGGATTTGACTACACAGCTGAAATAGAAAAAATAAATGATAGTTCAATTTTATGTGTAATAACAGATGTAAATAAAAATTTTACAGAATCTCCATTAAAAGTCACCTTGTTTCAGGGCTTGCCAAAGTCGGACAAGATGGAGTTAATTATACAGAAATGTGTTGAACTTGGAGTATGGGAAATAGTTCCAGTAATTACTGAACGTTGTGTTTCAAGGATAAATACTGATAAGGATGCTAAAAATAAGCTTGCGAGATGGCAAAAGATAGCAAGAGAGGCAGCAAAGCAGTGTAATAGAGGAACGATTCCCAATATTCTCTATCCCATAACCTTTAAAGAAGCTGTTGAAATGGCGTCTCAGGCAGAACTGGCAGTGATACCTTATGAGAAGGAAAGTGCGGTTGGGCTTAAAAATATTGTGTCCCGATATGAAGGAATTACCAGTGGCAGTATTATCATTGGTCCGGAAGGCGGGTTTGAAGAAAAAGAAGTTCAACTGGCAGAAGAGAGAGGCGTTAAAAAAATATCTCTGGGGCCAAGAATCCTACGCACGGAAACTGCCGGAATGGTAGCTTTATCACTTTTGATGTATGAATTAGGAGATGTGTCTAATGGGAGAACTTAAATTTGTTGTTGTTGACGATGCAGTATTTATGAGAACCTTAATTAAAAGAATGATTGAAGAAAATACAAACTATCAAGTAGTAGGAGAAGGCGCTAATGGCCGTGAAGCTATAGAGCAGGCAAAGCGCAATCAACCTGATATAATGACTCTTGACATCACAATGCCGGAGATGGATGGAATTATGG